>JADFGZ010000249.1 GCA_022567475.1 Acidobacteriota bacterium | reverse complement strand
GGTGGATTTGCCACAGAACACGCGGTTATGCCGGGGTTAGACACCTTTTGGGAGTGTGCCACAGATCGTTCAAACAAACCGAACTATGTCCGCGATCCTGCGGGAGCTCCTATGTTTAACATGACGGGGCCCGATAAACATGTTGGCGATTGGGATAGCCTCATACTTCGTTTCAAAGGCAAAAATGTCCATTCCATCCAAATTAAAGTGTTTGACGTTAACCGTGAAGGTGCCTGGGAAAAAATTAAAGAGATAGCAACTCCTATCATCCAAGCGGTGATTGGCAAGGCCAGAGCGCTTATCCCTAGCGCTATCCCCGGGGCTGTCGCATTTCTGACCGATTCCCTCGGAAACGCCGCAGAAGATGTAGAGGCATTCGCACTCAAAAAGCTTGCAGGAGGTGGCGATAAGGTCCTTTTCAGAGGGGCCACGGTGCTTACTATCCCTGCTGCCGGTGGGGAACCCTCTCACAATGAGATCAGAGGTCCAGGAACAAAGGGGGAATATACTATCGATGTTAAGCTCACGAAAAGCTAATGGGAAGGCGCCACCGGTCCGCGTCATTCAGGGCGTTCGTCCGCAGATGGAAGATCCAGAGCATGTGGATCTCGATCCGGGGCACAACTAGTATATAGTTAACGAAGCGGTTAGACGACGCCAATTCCCATCCGCGCCTTGAAGCAGAGTGAGGTGAATGCCTAATCGCCAACTGTTCCGACCCGCGACTGCCCTGCCACACGCCCGTTTCTATGCGGAACGGGGCACGATTATGGGGCAGACCAGAGCACCTTCTTGTCCTTGTCAAATAGAACAACAGAAGCGGCAGAGGTCTTGCGGGTTTTGCCCGTGCGTGGAGTTATGAGACCGGTGGCTCCAACCACAACGTGAAATCCCTCAGCATCCACAAGAATTAAACTTCTTTCGGATAGCCGTGTTCGCATATCCCCGTTGGCGTCCCAGACACCAAATGATTCTGCTCCGTTTGGACCCAGATCAAGCGCAGCTTGTGTCTTCCCATTTTCATCTATTAGGAAAAACCCATTCGCCTTGACCGTCCGGTTCGGTGAGGCTTGGCCCATCAGCAGAACGTAAGCAACGAGAATCAGGGCCATTGCTCCTATTGCTTCAGTCTGCGATTCTGCTTCTCCAACTGCTCCACCATAACTATCCAGTCTGTTGTTTGCGGTATTATGTGTCCTCGCGACTTCTTGCTTTAGCACGTCGTATAACATTATTTCTGAAAGGGCCGAAGAAATGAGCCGAAAGTCTGATCGACCCAATCCGGTGTCAGAGGAATACGAAAAGTTATTTGCCGAGGTTGGCCGAGATACAAGTGACTGGACCCGGCAAAAGACAGTGGCTAGAATAGGAGTCAAGATCGCCTGGGAACTGGCTGAGACAGTTCAAGAGTTCAGCCACTCAATGCAGGAATCGGGCCGGGAAGTAGGAGAGGCCATTACAGATTTTAGCCGCTCAACGCAGAGGTTAGCCAGGGTCAACCTCGCACTAACTGTCGTCATAGCTGTGGGGACAATAGTTCTTGCTTACGTGGCATGGGTAACGCGCTACTCTCCTGGGTAGCTTTGCAGTTGTCCTTTCCCACTCCCTCACCCCTTCAGCACCCCCATCGGCACCAGGCGGGCGGCTTTGCGGGCGAGGCCGGCTTGGTGGACGACCTCGACGACCTCATCCACGTCCTTATAGGCTTCGGGAATTTCTTCCAGAATTCCGTCACGGGTCCGCGATTGGACGAAGATGCCTTTCTCCTCCAGCTGCCTCTTCACCTGTTGGATATCCCGGCCTCGCTTCGCAGCCGTGCGGCTCATCAGTCGCCCTGCCCCGTGGCAGACGCTGCCGAAGGTATCTTCCATCGCTTTCTGCGCCCCCACCAGAACATAGGAAGCCGTCCCCATGCTGCCGGGAATCAAGACCGGCTGGCCGATGCTTTTATACCGCTGGGGAATTTCCGGATTGCCGGGCGGGAAGGCTCGCGTCGCTCCCTTGCGGTGGACCAAAACGTCCCGCTCTATTCCTCCCACCTCGTACGTCTCCCGCTTGGCGATGTTGTGCGCCACGTCGTAAACGACGCGAACCGCCGCGCCGTCGCCAAAAATCCGGGCAAATGCTCGGCGCGTAAGGTGAGTGATCGCCTGCCGGTTGGCCCAGGCAAAGTTGGCCGCGGCATACATCGCCCCCAGATAATCCTGCCCCTCGGGAGACTGTATCGGCACGCAGGCAAGCTGGCGGTCCGGCAGCGTGATGTTGTACTTCTTCATCGCCGCGCCCATCTGCGCCAGGAAATCCGTGCAGACTTGGTGGCCCAGCCCCCGCGAGCCGGTATGAATCAGCACCACCACCTGGCCCACGGAAAGCCCCAGCGCCTCGCCCACTTCCGGCTCGAATATTTTCTGAACGTACTGAACCTCCACAAAATGGTTGCCGCTGCCGATGCTGCCCACCTGGGGCCGTCCCCGATGCTTGGCGCGCTGGCTGACACGGCTTGGGTCAGCCCCTCGCATCCGGCCCCGCTCTTCTGAATACTCCAAATCTGGCGGCTCGCCGTAACCGCGCTCCACCACCCACTCCGCGCCACGGGTGAGCAGACTGTCGAGACCTTCGGAATCCACCGGGACGGCGCCTTCGCGACCGATGCCGCAGGGAATGTCGCGGAAAAGCTGCTGGATCAACTCGCGCAGACGAGGAGCGACCGCCTCCCGCGTAAGCGAGGTGGCGAGCAGCCGCACGCCGCAGTTGATGTCAAAGCCGACGCCGCCGGGCGAGACCACGCCCTTGCGGTAGTCGATAGCCGCCACCCCGCCGATGGGAAAACCGTAACCCTGATGGATGTCCGGCATGGCGAGCGAATCGCCTACGATCCCCGGCAAGGTGGCCACATTCACGGCCTGTTCGAGTGAAAGGTCCTTCCGGATGGCGGCCATCAACCTTTCGCTGGCATAGATCACCGCATTGGTGCGCATGTCACTGCGCGATTCTTTGGGAATTATGTAACGGTGCTCGTCCAGCTTGCGAATGCGGGAGGTGTCGAACATAGGTTTTGTCATACTTCTCTCCTAAGCGGACCATTATACCTCCCGGCCCGAGACGCCAGAAACGGCGGGCTGCCGCCGATGATAAATTGCCTCAAAGATTCCCAACACTGCTATCGGGTTGCTGATGGCGAGCCGGTAAAGTATGATGGAAGAAATTGGGAGGAGAAAAAAGATCGGGGCGTAGCGCAGTCTGGTAGCGCACCTGCCTTGGGCGCAGGGGGTCGGAGGTTCAAATCCTCTCGCCCCGACCATTTATCTCATGGAACCTTCATTCCTGCGGGAATTATCGTTCCCTGTTGCCCGGCCCTGATGCCCGGCAAAGGTTAAAGATGTCCGGCAAACTGGCTCCGAGCCCCAAGGACCAAACACCAACACCACCGGCGCGACCCTCCCTGGTTAAGGCGCCGGTTGCAGAACAATCGCCTTTAGATCAAAGAGGCGGCGAAGAACCCGCCTTTTTCCTTTTCGTCTTTCTTTTCGTCAGGGCCTACACTATCGACCTCTTGCGCCTTCGCCCTCTATTCCCCGTAACCAACCGGACCGGTCACCCTGGAATCCCACGGTGGGCAATCCCACAGCACGGGAAAATTCCGGCTCCGTGTAAACAATCTTGCCCCCCATAACCGTCAATACCGGGTCGATCTGGCCAATCTCATCCTCCGGCACAGTCAAATAGTCTTGATTCAGCACCACAAAATCGGCCAGCTTGCTCGTCTCGATCGTGCCCAAGCGATCTTCCTTCAGGACGTACTCCGCCCCCCAGCGCGTGTACATATAAAGCGCCTCGCGCCGGCTGACGCGCTGCTGGGGTCCCCAGACCCTCCCGGAGGAGTCCTTCCGATTCACCACCACTTCCAATGCCAGAAAGGGATGGAAGGCGTGCTGATCCAACTGAAGGGTCGTGCGCAGACCGTGATCCAGCAGTCTCCGCAACGGAACGACCACATCCTCCGCGACGGCTTCTCCGTAGAGAACGGAATAAGCGCCAATATCTCCCCTCTTCCCGCCGTAAATATACTTGGGACCGCAACTGAACATCAAACCGAGCTTTTTGGCTCGTTCCGCATGTTCGTCCGTCAGGAAGCGGCAGTGATCGATCGACCAACGGCGCTCGACAACGTCCGGATATTCCCGGCTTACCTCTTCCACCAAATCCAAAAACTGATCAATCCCGCGGTCCCCGCCCGAATGCATCCCGGCAATTCGGAAGCCGTACTTGGCGGCCGCCCGCATCATGTCCGCAATGTGGTAAGTCGGATCCGTCAACTTGCATACCCCATGCGGCCCGTAAATTTGAAAGCGCCAGAGGGGGAAATCCAGGGCCTCGCGTGGGTAGGTATTGTTGATGCAGGAACCGCCGCTGCCGGGCACGCTGTCGATGCTCACGGGGGACAATCCGATCATCCACAACAGATCATCGCCCGCGCCCCACATCTGTTCTCCCGAGCCGCCTTGCAATCCCACCAGCCGGCTGATAATCGCCTCCGGCGTTTCGCTGCGGGTAGCTGCTTCCAGCGTGTACGCCATCCGCACCGGCAGCTCTCCCCGGGCATGCAACCAGGAATAAGCGGCCAAGTGGTTGGGAAAGAGGCGTGAGGAAACTGTCGTCAGGCCTTGGGCGGCGATCTCCTCCATCTCCATCTTATAGTATGGGGCCAGATCGCCTGGAGGGACTTGTTCCCAAAATTCGTATTGAGTGGTCAGATTGGCAACCCCCCGCACCATCCCGGTCGGAACACCCTGGTCGTCCCGGATCACACCCGTAAGATTGGGATACCGTTCGAGGAGCAATTCCAACGCTCTGGTATTCACCAATCCCCGGTCGGTAGAACCCCCGGACAGTTGTACGGGGTTGTCCGGGGTCACCGTGTCCAGATCAAAGCGGTTGATTTCGCCCCTTTGCAGCATCAGCTCCAGCACCATCCCTCTGGCCCCGACCAGGGAGGTGATGATCCACTCTCCCGGCTTCTTGCCTAAGGCAATGGTGCGCAACTGCGCCAAGCCATCCTCTTTGCTCGTCCAGGGGATGGGAGGATCCATTTCGCCTACCTGCTTCTTCCCCTCCGGAAAGAAATGGGAGCCATAGCTGTAGATGTGGTTGTGGGTTTCGACCAGCCCGGGAATCACCGTCCGGCCATCCAGATCGATTCTCCGGGTGCTCGGACCCGCGAACTCCAGGGCTTCTTCATTGTTTCCCACGAAAACGAATTTCCCATTGTAGATGGCTGCTGCCTGGGCAACGGTGAAGTCATTCAGATCGGCGCTGTCCACCGTGAGGATTTTACCGTTGGTAATCACCATGTCCGCTTCCATGCCTGCCGCCAATGCCCCGCGGCTCGCGAGCAAACACAGCACCCCAAGCACCAGCACGCAGAAAAAGCCTGTTCTCATCTTCTTCATGTTCCCTCCTCCGATCTTTCCAGTCTTTTCAATCTTTGCAGGAAAAGTTTTGATGCAGCCGATCCCGCAGCCCTCACCTGTGGAGCACCCATAACATAGCGAACATGGCCATGCGAATCGGCTGGCCGAGGCTGGCGCCTCAATGAGTGAAGAAAAAGCAACCAACCACCGGAATTTCCTCTTCGAGCCCAAACAGCTCCACCTGGCCATCCCTTCCTTCGGCCATTTGCACAGGCTCCCCTTCCATAGTGGTCGCTTTGGCGCTTTTCAATTCCAGCGTAATCGTTCCTTTTGTAGCATTCGTGGAGACCCGAAATTTGATATAGGCCAGAATGCCGGGCCGGATCGGCTTCTCGCCGGAGATCGTCACCTCCAGCAGGGAAACCTTGTCATCGTCCGGGTCCGCCTTCTCCACAGCCTGGACGTTTACCTCCGACAATTCGCCCGACAACCCCAACTCGACATCCACAAAGGAGAGCGTATCCTTCGGGAAACCGATTTCACCCACCACCTTGTTGAGCTGCGGCTCATCGCCCTTGGATAAGGTCAGCGGAATGTCGATCGGCTCGCCTGGCTTGGCCGTCGACAGGCCCACATTCAGCTTCACTTCCTGTCCAGTCTCCTCTGCCTGCATCGCAAATGCAGTTTGCACAGATACAGGCAGGATGGCCCATACGAGCCCGAAGGTCCAGACGCAGACCGCTAAGCGCTGCAAACGCCTTGCTGTGTTGGTCACTTTCCTCCTTCTGATTTGCACACCGCAGAATCTCCGCAGTTTACCGCAGAGTGCGCCCTCAATCCAGACTGAACCTCCACTTTCTGCAAACGGTTGGCCAAAATTCCGGGCGCTCCTTGAGCCGGAATCAAAACTTGCAGGTTGGTTTTTGCGGTAATGCGTAAAGCAAGTCAGCCGGACCCGAGGCCCTCTCCACAAAATGCAGCAGAGAGGACTCCAGGACCCGGCTATGGAACTATTGCACCCCCAGGCGATGACGCCTAGAAGATCAACTTCAGACCAAATTGGATCTGCCGGCCAGTGGTTTTGGTGTCAGTGATTTCTCCGGCATCGCCACGGACACGTCCATTCCTGCGCATCACCTCCATGGCGGGGATGCCGAAATTCGGCCGGTTAAAGAAATTGAACGCCTCGAACCG
>JADFGZ010000248.1 GCA_022567475.1 Acidobacteriota bacterium | reverse complement strand
GTGACACGGTTCGATTTGGATCAGGTAGCCCCGGACAACCCGGTGTACCTGCACTGGAGCACCTCTGTCGAGGGCCTCGCCAACACGAAAGCGCTGGAACCGCTGCTGGCGCGATATCCCGACATTCGGGGTGTGCGCCGCGACGAGAACGGGGTTCCCACCGGGTCGTTGACGGGAGTGGCCAACATGACCGTACACTACGAGTTCTGGCCCCCGATTCCTCCGGAAGAGTTGGGCCCTTATTACAAGCTGGAGATGGAAGAAATGGCGGCCCAGGGTGTGACCACGATCTCTACCCGGCTTCATCCGATCCACCTGGCGGCTTATGCCTGGCTGCATGCCCGGGGAGAGATGCCGACGCGGATGGCCTATACTTCCGAGGCAGTGAGTCGGAACGCGAACGTGGAGGCGACCTTTGCCCGCCTAGTGGGGCTTCAAGGTGGATCGGGCAAGAACATGTGGGGGGCAGGAGATGACATGCTATGGCTCATCGGTATGGCCGCCTCATTCAGTATTGACAGCGTCCCCGGTGTTGCCGGTTCTTGTGTGAGCAAGCCCTATCCCCGCGAGGCCCCGGACTTCCCCATGTGGCTCCACCAGTTTTATGGCCCTTACGGGCTGTGTCGGCTGGCCGACCCGAACTATACGGATGCCGATGGGTTCCGAGCGGCAGCCAAGTATGGGTTTCGCACCACGGCGATGCACTCGGGCGGCGACAGGGGAATCGATCAGTATTTGGATATAGTGGAAGAGATGAGCAAACAATACCCGGACATTGTCGAGCGGCGATGGGCCATTGACCACTGCCGGTTTCTGAACGAGGAACAGGTGCAGCGGGCCAAGAAGCTGGGCATCATGTTCAGTTGCGGGCCCAAGTATGTCTATGCGGGGCGGCGGGGAGACATCGGAGCGTATGCGATCCTCTATGGGGAGGAGGTGGCTGCGGATGTGGTCGTCCCCTTGCGGAGATTGCTCGACCACGGCGTGCGGACGACGATGCAATTGGACCAGCACGGCTTCCATCCCTTTCTGGCATTGGAAGTAGCGGTGACTCGGAAGGACGTCAGCGGCAAGGTCTGGGGGCCACAGCAGCGCATCAGCCGTCGCGAGGCGTTCTACATGTACACACGCTGGAGTGCGGAATATGTCTTGCGGGAAAACTTGCTGGGCAGCATGGAGCCGAACAAGTACGCCGATTTTGTCGTGCTGGATCGGGATTATTTGACGGTGCCCGAAGATGAGATCGGCATGATCGACCCGGTACTGACGGTGATGGGCGGCAAAATCACCTACACACAACCGGAGTTCGCCAGCAACCTGGGCTTGCCCCAGGTAGGATTCCGCGGCAACCCAACTTGGTGGAAGCGGGGAACCCCGGAGGAAGCCCGCCGCGCCAGGGCTTCCCAGTAGCCTTTTAAGGATTGCGGCCTTACTCGTTGCCGCCCTCGCCCGCGAGGACCTCCATCAGCGAGAGGGGGTCCACACGCGCCCCGCTCAACCGCAGCGTCCAGTGCAGGTGGGGTCCGGTCACCCGCCCCGTGGCGCCCACATAGCCGATTATTTCTCCCGCCGCGATTTGCTCTCCCTCTGAAACCGCCCGGCGGGAAAGATGGCCAAAATAAGAGTACATCCCCATGCCGTGGTCCAGGATCACGACATTTCCCGAATAGTACAGCTCGGCGGCCAGCATGACCTTCCCTGCATTCGGCGCTTGTATCGGCGTCCCTTCCCCGGCACGGAAGTCCGTTCCGCTGTGAGGACTGCGCGGCTGTCCATTCAGAATGCTTCGCTTGCCAAAACTGCTGGTGGCCGCGCCGGGCACCGGGCGCAAGAAGGCCCCGCTCCAGAACCGGTCCGGCGAGGCTTTGGCGAAAATCGCCGCAACCTGCCGCGACTCTCGCCGGATGCGCTCCAGTTGTTCCGCCGGGGGATTCACGAACCCCTCCGCTACCGTCAGCCGCCGGGTGGGAAATTGCTTGTCTATCACGGCAAGCTCATAATCGGTTTGAAAAGCCACTCCATCCCGGCGGGTAGCCGACAACAGAACCTTGTAATTTTTTGGCGCCACATTCAGGTCAATCCCCACCAAGCCGCTCCAGACCATCGCGCTTTCGCCGGGAAAGAAAGGAAATGTTTTGCCGAACACCTTCGCCTCAATTTTTTCCAGCGGCAATGGGGAGGCGACCCTCATCAGAACCACCTCGCCCGGCTGCAGAGAGCGCGCCTCGTGCGAGACGTTTATTTCAAATTCCACTTCAAATTCCGCCGGAGCGAGGCGGCCGCTGGCCCAGGCGGAGAAAGCCGCCAAGGCGAGGACTAGGCCGAACAGCAGGCCCCGGCGTGCTTTCTGGATGCAAAAACCTCGGACCGCTAAATGGTTCGTCGCCTGGTTTGCCATTTTCTGGTTTGTCATTTTCATCCGATGCTTCCTGAATGCGCGCGGCGCTTCCTAGGGATAATTCGCAATACTCCGGGCGTCTCCGGTGAGTTCCAGAATATGCATGCCGGTGTTGGCACGGTCAACAATGTAAATGTATCCGCGGTCGTCCACCTCAACGTTATTGGTCTGGATGGCGACTTTGCACCGCTCCTCCCCGTCAATGGTCACACAGCGCCGGTCCGTATTCGCGGTGGTGGCGGGTATGTAGTGGGCAATTTCGGTGGGATGGAAGGGGTCCCGAATGTCCAGCGCCCGGACTCCGGCATTGAAGTAGGAGACAAAAACGATCCGCTTGTAGTAGATCGGCGTGAAGGACTCGTTGGTGGCGTGCGGGCCGAAGCGCCCGCCGCGCTGGCAGAATTCGCCCTCTGACTCGGGCACCTGAAAGGTCGATACAGGCGTGGGCTTGGTTGGGTCCGTGATATCAATGAAGAATACAGCGTGCCGGAACTCCTGGCACTCGTTCTGAGTGGATTCTGACGCCATCACGATGAAGTCCCGAACTCTTCCATACAGATTATCTTTGAAATCGGGAATCTCAATCCCCAAGACGGGGAAGGTGGTATGTCCTCCCCAGGCAGGATTCATGTCTATGCGGCCGATTTGAGGATAGAGCAGGTTTTCCGGCGTCGGCTCGGCCCCCCCGTGCAGGAGTTTGTCCCGGTCTACGATCTGGATAATAGCGCCGCGCGACGAGCCGTAGCCAAAATAGACGCGGTCGTCCAGCACGATGGGCCCATGAATATCCGTGGGCACATTCTCCATCTGAGAACCCGGCTCTTGCCCGATCAAACCGAAGTCCCGGATCAACACCGGAGCCTCCGGGTTGCTCAAGTCGAAAATTTTTGTCCCCCGGGCCCGCCAATCCGGGTCAGTGGAAATAATGTAAGCAATTCCGGTGTCACACTCCCACCAATTTTTGTGGATGCTCTCCACCCCGTCGACCACCTTGCTCAGGAATCGTGGCTCGCTCGGAGAGGTGACGTTCCATAACTCGTGGCCCGACGAGCCGAAGCTGCGCAGCAGGTATGACTTCCCTTCGATCGTACAGGCACGGTTCATCTGGGCGCCACCGGATCGCAGTGTTGTTGCCTGTTTTCCGGGAATGTGGGAAAGGGCCTGCGGGTTCCGGGGATCGGTCACGTCCACGATCATCGTGCCGTTCGGCTCGACCGCGCCGGTCATCGGGTTAAAGGAGTCCCCTTCGTGCAAGCCCACGTAGGCGATCCAGCGGTTGCCCTGTTGCAGGATGACGGGCTGGTAGGCGGAACGGCTCTGGAGATCATGCACCCCCACTAGCCGCATGTTCTCGCCCTCCGATCCGTGGCCTCCCAAGCGTTGCTGCGCCGCCGCATCATTCGCGCTCCAGGCCAGCACGACGAAAAGCGCTGCTGTGAAAAACAGGGATCCTCCCGGCAACCGTATCGTCATCGTTTCTCCTCCCTGAACACTTGAATTTTTACATATATGGGCACATGAATGGCTACTTGAATTATAAGGCTTGCGGTGCCCAAAGCTGCCAGTCCCGCACGATCCCTTTTCACTGGCCCTTTTCACTGGGCCAATCTCATTTGCAGGCCTGGGTGGGCGCTCCATTACTGTCCCATTCGGCAAGCTCAGGGCAGGCGCGGCTCGGATTGACCGCCCTGCGGGCGGTCATTCTGAGCCCTTCGGCGTTGCTTGGGGTAAACTCCGCGAAGGCTTGTCCTGAGCGCAGCCGAAGGGATCTGCTTTCCATTCTGACTCCTGCCTGCGGTCCAGAGGACCTTCGGTCCGGCGGGCCTGACTTCTGTCTTCTGACTTCTGCCTCCTCTCATCACTTGTCACTGTCCGGCAGCCGTGCTAGAAAATTTCCGGAAAATAATACGTCATCACGGCATTGAGATGCTTGTCCGACACGATGACGGTCTTGTTCTTGGCGTCGTAAGTCACCCCGCGCGGCTGGCGCAACATCCCCTGCGGCCCTCCAATCTTCCAGCGCGGCGGAACGTCTCCTTGATCCTGGAGGTAGTTCCATACGCCCACAAAGGAGGCATCGGAGGAGCTTCTTTCTCCCGGACCGGTCCCCGGGCCAGGAACAGACACAAAGACCACGCCGCGAGGGGGATAGACATTGATCCGAGATGTGCGGTTGAGTCCCGTTTTGGGGCCGCTGATTACAGTTCGCGGCTTCACGTTGCCTTCGGCGGTGCGGTTAAAAATCCGCAGAGCGCTGCCTTCCCCTTCGGTTTCGCCCCGTCCCGCCACGATGAGCAAGTTGTGGACGGGGTCAACGGCAAGCTCGCTGGCGCCCAACTGGGTGTCGGGACCCTGCAGGACCCGGATCGGCTCCACGTTGCCCTGGGCCTCCCGGGAAAACACCAGAACCGAATCTCCCTGGGGAACGAGAATTTCGTTGTTCACCGGATCGATGGTCAGCTTGTCCGGGTTGACTAACCCCGTGCGGAGACCCGCGATTATCCGAAGCGGCGCTACTTCCCCATCCGTGTCTCCCCGGAAAGTCAAAATTGCCTGGGCAAACGGCTGCGGCACCACGATTTCATCGTGGATCGCGTCGTAGTGGATGGCGTGCATCGTCCGGCCCAACAGCGTTTTTTGTCCCTCAATCTTCCGGGTAGCTTTTGCGTTTCCTTCCGCCAGCCTGGCGAAAGCCGCAATCTGCGGGTGCGCCACTCAGTTGGGCACCAGAATTTCTTCCCGCTTGGTGTCATAGGCCAGCGCGCCCGGATTGCCGATCATCAAAGACGGCGTGCCTGCGGGCGCGCTGCGGATGACCCGCAGCGGCGGCGTGTCGCCCTCCGCTGTGATTGCATAGACACTGGCTGTGTGGTTGCCGAAGTTGGAGACCCACAGCTCGTCATTGTCGATGTCCAAAAACAGTCCTGTGGGATTTTTGATGCCGCTGTGGGGGCCTTTTAACACCCGGATGGGCGCCACGTCCCCGCTGGCATTCGCGCGGAAGATTAAGATGGAGTCCCCCGCGTCGTTGGCGACAAACAGTTCGCCGCGCTCCGGATGCAGCGCAATTCCCGACGCCCAGTTCAACTGCGTACGGGGACCTGCAATCACGCGAATCGGCGGGGTGTCTCCCTCCGCGCCGCGGTTGTACACCGTGATGGAGGAAGGCTCTATCTTGCTCGAACCTGGAACCGTGTTACTCGGCCCCAGAGGCCAGTTCGCTTTTCCCTTGGCCCGGCCCAGGTATCCCGTCCTGGGACCCAGGCCGGCGCGAACTTCATGGGACGAGCCGTGATTGGTGACGTAGATCAGATCGTTTTCCATATCCAGCGCAATTCCGTGAGGATCGGCCAGGAGAGTGCGGTTCCCCTGGAGAAGCCGGATGGGAGCATCGTCCCCTTCGGCCATCTTTTCGTACACCACCACGGCGCTGTCGTGCTGGATGGTGAGGAACAGCTCCTGGTGCTCTTCATCCACTGTGATGCCGAAGGTCCCGTGCGGCGTGGCCAGCTCCCGGGTGGGAGGCACGTTCCCCTTGGCCTGGCGGTCAAAAATAACCAGCGTATTCACCGTGTCGTTATTCACGGCATAAATGTCTCCGCTTGCGGGGTCAATATACAGGCCGCACTGGAACTCGATTTTCGTATTCAACCCTCCGATCATGCGCTTCGGTTCGCTCATCGCAGCGTTGGGAGGGGTATTCTCCATCCGGTCGTAGACCATGATGTTGAAAAGGCTTTCGTCGGTCAGCACCACTTCGTTGCGGATCGGGTCTACCGCTACGGAGCTAAAGGCGGAGTAAGGGTCTTTGATAACCCGCAGAGGCGCTCTAGCGGTTACTTCGGCGCGGCTGGCTGGATCGGGGGCAGGCGGCGCCGAGCCGGCGGCCCGCTGTTGCAATGCGGCAACCAGAGTGCTGCTGGCGCTGGCGGGCATCCACTCGCACGTCGCCCCGTCCATTGCCGGCAAGGGCTCCACGGAAATCAGTTGAGGATAGCCGGTGGGTCTTCGCCCGGCAGCCTCGGATGCATCGTTCCATTGCGACTGCTTAGCCTGCCCGCCGGACAGCACCCAGGCAGCAAAGGCGGCTGCCAGGCACATTAACGCAACCACGCCACTGCTCGCTCGCAAATGGAATCTTCGGTGCATCGATACCTCCGTCAATGAGAATATGAATACCCGCAGCAGCTTCAACTTCTAATGATGCGGATAGA
>JADFGZ010000247.1 GCA_022567475.1 Acidobacteriota bacterium | reverse complement strand
GAAGACACAATGGCCACGCTGGACTTGGTATATGAGATGGAGCGCCGCGGCTTGTTCGCTTTCCTGGTGCCGTCGATTTTCACTCCGCTGCACGATACGCGCATGGCAAAAGAAGTCGGCGTAACAGAAACCCGGCAGCTCAGCCCGCTGCAGTGGCAGTTGATCATGAAGTGCTGGAAGAACAACCTGCGCCCGGGGATGTATAGCTGGTGGGGGCCGCTGGCGTGGCGCTTGGGCTCATTCCTGTTGTGGCTGTACCGGTTGCGGCGGCTCAATGGACCGAATTTCACCTGGGCCCTGCTCATGTTTGCCAGCGCTCTGCCGGAAAAGGTGATGGAGCGAATGGGAAAGATTTACATCGGCAAGCCGCTGAAGACCAAGAACCGCAAGGAACTGCTGGCTTCGATCCGCCCCAACTTCCGGCAGTATCTCCGCCCTGACACCGGCGACATGCCCGACGGCTACACGCCGCCCCCGTCTAAGCCCAAGGGCTTAGAAATTCTGCAATCCGTTTCCTGAACTGACCTGCAAGCCACAGGGAATCGAGAGGGAGTGAAACCCAAAGGTCGCTCTCTTCTCTGTTGCCCGGCAGAATGCACCCGTGAGCCCAGGGAAATTGCTGAGTGGTCAAAGTGGCGGCAAGCCGCTACAATTCCCACTGCATGGAACGCGCTGGTCAGAAGATTTTGTTGCGACCTAAACGTAAACGTGTCCACTAAGTCCGGGTGGCGGAATTGGCAGACGCGAGGGACTTAAAATCCCTTGGCCCGAAAGGGCCGTGTGGGTTCGACCCCCACCCCGGGCACTCAATTCAAATAACTTAGCGCCCGTTCGGGAGTCTTATAAGATGGGGAAATGGGCTTCTGGGTTTCTTAATCCCTTCCACGAACGCTTGGCCGGCAAACCAGAACACTCGAATCGGCGGGTAGTCTAGCCGCGGAGGTTCCGCTCCGCGAGGAAGCGCCACATAGACCTGATGGGGAATCTGTGTTGTTAGCTCGTGAAAGGCGAGCGCGGAGATCAGACAGATGTCGCCTTGGGGCATCTTCAGCGCAACCACAACGAGATCGGGATTTCCAAGCTTTAGGTCAGTCAGGCGGTAAAGTCCACGGCTCAGTTTTTCGAGGATACCTGCCTCTCGCATTCCATAGAGCGTCCGCGGATGTATCCCAAGCCGAAGAAGGATCAGCCGACCCCGTGTGGTGCATGGGTTGTGCCAAAGGATTTGACGCTGTTGAAAAAGGCATATCAGCAGAGGGGATCTAGAGGCGCGGCGACTCTTCTGTGAGGGTCTGTGTGTTCCTAGTCAGCCATCCACGTTTTCCTCCTTTCTCTCTCGCCCCTCAGGTGGGACTCGGGGCAGGCCGCGGCGCCAATTTGCCTGACGACCCCAGAGAACTCCACGCACAAAAAGGTGGGTTAGCAGATGTGGGAGTATTCCTGGGCGCAGAATTTCAAGCCCGGGACTAAGCCTATCCCCTCTTCGCTTTTTCTTGCCTGGCCGGTTTATTAAAGTCTAGCTAGCCGGCTAGGTTTTTAGTACCTGTACTCCAGACTAGTAGACAAGCCCACGCTACCGAAAATAGAATCCAGGCAATTCATGTGGGGGTTCGCGTTCAGCCAGTTGAGAAGGGAACTCTTTTCTCAGTAAGGGCAAGGTAATGCGTGCAGATGCTGATGCGTACTGTCGCTTCGGCGGGTTAAGTATACAAAAGGCGGAGCGCGGTTAAATTGTTCCATAGTCGAATGGAAACGCTCCAAAGCAAATCTTCCCACGTGGCCTGAAAAGAGGCAAGAAATGATCACTGGCGGGGCTTCTTTTGCCGCTAGTCGTTTTCTCGCTAATGGGGCCATTGACCAGCATAAGCGAATAGCAAATACACCTTGCGATATCGGATCCAAAACTAGCCTGTGTACAACGGCATAAAAAGAGAGGTACCGACATGGCGAAGAAGCGCTTTCTAAAATGGGTTGCGGCAGCTATCGGTCTGGTCGTCCTGGTAGTGGTGGTGGTTGTCGGCCTAAAAATCCTACTGAAACCGAAACCGGGTACGGTGCTGGATGAGGCCATGGAGGCGGGTCTGACAGTCAAGGATCTGCCCGGGTCCACCGACGACTATCTGCGTGAGATGGACCGTGGCTGGGATAAGGCCAAAGTGCACAAAGAACTTGCCAAAGCGCTTAACATCGACCGATCCTCTCTTTCCAAACTTCTGTCTGAGGACGCCGTCTGGAATTCCTACAACCGAGGCCGCAATAACTGGGTGGTCTGGACCGCCGGTAACGATCGGCTCTGGGACTTCCTGGCTAACAACACGTTCGGCGCCATCGACTTCTTGAAGACCCTCTCTTCCCATCCAAGCATCCGGTACTGCGGTAACAAAAATGCTGAGTACGGATACGCTGGGGAAGGCTACGGCGAGTACGCTAAGGATGATTACGCCCGATACACCAAGGATCAGTCCCCTCCCCAATACCCCCCGGGCTACCTTGCCTACGATTACGAGAACGACGAATGCAGCGGCGAAGACCGACAATTCTATGAGGTCAGCCGCGAGAATCGGTGGAAGCACCTCGGCCTCGTCAACGAGCCCTGCTTCAATCAGGCCACGGGGCCGGACCCCGAGAGATTCGGCCTGTGGCTCGATAAACGGATAGAGGGGCCTGGCTGCCCGCCGGATCCGTTCGAGGACGAGGAGAAGTATCCGGGCGTCAAGATCGGCGCGCGTGGCGAGAAAATCCTCGGCAGGGACTTCCCCGTTGGCTCCTACTACGGGTACGGGACCGGAATCGTGGGCCTGCGCCTCTTTCCTAACCCTGACTTCGACGAGGAGGCCGCGAAGAAATGGGATCCGGTCAAGTTTTACAACGACCCCACTTACTACGAAAGAAAAGATCTCGTACGTCCGTACCGGGTGGGGATGTCCTGCGGCTTCTGCCACGTCGGGCCCAGCCCAATCAACCCTCCAGCCGATCCCGAGAACCCGGAGTGGAAGAACCTGACCTCGAACCCCGGCGCCCAGTATTTTTGGATCGACAGAATCTTCGTTTGGAATCCGAAGGAGCGGCACAAAAGTTTCATCTATCAGCTCTTCCACACTTCTTTGCCGGGCACCCTGGACACATCGCTGGTCTCCAGTGACAACATCAACAACCCGCGCACCATGAACGCCGTCTACAGCATCGCCGCGCGCTTGAACGTGGCCAAGCGTGCGAAGGAAATGCTAACCGGCGGCGAACTCAACAACAAGCAGTTCAATGACTACAAAGAGACGGAGCTACTCTCCGAGTTCTTCAAGCCGCCGGACACTGTCTTCACCCCCCACGTCCTCAAGGACGGTGCCGATTCGGTGGGCATCCTTGGGGCCTTGAACCGCGTGTACATCAATATCGGCCTCTTTAGTGAAGAGTGGTTGTTGCATTTCAGACCGCTGCTCGGGAATGTCCCCGGGAAAAGGATCACTCCTATCGAGATTGCCGTCGCGGAGAAGAACTCGACCTACTGGAATGCGAACGTTGCACAGACGCCTGATCTGGCGCTGTTCTTCCTTGTGAGTGCCCAACCCGACTACCTCAAAGATGCGCCGCGCGGCAAGGCTTTTCTGACCAAGGACGAAGCGAAGCTCCGTCATGGCAAGATCGTCTTCGCCGAGAACTGCGCGCGGTGCCACTCGGGCAAACAGCCCAAAAACCTTTGCGAGCTCGGGACGGAATGCAAACCTGGCGAGATCATCGAAAACTCCGCCAGCTACTTCGCCTGGATGCGGAGAGAGGTCAACAAACCCGACTTTCTGGAAAACAACTTTCTATCTACGGAGAGGCGCATCCCAGTCACCGAGCTCGGCACCAACGCCTGCAGCCCGCTGGCGACGAACGGTCTCCGCGGAGACATCTGGGACAACTTCACCTCCACCACTTACAAGGAGCTGCCCGCGGTCGGGAAGGTCACAGTCCACCACCCGAAGACGGGTGAGCCTTGGGAATACGAAATGCCTGGGGGTGGCCGCGGCTACACCCGGCCCGCGTCACTGATCAGCCTATGGTCGACGGCGCCGTTCCTGCTCAACAACTCCGTCGGGAACTTCTACGGGGAAGCGACCCTCGACGCGCGCTTGGCGTCTTTCGACGATTCAATCCGGAAGATGCTCTGGCCTGAGAGGCGCCGAAAGGATTCGGTCCTGGGTGACAAGATTCCCGGTTACATCCAGCGCACGACCTCCAAAAGCTACTTGAATGTTCCGGGCGGATACCTGCCCGGCGGCCTACGGGTGCTGATGAACCCTTTGAACAGGTGGTTCCCCGGGCTCTTCGGTGAAGGGGGAATCGAAATCGGCCCGATCCCCAAGGGAACTCCGGTAAGCCTGCTGGCTAGCCTGCCACTCGTGTCTGACAGCACCCGGCTGAAGGACCGAAAGGCGCACGTTAAGAAGCTGCTTTCTTTCTTGAAAAAGGCCATCAAGGACTTGAAGGCGCTCCCCGAGAATGCGACCGATGACCAGGCACGCGAGGTTTTCGGTAACCTGATCGATCCGCTGGTGGCGCTCAGCAAGTGCCCCGACTACGTGGTCAACCGGGGTCACTATTTCGGTTCTAACCTTGAAGAGAAGGACAAGTTGGCTTTGATCGAATTCCTGAAAACATTCTGAGGCGGATGAGGCAATAGGTGAGCGAACGACAGGCTGAGTACGAATACATCGTCGTCGGCTCGGGTGCCGGCGGCGGAACCCTGGCGGCTCGCCTGGCGGAGGCTGGTCGCAAGGTGCTGCTCCTCGAAGCCGGCGGTGATCCGAAAAAGCTCAAGGGCGGGGTTCGGTGGGACGACAAAAGAGACAGTCTGCCCGACGACTACGACGTGCCGGTCTTCCACGCTATCTCTACTGAGAGCGACGCGATCCGCTGGGACTTCTGGGTCCGGCACTACGAGGACGACCAGCAGCAGCGGCAGGACTGCAAGTACAAGAAGGAGTGGGAAGGAGAGCAAGTAGACGGCGTTCTCTACCCGAGGGCCGGGACATTAGGCGGTTGTACGGCTCACAACGCCATGATCCTGGTCTATCCGCACAACAAGGATTGGGACGACCTCGCCGAGCTCACCGGCGATCCCACCTGGAAGGCGGACAACATGCGCAAGTACTTCGAGCGCATGGAGGACTGCCATCACCGGGCTTTTCCGCCTTGGCGATTGATCTACAAGCTTTTCCGCTGGAACCCTACCCGCCACGGCTTCAGCGGGTGGCTCTCCACCGAAAAGGGCCTCCCCAAGTCCGCTCTCTGGGACAAGGACCTCGTCAAGACGGTCCTCAAATCGGCGCCCCTTGCCCTGCCCCCGTCCGGCCCCCCTTTTCCCCTTTTCCTCTTTTTTTTTTCCTTCCCTTTCTCCCTTTCCTAAAACAATCTTAATTCCAAATTCGCCGAGGATTCCGACGCCCTGAAGAAGTTCTTCACCGAGGAAGATCTGGGCGTGTCCGCCAAGATTAACGCGATCACCGAATCGCTCGCCGGACGAGACCACTCGCTGCTGGTCACCCGTTCCGTATCGCTTCAGAGTAGAATCGAACTCCGAGCCGAACGAATCGCTTTCCTCAGTGAACGGCTGGAGAGCGAGCGAGAGCGATTGTTGAAGCAATTCTTCAATATGGAAATCGCCATCGGGAAGCTGCAAAGCAATCTGGCAGCCATCGCCTCGCTTGCGCCACTCCCGCTGATCTCCTTCGGTCCCGGGTAAAGAATCGTTTGAGATAAAAAGTTGTGTTGAAGTGGATAATATACTGTGGAATGAAGAATGAAGAAGCACGAATGAAGAATCAATTAAGAATGAAGAATTAAGAATATCCTGACGGCACGGACGACACTTCGTCATTCGTCATTCGTCATTGATTCTTCATTCGGACTTCTTCATTCTTCATTCCTCACTCCTTCCTACAAATTGACTAACAGGTCCAACAGTTCCGTAATCGCGGCAATGTAACGGGCAGCGGCTTGATAGGACCGCTGGAAGGTAATCATCTTGATTACTTCCTCATCGATGCTCACGCCGCTGATGGCCAAGAGTTGTCCTTGGAGAGTCTGCTGAAATACGCGAAATCCTTCGGCCACCGAACGCGCGACGGAAGAACCCTGGGTCACTTCGCCAGTAAGCCGATCATATAGCACCGAGAGCGACGAGCCGTTGCTGGCCTCGATCGGTGTGTCTTGGAAGCCGGCCAACTGGATGGCGATGTCGGTATCCTGTCCAATCCCCGAGCGGCTGGCGGCGAATTTGGCGGGATCGTCCCGCACGATCTGGCTCACGCCCATGTCCGACGCGGTCGAGCCGGTGAAAAAAGTGCTCAATCCCAAAGCAGCCAGGATACCGCTTGTGTTGGCGGTAAAAGCGAATCGGACATTCGCCGAATCGGCATCAATCGTCAGCCGGCGCGAAGGAGTAATTGCGGCCGTGATGCCGTCAATCGCATCAAGGGCTGCTTGGAGATCTTCCAGCGTGGTATCGTCGTCCAGGCCGTTCAATCGTACAAATATATCGGTCGTTTTCTGCAGGCCCGTTTGCTGGTTCAATACCTGCACTTGAAAGGAACCGTTCACCGGCGAGAACGGCAGGCTTACTTGATCCAGA
>JADFGZ010000026.1 GCA_022567475.1 Acidobacteriota bacterium | reverse complement strand
GAGATAAAGCGGGAACGGAACCACTATCTGGATAAAGCCTTCTCGGAAGATTCGTCCTACAAAATCGAGCCAGTCGATGAAACTCCGGGAATGTACAGGGTCTATGACGCCCAGTCCGGAGAAACCGTCCGGCTCGATCTGCGGCCCTTTGTTTACTGGACCGTTCTCACCACGTCCAGTCATTTTTTCTTCCACTATGTGGTGTATCATGCTGAGGACTGGAAAGGTCTCTTCGGTCACACCGGGGACCTGGAAGGAACCACCATTGTGGTGGACCGGGAAACAGAGCGAATGGTGGCGGCGTTCATCCTGGCCCATGACGACGTCGATGTGGTCCGCAGCCTGGATGAAGACCCCGGACCGAACATTGGGATTCTCGTGGATCCGGAACTGGAAAGCCGCGGCCTGCTCGACGAGGGGGACGACCGTCCCGTCGACGGCATACTGGCCATGGAGGTCACCCGAGATGGCGAGGCGTCTCCGAAAGAACATCAGGACATTTACATCGAAACCAAGGGCCACGGACAGTACGGTCCGAAGAAAATCAAAAAGTCTCGCTACATCATTTACGCCAACTTTCTGGACGACTCCAGCTTCACGTCACCCTCGTTCGAGCGCGATCAGTACCCCCAGACAGACCGTTTTTCGGAAGTGCTGAGCAAGCATAAGTACGAGCTGATCTATATTGGCTCAGGAGAATCGAGTGACCAAACCACGCTGTGGGGCGAATACCGAACTCTGAAGCGGTTTTGAGGAGGAGTGAATCCTCCCTGGAACTGGCGGGACAACTGGTGGTTCAAAACCGGCTGGTGGAAGAACCCCCGGCGCATCAAGAAAATCGGAGACAAACGGTATCTCATTAACCCCTATCTGGAACCTAAGCAGGTAAAAAGGTGATGGATTCCATAGCTGAATCTGAGGTGTAACCATGATCCGAGTTCAACCATTGTTAGTCATACTTTTTCTGGCGCTGGCGGCGCCGCTTGTATTTGGCCAGGAAAAAGGATTTTCCGTGGAGGCCAAACCGCAGGAGGTCCTCGAGGCGCAAGCCGGCATTGGCGAGCGGTACGCCCTGCTGATTGGAATCAGCAAGTACGCCAATACCACCATCGACCTCAATTTCGCTGCCAATGACGCGCGGGCTCTGAACGATCTCCTGCTTGACCCGGAGATCGGAGCTTACAAACCTGAAAACATCCGGTTGCTGCTCAACGAAGAGGCCACCCGCAAGAACATCATGAGTTCTCTCAATAGCTGGCTGGGAAACCGGGTTCAGGAACAGGACAGCGTTTTGATTTTCTACTCCGGGCACGGCGCGCTGGGAAATGGCAATGAGGCCTATTGGGTCACCTATGACGCTGACGTGGAAGACCTCTATGCCTCCGCATTGAGCAACACGGACATCTCGGAGTTGATTGCAAAGCTTCCCGCCAAAAGGAAGCTGACGCTGATTGACTCCTGCTACAGCGAGGCAACGGCCAAGAAGTACCGGGCATTGGTTCCGAGCGATATTTTTCAAGAGTTCACGGGCGAGGGAGTTGTCACCATCACGGCTTCCACCGGCCAGGAAAAGTCGGTGGAAGTGGGAGGCCACGGGGCCTTCACCTACCACCTGCTGGAGGCTCTGGAAGGCAAAGGGGATGTCAACGGCAACGGAGTGGTAGAGCTGGATGAGATGTGGAACTACCTGAACACCAGGGTCCAGAAAACGGCGGCCGACGCCGGGAACCGGCAGACTCCGGTGTTGCTGGCCGACCGCCTGGAGCATGGCTTTCCGTTGACCATTAACCCGGCCAGAGCGGCCGGCGCAACGCTGAACCAGCTCAAGGAGATGTACAGCGCGGGAACGATCACGGTCGATGAAATCGGCGAAGCCGAGCAACTGCTGACCACCCGGGGGGCTGACCCGGAACTGCGAAAACTCTATCAGGACCTGGCGGCTGGCGTGCTGACACCCGATTATTTCCGAAGAATGCGGGAGTTCCACCGCCCGGCGGCCACAATTTCCAGCACTCCAGTCCAGGCGGCGACTCCTGTTGCGGCCGCTTCGCAACCTCCGTTCACCTCGGAATCGTTCCTGACGGAAACCGCTGGAACGGCCGGAACCACGGGGTCCTATGAAGAAACCGAGGCCTATCGTGCCTCCGAACTGGTGGACTCCGCCGGGGCATGGGAACGGTTTCTCAGCCAATACCCCAACAGCGTGCTGTCGGAGACAGCCCGCGCTCGGTTGACGGAAATGCGAGCCCAGGAGCGCGCCGAGACGATGGCCTACGACATCGCCAAGGCCGGCGACACCGAAGCAGGCTGGCGTCAATACCTTGCCCGCTTCCCCAACGGGAACTACGTCTCCGAGGCCAGAGGCCGCATGCAGCAACTGCAGGAGAGCCGGCAGCACCAAGAGAGAGAACCGGCAGCTTACATTGTGGCCGAATCGCAGAACACCGAGGAGGGGTGGACGAATTTCGTCAGGGAATTTCCAGACAGCCAGTTGGCCGTGGTGGCCCAGCGCCGTCTGGACGAGCTGCGCCAAGAGAACCGCGAAAATGAAAACAGCCTCTATGCCAAGGCCCTCGAGATGGATACTCCGGTCTTGTGGGACCAGTACATTCAGGAATATTCCGATGGCCGCTTCCTCTCCGAAGCTATGGAAAAGAGAACCGCCTCAGTCCGGCGGGTGGAAGAGGAGACCCGGCACCAGGAGTCGGCAAGCTTAGACACGCGGGAAGGCTGGATGGCCTATCTGGATAAGTTCCCCGAAGGCCCTAATGCGGGCGCTGCCCGGACTCGCATCCAGCAGATCACTTGGGCGGAGTTTGCCGATGTCGCTCCCATCGCCGGAGGTTCGTTCCTGATGGGCAACGCCAAGGACAAAGGCGACGCGAAACCTCCCCACAAAGTGGAACTCGATCCCTTTCACATTGGCAGAACGGTGGTGACCAACGCACAGTTCTCCAAGTTTCTGGAGGAGACGGGAAGGCGCGCACCGTCCCTGCGTAAATTTGCTTCCAACTACATGAGCGCCCAGCCCGACTTGCCGGTGGTCAATGTGACCTACGCCGATGCCGAAGCCTACTGCAAGTGGATGACGGAGAAAATCGGCTCCACCGTGCGGCTGCCCACCGAAGCCGAGTGGGAGTACGCCGCCGGAGGCGGGCAGGCTAGCATCCTCTATCCCTGGGGAGCTGGCGATCCGAAAACGCAGGCTCGCTTCAACGGAAATGATCCCAGCGGAGTGAAGACTGTCAAGAAGGAAACTTTTGCGTCAAACAAATTTGGACTCTACAACATGGCGGGCAACGTAGCCGAGTGGGTGAGCGATTACTATTCCAACAAGTACTACAAAACCTCTCCCGCCAGGATGCCCGCCGGCCCGCCGTCGGGCAAGGAACGCGTAGTGCGAGGGGGAAGCTGGGACAACGGAAAAGACGAGTTGCGCGTTGCCCGCCGCGCCAAACGCGAGCCCTACAAAACGGACGATACCATAGGTTTTCGTGTGGTGATTGAAGGTCTCCCGCAGTAAGCAGGTAACGCCGCAGTGTTGCCTGAGAGTAACTATTCGTGCAGGCGGTCGTACAGGTGGGCGACGAAGGAGCCGTAGCCGTTATAGAGCAGCGTCGGGCGGATTTCCCCCGTGCCGATGTCTCTCTCGGTGGCCTGGGACCATTGCGGATGAGGCACGCCGGGATCGACGTTGGCTGTAAAGTGGTACTCGTGCGGCGCTACATCATTCCAAAAGGTCCGGGGCTCCTGGGCCGTGAACTCAATCGCGACGATTGATTTGATGCTCTTGAAACCGTACTTCCACGGCACCGCCAAACGGATGGGCGCTCCGTTTTGCTTCGGCAGTTCGTGACCATACATCCCGGTCACCAGAAACGACAATTCATTCATCGCTTCGGCCATCGTCAAACCCTGGGAGTGCGGCCAGGGATGCCTTTGATGCTTCATCTGGCCCGGGGCCTGAGCGGGGCGGAAAAACGACACCAGGCGGAGATACCGGGCGTCCGAGGTGGGTTGCACCAAATCAATCAATTTCTTGAGCGGAAAGCCGGTCCACGGCACCGCCATCGACCATGCTTCCACGCAACGAAGCCGGTAGAGCCGTTCCTCCAGCGGAAGCCGGCGGATCAGCTGGAACACATCCAGCGTCTGCGGTTTGTGCACCAGCCCGGTGACTGCAATCGTCCAGGGCTCGGTCTGAAACCGGTCCACCAGTTTCCAGACCATTTCTTTCTGGTCGCTGAACTCGTAAAAATTGTTATAGCGGGTCGCTATGCGCTCGCTTGTGATGGGGCGGTCGAGCCGGAAGGCCGGGTTCCGCTTCGCCGGGTAAGGACTGTCGCTCGCCCACAGTGGCCGGGGAACGATCCCCGCCGTTCCCAGCGCCGTAATGCCGAGGGCCGAGAGAAACTTTCTCCGGTTCCAGAAGATGTGTTCCGGGGTCGCCTGACGCTCAGGAATTTCCCACCCTTTCGGAATCCGGATGTGCGCCATGCCCGCCTCCTCCTGCCCGCGCGGATACTGCCTGCCAACCCGCCATTCCAATGATTATACCCCCAGTCAGGGCCCTGGCAATCTGAGCTTGAGGCAACAGGACGGCGGGCGTAAAATCTTTAGCGAAAAGGCTTCTGCGGCGCGATCCACAAAGTAAGGTTAGCAAGGTTCAAGAAGGTTTCGGAAAGGATGGATATCGATGCGGATGGGTGTCAACGGGGAAAGCTTGTGCGGCTGGTGGCTGGTATCTCTATTCTCAATGCTCTCGGTCGCCAGCCTGGCCGCAGCCGAT
Organism: Acidobacteriota bacterium; assembly: GCA_022567475.1. Lineage (GTDB taxonomy): Bacteria > Acidobacteriota > Terriglobia > 2-12-FULL-54-10 > 2-12-FULL-54-10 > JADFGZ01. Next base: position 18,266 of record JADFGZ010000026.1, on the reverse strand, counting down.
CTTCGGCTGGCGGATGCCGTCGAAATGGGAGACAAAGAGGCCGTACGTTCCCTGCTGGCCGAGCATGTGGATGTGAACACGCCCCAGGCGGATGGCGCCACGCCGCTGGCCTGGGCCGCCCACCGGGATGATCTCGAAACAGCCGGCCTGCTGATTCGCGCCGGAGCCGACGCGAACACTGCGAACAACTACGGCGTCACTCCTCTCTCGCTGGCCTGCACCAACCGGAGCGCCGCCATGGTCAAAAAGCTTCTGGAGGCCGGGGCGGACCCGAACGCCGCTCAGCCGACGGGCGAGACGGCGCTGATGAGGTGCGCGCACACGGGCAGCCTGGAGGCGATGAAATTGCTGATCGAGCACGGAGCGGACGTGAACGCGGCAGAAACCTGGCAAGGACAGACGGCTCTGATGTGGGCGGCGGCGGAAAAACACGCGGAGGCCGTGCAGGCGCTGATCGAACTGGGAGCCGACGTCCATGCCCGCACGAAGGGCTCTTCCACGCCATTGCTCTTCGCCGCCCAGCAGGGCGACATGGACTCCGCCCGGCTCTTGCTGGCAGCGGGAGCCAGCGTAAATGACGCGCCGCCGGACGGCATGAACCCCTTGCTGGTGGCAAGCACCAGCGGCCACGGCGCTCTGGCGGCATTTCTGCTGGACCAGGACGCGGACCCGAACGCGGTGAACGACAGCGGATATACTGCGCTGCACTACGCCGCGCCGCGCCGGAACATGCTGGATTTGGTGAAGGCGCTGCTGGCGCACGGCGCTGATCCGAACGCCCGTCTCGCGAGATACCGGACCCGCGCGGGCGGCATCACCATGATCGGCGCTACTCCCATTCTGCTGGCCGCCGAAGCGGGCAACATAGCCGCGATGCGCGCGCTCGCCGACGCCGGGGCCGACCCGCTGCTGACGACGAAGGAAAACACCACGCTCCTGCTGGTGGCGCTGGGGGCGGGCCGGTTCGGGGAACGCTCCGAGAGTCAGTTGCAGCGGCATCACGAAACCGCTCAACTGGCGGTGGAGATGGGCGCGGACGTCCATGCGGTCGGCGAGCACGGCTGGACCGCGATACACGCCGCAGCCTACGCGGGAGCGGACGAAACTATACAATTTTTGGCGGACCTGGGGGTCAAGCTGGACGTGATGGACCGGTTCGGACAGACGCCGTTGAGCATCGCCTCAGCCATCATTACGGCGGGCATGGCCGACTACGCCGACCCCAGGCCGCGACGGTACCGCAAAAGCACCGTGGACCTGCTGCTCCAATTGGGGGCTGCTTCATTGGAAGAATCCGGCGTCGAAATCCTGGGCTCAATGGCCGTAAGCAAGGAGTGAGGACGCCCGGAGTGAGCAGGATAGCCAAAGCGAGCGCCTTTTCCCTCGACTTCGCTTCCTTCGGCTTCGCTCAGGACAGGCGGGACAAGCCTCGCCGTGGGTTTTTCCTATTATTCAAAAAAGGATGTCATTCCGAAGCTCGGCGGGCTTTGCCGGGTGAGGAATCTGCTTGTTCGAGCGGCTGCCGCATCAAACAAGAGACAAGCAGATCCCTCGCGGAGTTTATCCTGAGTAACGCCGAAGGGCTCGGGATGCCAGCGATGGTTTGCTATGCCGAGCGCAGGTCCAGCTTTCCGGTGCTGTCGCCGAGGCTCTTCTGATCCACCCCCACCTTGTCCAGCAAGGTCAGATACAGATTCGCCAGCGGCGTGGCGTGCGGATACCGAAGATGGCGGCCACCCTGGAACCGGCCCACTCCGCCGTCCACCAGCAGGATGGGCAGGTCGTCGTGCAGATGCATGTTGCCGTCGCTGATGGCGCTGCCCAAAACGATCATCGTATGGTCCAGCAACGAGCCGTCGCCGTCGGGCGTGGAGCGCAGCTTTTCCAGAAAATAGGCGAACAACTGCATATGGAAGATGTTGATCTTGATTACCTTGGCGACCTTCTCCGGGTCGCCGTTGTGGTGCGTCAGCGGGTGGTGCGGATCGCCCACGCCGAGCTCGGGATAGGCCCGGGCGCTCTGTTCGCGGGCCACCATCACGGAGATGACGCGGGTCATATCGGTCTGGAAGGCCAGCACCTGAAGATCAAACATCAGCTTGGCATACTCTGCAAACGTCGCCGGGATGCCCACGGGCCGCTCCAAGGTGGGCAGCTCGCGGTCGGACTGCTGCTCGGCGATCTGGATGCGCCGCTCGACGTCGCGAATGGCGTCGAGATACTGGCCGAGCTTGCCGCGGTCGGTGGGGCCGAGCCCCTTCAGGAGGCGGGTCACTTCGTCGGTCACCGAGTCGAGAATGCTGCGGTTCTCCCGGAGCCGTGCGCGCCGCTCCGCCGGAGCGGTGCTGCCGCTGTCGCCGAACAGGCGCTCGAAGACGCCGCGCGGCATGATCTCCATCGGCATCGGCGTGGTGGGGTTGCGCCAGCAGAGCGTGTTGAGGTAGGCGCAGCTATAGCCGCGCTCGCAGGTGCCCACCAGCTCGGACTCCATGGCGATCTCGAGCGACGCCAGTTGAGTCTGCTTGCCGAATTCTTTCGCCGCAATCTGGTCCACCGTAATTCCGGCTTCCATGTCGGCGCCCTCGGTCTTTTTCGGATGAACGCCGGAGAGGAACGTGGCGCTGGCGCGGGAATGGTTTCCCACCGCGCCCTCGCCCGGCAGCAGCGCGTCGGCGTTTTTCAGGGCGAGCCCGCTCAGCACGAGGGTACGGTCGCGAAATGCAGCCAGCGGCTCCAGGATCGGGGTCAACTCGAAGGCGGCGCCTTCCGCCGTCGGGGTCCAATGGTCCATGATCATCCCGTTCGGGACATAGACGAACGACAGGCGGGTCGCCGGTTGGCCCGCCGTGTCCAGCGGGCCGGCCAGCGCCGGAACCATACCGTCGAGCAGCGGCAAAGCCAGCGTCGCGCCCACCCCGCGCAAAAACGCGCGCCGGGGAATAGCCTTCTTGAAAATCATCATGGCCCTTGCGACCTCCTCATCTGAAACGGCGTGCTCTGCACTACACCCAGCAATAGCGACGACCAGCGGTGGCCGCCGGCAGCGGTCTCCCGCACGATCTTGCGGATGGCCGGAGCGTCGGTATACTCCACGCCCCGCCCCAAAGCGTAGGTAAGAAGTTTTTCGGTGACGGTCGAGACCAGCTCTTCCCTGTGGCTCAGCAATACCTTCCGGAGCCCCACGGGACCCTGAAACTTGGTGCCGTCGGGGAGCACTCCCGAAGAATCAATCGGGACATTGTTCCCGCTGGTGGTTCTCCACCGGCCGATGGCGTCAAAATTTTCCAGCGCAAAGCCCATCGGGTCCATCCGCGAGTGGCAACCTGAGCAGGCTGGATTCACGCGGTGGGCCTCCATCTGTTCGCGCACCGAGAGAATTTTGCCGTCCTCGCCGCGATCGGTCAGCGACGGAACGTTGTTCGGCGGCGGAGGAGGCGGCGTGCCCAGAATGTTTTCGAGCAGCCACTTGCCGCGAAACGTCGGGGAGGTTCGGCTGGGGTAGGAGGTCACCGTCAGGATGCTGCCCTGGCCCAACAAACCTCTGCGCCTTTCATCGCTCAGCGTCACGCGCCGGAAGTGGTTGCCGTAAATGTCCGGTATCCCGTAGTGCCGGGCCAGACGCTCGTTCAGGAAGGTATAGTCCGCGTTCAGCAAATCCAGCACGCTGCGGTCCTCGCGCAGCATGCTGCCGAAGAAAAGCTCCGTCTCCCGGAGGAACGCCTCCCGCAGGTTCTCGTCGAATTCGGGGAACGTCTCCGGGTCGGGAACGACCTCTTTCATGTTGCGCAGGTATAGCCACTGCCCGGCGAAATTGCTCACCAAAGCCTTCGAGCGAGGATCGGCAAGCATCCGCCGCACCTGCCGTTCCAGGACCGCTGGGTCTTTCAGCTTGCCGCGTTCCGCCAAGCTAAGCAGTTCCTCGTCGGGTATGCTGCTCCACAGGAAAAACGACAAACGGGAGGCCAGTTCGAGATCGCTGATAGGGTAGGCGGTGTTCGGCGCGACATTCGCCGGATCGCGCTCGACACGGAACAGAAACTCCGGGGAAACCAGCATTCTTCGCAGCGCCAGCCCGATCCCCGCCTCGAAGCCGCCCTTGCCGCTGCCGGTCCAGTAGAAGCTGAGCAGCGTTTGGATATCCCGGTCCGTGACGGGCCGGCGATAGGCTTGCCGTGCCAGCCGGGAAAGAATCCTGCTGGGGCAGGGCTCTGTGTCTTCCCCGCCGCCTGCCGGATTGTGATCGGGATGGCAGACGAAGATTTTGCGCCGGCTGGGTGTATCCCCAGGCCCGGTTGCGTTGTAGGGCCCCGTAATGGTGACAATGCCCACGCCGGGGACATCATCATTCCGCACATATTGCGAAGCCACAACCAGCCGCCGCAACACCCCTTCCGGCTTCGGGTCTCTGTCCAGGAAGGTGATCCCCACCACCCGCGTGCCCGCTTTGGCAGAGAAGCGGAATTCCAGGTTCGCATCCGCCGTGCGCTCGTAACTCTCTTGTCCGTTCTCCCCCGTGCTCTCGTATTGCTGCTGTCCGTTCTCCTGCGATTTGCTCTTGCCCTCGCCACCGACCGTGAACTGCTTGATGGTTTCCCCGTCCAGGAGGATGTCGAGCTGGTGCGGCTCGGCGAGGCCGCGAATATCCAGCACGCGGTCTCTTTGCAGGAGGATTTTGATGACGTACTCGCCGTCGAGCGGGAAGTGATGGCGAATGGCGACCCCGCCGCGCGACCCGAACGGCAGAGCTTCGCTGACGCGCTCCCTCTGCTCCAGGCGCGGGGAAACCTCGTAGGTCTCCGACGCCGGACCGATCGCCGTGTCTCCAATGGCGAAGCGGCTGATCTTGGTCGCCGCCGACATGTACCGTTCCAGCAAGGTCGGCGAGACCGTGAGGACGTCTCCAATATTGTCAAAGCCGTAGCTGGAATCGTCGGCGGGAAGAAGCGATGCGCCGTCGATATCCAAATTCAGCAGGTCGCGAATAGCGTTGGTGTATTCGGCGCGGTTGAGGCGCTGGATGGCCGGCCTGCCGGGATTGGGCCTGGCCGTGGCCGCGCGGTCCAGCTCCGTCATCAAGTACGCAGCGAAGGAATCGTAGGCGGGCTGGTCCGGACGAGGCATGCCGGGAGGAGGCATCTCCCCGGTCCGAAGTTTCCGCACCACCTTTTCCCACACCTCCGCGCCTTCGCTGACATGGGCGACGTCCACCGTGTCGAGCATCAGTCCTGCGGTTTGCAATTTTTCATTGTGGCAGGTGACACAGTAGCGGTTGAGAAGCACGCGGTACTGCGAGGCGGGCGGCGGAGCGGGGCTCGCGGGTTGCTGCGCAGCCGCCTGAAGGCAACTGACGCCAGCCAGCGCGATTCCAATCCAGACCAGGATCGTCCTTGGTATTTTTAACATGTTTAACATAGGAGAGCCAACCTCTGCAGAACCATCCTGAGCAAAGCCGCCAGCACTGTAAGCTGAGTATAGCATAGCCGGAACTGTCGGAAAGGAGAACGAAGACGGGCCTGTACGACTCATGATGGGCTTGCCATTAGGCTCCGGCACATCCCGTGATGTCAAGCTGCTTCCCTCTTTCCCGGCCAATACCGAATTGCGTCTTAGCGGCTGGTCAACTACAATAATGCGGCGGGAAAGCGTGTTCGGATATTCTCGCAGGGACGAAAATTCCTATTGAATCCAGTTTTTCCAAGAAGCGAGGGGGCAGTAGTAATGAAAGTGATGAATATGATGAATATTGGGTTGAAAACTCTTAGGCATGCCGGTCTTCTGATGGTACTTGTGCTGGCGGCGTTTACGCCACTGCACGGGCAGCAGAAACTTCCAGTGCGCGTCGCCATGGGAGACGTTTCCATCAACAAGGTTCCGCATCTGGTGGCCTTGGATAACGGCCTGTTTGACAAGTATGGGCTGGACGTGACTCTGCGCCCCTTTAGCAGGGGCGCGGCGGAGAAACACGGGGTGCCCGCCGACGTCTTGGACACCATTCCCGAGGGCGAATGGCACATGTCCGTTGGAGGCGGCGCTCCCGGCATGGTCAGCCGGGCAAACAGATCGGAACCCTCCGACCGAGTGATCATAGCCACCACCGATCACGTCGTGCATTGGCACATTATCGCCCGGGAGGGCATCGAGACGCTGGAAGACCTGAAAGGAAAGCGCATCGGGATCTCCAGCCTTTCCGCCTGCACCGGGATAGTGGTCCAGATCCTCGCGGACCGGATGGGGTGGGATGCCGAGAGAGATTTGGCCATTCTCACGGGGGATTATAGTGTCAACCCGTTGAAGAAGGGTTGGGTGGACGCTTTCATCGCCTATGACGTTCCCCTCGGGCAGGCGTTGATGGCCGGATTCAAGCCCATGGATATCGATATGCGTGCGTGGAACGAGCCGTATCCTTGCAACGGCCTCTGGGCCTCCAAGTCCTGGGCACACGCCAACAAGGAAACGGTGATGAGGTATCTGAAGGCCCTGACCGAAGCCATTTCAATGATGAAGAAGGACAAGACCGTGGCATTCCGCTCCATGGCGAAGTGGTACGACTTTACCGATGTCGAAGTCCAAAACATCATCTACAACGGCGCGGTCGATATGCCGCGGGCTCCCTACCCAGCCGTCGCCGGCATCAAACGAGTCATGGAGTTGTATGACACCGGCGCCATGCGCCGCTTTCAGCCGGAAGACTTCTACGACGACAGCTTCATGAAGGAATTGGACGAAAGCGGGTTCATCGACAGCCTGTACGAGTAGGCATGGCTCCCGGCAGCGAAAAGCGTACTGCGCCCAGGGCAAGTACGCCGAAGCCGAGCCACTCCGCCAGCGCGCCCTGGCGATTTACAAGAAGATGCTTGGGCCGGAATATCCTGACGTAGCAATGGACCTCGGCAGCATGGCAGCGCCCCAGGAAGGCGGAACCGGCAACGCTGTAGTCCTAAAGCCCTCCTTAGCCCCGAATGAAGTAGAGCACTCCCGTAAGTCCGGGGAATTCACTCTCTCGCTGGATCAGTTGTCAGGAAGGAGACCACGCCCGGTGTGCGCCATTCAAACCAGCGGAATGGGAAGGAGTTTCTAACCCCGCCTGCTGCTAAATGTCCGGTTGCCGGTTGTGCCAATCGGTGGCAGATTCGTAGGCATGGGCCAGCGCCAGCACAACCGCATCCTGAAACGGAGCGGCGCAGATTTGCAAACCGATGGGCAGGCCCGGCGGCGAGGTGGAAAATCCAGAGGGCACCGAAACGGCGGGAAACCCGCACAGATTGAACAACGACTGGAAGACAATAATGGGATGGGGGTTCTCCACTTCAATGGCCGGTGTCGGTGTGGACGGGGTCAGCAGCGCATCGAGGGGCTCAAAAACCTGGAGCATTTCGCGGAGGAAGACCTTGCGAACTTGCTGTGCCCGGAGATATTGAGACGCCGTTAGCAAGGAACCGGCCTCCACGGTCGTCCTCACCTGGGACACTTGCGGACCGGATTTATTTTCCGGGCCATATTCATCCGCTCGTGTCCGGAGGAACTGGCGATGATAGGCTGCTGCTTCGCTGATTCGGATAAGGGTATGGGCTCGCCGCGCAACCTCCGTGCTCGGCGGCAAACTCACTTCGCGAATCTCCGCTCCCAGCCCTTCCATCACCTGCACGGCGCTCGCGAATGCGTTCCGTGTATCGGAGTGGAAATCTTCCATCGCGGAGACGGGCAGAATTCCCAGCCGCATGCCCCGGACGTCTCTTCGCAAAAGACCGGGGTAGTCGGGAACCGGCGCCCGCGCGCTGTAGCGGTCGTTGGGGTCATAGCCAGCCATGGCTTTGAGAAGGATGGCGCAATCCTCCACGCGCTTGGCCAAGGGGCCCAGATGGTCGAGCGTCCAGCTAATGGGGACCACCCCGTAGCGGCTGACCACGCCAAAGGTCGGCTTGTGGCCCACCACGCCGCAGATGCCGGCGGGGATGCGAATGGAGCCGGAGGTGTCCCCGCCGGTCGCCCCCAAGAGCATGGAAGCGGCCAGGGCCGCCCCCGAGCCTCCGCTCGACCCGCCGGGGTTGCGGGACAAATCCCACGGGTTATGCGTCCCCGGCGTCACCCCGCCGAAGGAAAACTCCGGCAGTCTGGTTTTGCCGATGAGGACGGCTCCGGCGTCTTGCAAGCGGCGGACGATGGTGGCGTCAAAATTCGGGACAAAATTTTTCAGCATCGCCGCTGCGGCCGTGGTGGGGATGCCGCGCGTGTAATAGGTGTCCTTGTATCCCACCGGAATGCCGTGCAACGGGCCCCGGTAGTTTCCCTGCTGAATCTCACGCTCGGCGGCGCGGGAGGCCTCCAGCGCCTGCTCGGCGGCTACCGTGATAAAGGCTCCCACCTTGGGTTCGAGCGCCGTAATGCGATCGAGCACGGCCTGGGTCAGCTCGACAGGCGATAGCTGCCTTTGCTGAATCCGCCGGGCCGCTTCCACCAGGGTAAGCGACGGCAGATCGATTCCTCGTGGACCGGCTGCCGGGCCAGCCTGGGAGGGAACCTGCGAAGGAATGAAGGACGAAGACTCTGTCATGGCAAGTACGCTCGTTACAAGTACGCTCGTTGCAACTACGCTCTATGTTCCGGGGAGCCTCCCGAACGGCTCGGCTGATTAGCCCTTGAAAACGGTATTTTGACACGCTATCCTGCCCGCTCACAGCTTTTTTATGGTCCGCAATCTTGCAGAGCGGGTTTTAGAGAAAAGGAAATTTATATGATCGAAGCCGGGCAAAAGGCCCCTGAGTTTTCTCTCGGCCGCCCTGAAGGGGAGCCTGCCCTTCTCGTGTTTCTCGAAACCGACTGTCCCACCTGCCGCCTCACGGTTCCCTATCTGAACACCCTGGCAAAAAAATCGGCGCGTGTGATCGGCATCTCCCAGGACAGCGAGGCGCTCACGCGGGACTTTATCGAAGAAATGTCGATCGCTTTCCCGGTCACCATCGACCGGGACCTGAAAATATCACAGGCCTATGATCCCGCTGCCGTGCCGACATTGTTTTTGTTGGATGAAGCAGGCGTGGTTGTAAAAACGCAGGTCGGCTTCGACAAAGACGGGTTGAACGCTATTGCCGCCCAGATGGGACAGCCGCCCGTCGCCGACGCCTATGACGGCGCCCCGGCGGCCAAGCCGGGCTGCACTTCCAGGCATCTGGAACCATCCAGCGCGGAAGAAGCGGCACAGCCGCTGCAACTCCACCGGGCGCGCGGCTCGCGCGCCACACGCGTCGTCCTGGCCGAGCGAGAAGACCCTTACGAATATTGCAGGCGAGCCTTCGGCGACCCGCTGCCGGTGGTTCCTCCGACGGTGGAGCGCGTGGAACGAATGCTGCAGGCGACACCGCTCGACCCGGAGGAAGTGATCGGACAGATCCCGCCTTGCTACGGCGAAGCGACGGTCGAGAAAATCGCCGCCAATGCCGTCATGGCGGGATGCGCGCCGGAGATGATGCGGGCGCTGATTCCGCTGGCGCGCGCGCTCTGCGATGAGCGGCTGAACATCCACGGCGTGCAGGCGACCACGCACTTCGCCGCCCCGCTCATCGTCGTCAACGGCCCCATCCGCAACGAGCTGGGTTTTGCCTGCCGGCAGAACGTGTTCAGCAACGTCCGGCGGGCCAACAGCACGCTGGGGCGGGCCATGCAGTTGATCCTGCTGAACCTGGGCGGGGGCAGGCCGGACGGCATCGACATGTCCGCGCTCGGCAACCCCGGCAAGTTTTCTTACTGCATCGCCGAGAACGAAGAAGAAAATCCCTGGGAGCCGTTTCACGTCGAGATGGGATTCCGTCCGGACCAAAGCACGCTGACACTGTTTGCGGCGGAGCCTCCGCGCGGGGTGGCCGAACACAAAGCGCGCAGCGCCAAGAATCTCTTGAAAGCCGTTACCCGAGCCCTGGCAACCGTGTTCACCTACCGGGCCTGTCTGGGCTACGAGGCGATGGTCGTCCTGGTCCCGGAACATGTGAAGACCATCCATCGGGATGGATTCAGCAAGCAAGACGTCCGTCAATTCCTGTTCGAGAACACCGGCATTCCCGTCCGCGCCTACGACGGCGAGGAAGGCGAAGGCACGCAGTTCGTTGCTCACTACAAGGAAGTGACCATCGACGGGGAACGCTGCTATCAGAAGTTCCGCGCGCCGGAGTCGATCAAGATCGTCGTCGCCGGGGGAACCGCGGGGAAATTCTCCGCGGTGATCGGCGGCTGGGTCTCCGGCCCGCGCGGCAGCCAGATGGTGACCTATCCAATCTAAGGGAGAGTGCGCATGCCTACGGTAATTGTGAATCCGATGAATGAAAATCAGCAGACCGGCGTCTCTGCTCCGCCGCGCCTGGAGACGCTGCGGGGAAAAACAGTCGGGCTTCTGGATATCAGCAAGCCGGGCGGCAGCGTCTTTCTCGACCGCATCGAGCGGCTGCTGAAAGAGCGCCACGGGGTCGCCCGCGTGGTGCGCGAGGTGAAGCCGACCTTCACGAAGCGCGCGCCCGGCGAGGTGATCGAGAAGCTGCGCGGCGTGGACGCCGTCATTGAGGCGCTGGCCGATTGAGGGTCGTGCACAACGTGCAGTTTGCACGATTCGATTCGCCTCGAAAACTCAGGAATTGCGGCCGTCCCGGTGGTGACGCGCGAGTTCATGCTGCCGGCGCGGGCGCAGGCGAGCGCGCTCGGACGGCCGGACTTTGATGCCGTGTACGTGGAGCACCCGATTCAAGACCAGACGAAGGAAGCAATTGAAGCCAGGGCTGAAACCGCGCTGGGCGAAATCGTTGCGCGGCTGACGACTGGCGGGTGACGGATAACGGATTTCGGATTTTGGATTTTGGATGACGTGCAGAGAAAATGATCCACTCTTCCCCTGCCCCTGCTGCAAAATCAAAAGCGATGCGTGTAGGAAACCTTTGCGGCGACTCTCCGGTCCAGAGTGGTGAGTTGAAATTGCTCGTCGAGCCAGTTGTGCGTGTAAACGAAAAAGATGTCGTTGCCGGGACGGACAATCCAGCGCAGCCGGGACTGCCATCCAAGCTCCCGGCTCACCGAATCGAACTGGATATTATTCACCAGCGAAATCCAGGGATTGAACTGGTTCCGGAAAACCGCCTGGAGCAGGCGTGTCGAGAAGTTTCCTTCCGCCAGCTCGATGCGATTCCATTCCCCTTCCAGATTGACGAGAAACCCCTTGCGAGGCCGAAAGTTCAGATCGAGCGAGATCTCCCGGCGGTTTCCGGAAAAGAAGCTTCCCAGAGTATATTCCACCCCCACGGCCACCCACCTCCGCTGTGCCGTTCTGGCCTCGAACTCGTAGCGGGTAAACCGGTACTGATTTCCTTCCGGCAGCGTGATCTCATCCTCGAGGATTTCGAAATCTTCCTCCAGACGTTCATAGGTGGGATGGATACGGAATGCAATGTTGTCGCCGGAGTGAAGGAACATCTGGAACAGCGCGACGTCGAACCTTCGGGTCACCGTGCGATTCGACAAATCGGTCACCAGCTCCAGATTCGGTCCGAAGTTGAACCGGCGAATCCAGGGATGATCCTTCGGACGGGGAGAATAAAAAAGGGCCGGATTGTAGCGCCGGAAATTTTCCCGCCGCGTGAAGCCCAGCGCCGGGTCGTAGTTTTCCTGCAATTCCCGGAAGGAAGCGCGCGCGCGCCACACATCATTCGGATACTGGAACCTCACCCCGTAAGCCTTGCTCTTGCCGGTTCCCAGCGGGTTGTTATTCCAAACGTAAAAGCCGGTGAACTCCAGGTTTTGGGAGCCGCGGAACTGCGAGGTTGCCAGGGCGAAGTCCATCCCCAAGGTGTGGCGGTCCGGCTCCGGGCCTATGCGGGCTGCCCGGCGCGTGTACAGCATTCCGAGGTAAGACTTCTGGAAGAACCGGCGTCTCGTTCGGAGAACCGTGAAATCTTCCCCTGTAAATTCTCCCTCGTTCGCCGTCCGGATTTGCATGAAGCCGAGATCGAAAGCTCCTATTTGTCCGGTGAGTTTTCCGCCGAAGTCGATTGCTTGCGGCAGGTCGGATTCTTCATTCAGGCCGATTCGCCGGCTGAAGAAAGGCTCCACTTGATTGGGCGCAAAATTAAAGAAGGTGCTTCCCTCCAGGAAGAAGTCCCGCTTCTCTGGGAAACGCAGGGGAAAGCGCGTCAAATTGACGAAGCGGTCGTCCACTTCCGTCTCAGCAAAATCTGTATTCAGCGTAAAATTGGCGCGCAAGCCCGGCGTCAAGTTATAAAAAAAGTCCGCACCCACATCCCCGGATCGCACAGCGGAGGGCATCCCATCACCGGGAGCTTGCGAGAGATTGCCCACAATGTACGGCTTGAAGTCGAGCCCGAAACCCTGGCTGATTTCCGAAAGCCCTTCCAACAGTCCCGCATTGGACATCCGGAACAAACCCTGGTTGCGCGGAAAGCCCATCCACAAACTTTCTTCGTTCTTCCGGCGCACGGTTCGCTGAAAGTTGATGCCCCAGGCCGGGGCGTTCTCGTCGAAGTTCAACGTCCGAAAGGGAATCTCGATTTCGATGGTCCAGCCGATCTCGCTTCGCTGCACACGGACGTTCCAGATTCCATCCCAGGATTTGTTAATGCCAAAACCTCCGGGGCCTCTTCCTCCACCGGGATCGAGCAAACCGTCTCCCATCAGTCCGGATGGATTGACCTCGAAGAAATAACCGGAGCGGCCGTCCAGGTAGGGGTCAATCGTCCACATGAACCGGTCATCTCCGGAAAGCGGCTGGTCGCGCTGCATCTGGTTTCCCAGCAACTTGTCCGGCTCGGAATCGTAACAGATGACGCCCAAATACAGACGGTGCTGGTCAAACACCGCGCGCACCTCGGTGCGCTCCGTCGCCGGCTGTCCATTCAGCGGGTCTCGCTGCAGGAAGTTCGTGGCCGGGACGGCGCGGTCCCACACGGGCTCATCGAGATTGCCGTCCAGCCGGATGGATTCAATTTCTCCCAGGCGGATGGCCGTCAGAACGCGCCGGCCGTCCTCTTCTATTTCTATGCTTCTTTGTTGCAATTGGGGTTGCAATTGGGGTTGCACTTGGGCTTGGGCTTGGACCCCGCCCAGAAACAGGAAGAAAAGCCAGCAGAGGACAGGAAAACCGATTGCGGCCAGCGGAGTGGAGCAGCACGGGGAATGACAGCATTTCATACTCAATCGCACCGGCCTTCCCGGCTGATTCGCTTACTCGGAGTTTCGCCCCGAAATTCTATTATAGGAATATTTGAATTCGACCTTGCGCCGCTTTGTAGTTTATCCCAGCCATCTTTTTGACTCAAGCTTAGATGGTCATGGGTGCTTTTCGGTTGCCCTGCGGCGCTGGGAATTTATGTTCTGCGCAGGCTCGCCTGATCTGTCTCCCACCTCTCGGCGCTCTCCACCGTAAACGAGAACTGCGGCAAACGGCGATGGACAAGACTCAGTTCAGCCGTTCAGCGTTGGCAAGCGTGGTGGGTGGTTAGATGGGTGGATGGGTAGTCAGGATAGAAGGATAGATGGATAGAAGGATGTGTTTTGGCCTTCCACAAAATCACCGGCAAAAAATTGTACTGCGGGCCGGAGCGATCCGCGCTGACAGTCTCCTATTCTTCAGGAAACCGCAACCGGAAATTCTTCGAGGACTGCTGTCTCTAGTTCGTCTTTGCTGTTTTTCACCCTCGCCGGAAACATGAAGGTTGCGCCCATTTCTCTTTTCACATTCCGCCGCCCGGCCTGGATCCACTCTGCGGACGGGATGGCCAGAAAAGCTTCCACCGCCTTCGGATCGTACTGGCTCCCGGAACCGTTCCGAATTTCATTGCGTGCCACCGCATCGGAGCGCATTTTTCGGTAGGGCCGGTCGTTGGTGATGGCGTCGTAGGTGTCCACCACCGCAAAGATTCTCGCTCCCAGGCAGATCTGCTCTCCCCGAAGCCCATGCGGATAGCCTCCGCCGCCATACTGCTCATGGTGCTGGATCACAATCTTTGCGCCCTCTTCCAGGCCTGGAATCTCTGTAACAATGCTGTATCCCGCATCCACATGCTTTTTCATCACTTCCCACTCATCCGGGTTCAGCGGGCCCGGTTTGAAAAGCACCCGGTCGGGCACCACAACTTTGCCGATATCATGCAGGAGAGCTCCCAGACGGATGCTATCTATCGCTCCGGCGCTCAGACCCATTTTCCGAGCGAGGAAGTAGGCATAATTGCTGACTCTTTGGACATGGGCGAATGTTTCAATATCTCGCAGCTCCAAGGTCTTGCAAAAGGACTCCATCGTCGCAAAAGCGATGGACCGGGATTGGGTCGCCACCTCTTGCAACTGATACCGCAAGCGGAGCATTTCCTGCTCCCTCTTCACGAGCGCCTGTTTTTTGGATACCGCTTCCCGCACCGAGCGTTCTGCCGTCTTAAAATCAAAAGGCTTGAGGAGGAAGTCGGAGACGCCCAATCGCAAGGCTTGGATAGCCATATCCATGCTGTCCGTTCCGGTCATCAGGATCACAGCGATCTCCGGGCTGGACTGTAGGATGTAACGCGCTACATCCAATCCGTTCATGTTCGGCATGACTACATCGCTGAGAACAACCTGGGGATGGAACTTTTGAAAGATGGACAGGGCCTCCTGGCCGCTGCCTGCTGTTTGGCAACTATAACCGCGTGTGGAGAAGAGGTTGGCGATAACCTCACAAACCTGCGGCTCATCATCTACAACCAGCATGCTTCGGCTCTCTTGCATTGTGCGTCTCCTCCTTTGGATCAGAAAGGAACCCTGCAGCGCACGGCGCTGAGGATACACTCGATTTAGCAATTCGCGTTCCATGCCGGCAACTTCGTCGTTTGGATTCCGTAAGTCATTCTATTTAGAGTGATATGCAACCTGATGACAGGGTGCCGACCGCGCTCCAGCAAGAAGTTGGAATGCAGGGACTGTCGGAAATTGAAACATTCTCCCGGAAGAAATGAGCTTCCCCACCGCAAAACTTCCCGAATTCAGCAACTCTTTCCTGCTGCTGATCGAGGATCGGAAGCTTCCACAACCATTGTGCGTATCGCCGGAACGTCAAGAATCTAAACGACGTTACCAACGGATGAAACAAACCGGAAGGGCCGCAGCCAGCTTTTTCCGAGATTTTTTGCGCCCATGAATTTGCTGCTGTTTCATTTCTATACAGCGATCCGGCGCTGAGACAGCCTGCCGGTCCGTTGGCAAAGTCACACTGCCGAGGATAATGAACTATCTGTAGTGAACTATTTGTAAATGGAGGATTGTTAGAGCGTTCCGGAATAGCTTACTGTTTTGGAAGCGAGGGCTGCACCTTCCCGTCAATGACCTTTTGACCATTTACCTTCTGACCAATCAAGCGATACAGGGTGGCACGGCTGATGCCGAGCACCTCAGCAGCCCGCACCTTATTGCCATCTGTGTGCTCCAACACCTGCAGCGCATAGCGCAGTTCAAACTCCTCAAGCGACACCCACTTCTCCTCTGCTGATATCAACTCCGAGAGAGAATATCGCATATGCTCCGGCAGGTCCGAGATATCAATGACTTTCCCCTCCACCATCATGCAGGCATTGCCCAGGACATTTTCCAGTTCCCGCACGTTGCCCGGCCATGGGTACCGCGCCAGCAGGGCCTGCGCCCGGCGCGTGATGCCTCGGATCGGCTTTTTGTATTGGCCGGCGAAGTGTTCCACAAAATAGCGTTGCAGCAGCGGCACATCCTCTTTCCGCTCGGCCAGCAAAGGAAGGTGGATTTCGACCATGGAGAGCCGGTAATAGAGATCTTCCCGGAATTGCCCGGTCGCCATCATGGCCCGCAGGTCGCGGTTGGTGGAGGCAATCACCCGCACGTCGGTCTTGCGGACGGTGGGAGAACCGACGCGCTGAATCTCCTGGCTTTGGAGCACCCGCAGCAGCTTGGCCTGCGTGGTGAGCGGCATCTCGCCGATTTCATCGAGCAGCAGCGTCCCGCCCTGGGCATATTCAAAGTACCCGATTTTGTCTTGAGTAGCGCCGGTAAAGGCTCCCTTGACATAGCCGAACAATTCGCTCTCAAAGATGGTTTCCACCACGGCCGAACAATTACACACTACAAAGGGTCCCGCAGCATAGGGACTCCGCTTGTGCAGAGCCCGCGCCACCAGCTCCTTTCCGGTTCCCGTCGTCCCGGTGACCAAAACCGTTCGGAAATGCGGCGCCACGCGGCGAATGCGGCTGTAAACCTCCAGCATCAGGGGGCTGCGGCCGACGATGCCCTCAAACTGGTAAGAGTCCAGCAGTTCACGGTCGAGTTGCAAGGTCCGGTGCCGCTGGCGAGCTTCCGCCGCCAGTCCGTCAACCATCCGCCACAAACGATCCACTTCCAGCGGCTTGGTCAGGTATTCACTGGCGCCGTTCTGGATCGCCGCCACTGCCGATTCCGTCGCAGTGGGGTGGACCATTAAAATCACCTCGGTCCCGGAATCCGCTTCCAGAATCCCCTCTAACAACGCGCCGCCTTTCCCTCCCGGCATCATCCAATCGAGCAGCACAATTTGAGGATGTTCTTGTTGGACCAGTTGCAGGCCCTCGCTGGAGTCCCTGGCAGAGAGAACCTTAAAGCCATCGCGCGACAAGGCATCGGAGATAACTTCCCGGCACGCTGGATCGTCATCAATCGCTAGAACAGTTATGGAAAAAGCTTCACCAGTAGTCATCAAAAACCTGCCCGCAACAGCGCCGCTGTCGCGCTAACCAGCTTAGAATGAACAAACCCTTAGAAAGAAGCTGCCCAAGCTGTGTTTACGCTACATTAGGATTCATCGGCTGAGGAGGGCTTTCAGGTTAGCCTTCTTCCACATCTCACCCGTGGCAGAGGTTTCACCGGAGCGTCTTGAAATTGACCATCCTCTGGCAGGGACTGTTCACTTTCCATACATTTTGCGAGTTGCGCAGCAACCCAAAAAATCTCCATCTGCAACATTCTAAGCAGGATAATGATTGGCACCCTGCTTGCCATGCCGTCCGCGAGCATTCCACAGATAATAGTTATCGGGAGGCTTATGGAACGCGAGACTTGAGCCACAAGACTCAAGCGGCCCTGCCTGCCAAGCCGGGCACCCCAACCCGTGATGGGGAATTTCGAGCTACAAGGATATAAAATTTTATGGCAATCAGCATCTTGAACAACATTGGATCCCTCTTTGCACGAAATCAACTGAGTTTTATACGGAGTTCTTTGCAAAACACGCTATTCCGCCTGGCCTCCGGCTCACGCATCAACAGCGGAGCAGACGACGCGGCGGGTCTGGCCATCGCCGACGGGTTGCGCGCCAACGTCACGGCGCTCCAGCAGTCGTCGCGGAACGCCAATGACGGTGTCGGGGTCTTGCAGGTGGCCGATGGCGGACTGGGGCAGGTTAACAATCTGCTGAACCGCGCGGTCACGCTGTCTACCCAGGCAGCGACCAGCACCCTCAGCGACTCGCAACGGGCGGCGCTCAACGCAGAATACACCGCGATTAAAGATGAAATCGACCGGATCGGGTCGAGCACCACGTTTAACGGCAGTTCGGTGTTCACGGCGAGCACCACGTCCGTCTTCCTCAGCGACGGCACCGCAAGCAGCACCATCGGCACCACGGTGGGCACACTTTCCAGCGCAGGCCTGGGTCTGGCTACCGACATCTCCACTGCGGCAAACGCCAGCACGGCTCTGGGCGAGATCAACACAGCCGTCAGCACAGTCTCGACGACACGAGGCACCGTGGGAGCCTCCATCAACCGGCTTGAGTCGGCCTCGAACGTCATCAACAACCAGATTCTCAACCTGCAAGCGGCCGAGGATAGAATCCGCGCTACTGACATCGCCAAGGAGGTGGCGAACCTGACGCGCTTCTCGATCCTGAGTCAAACCAATACCGCAGCGCTGGCTCAGGCAAATCTGCAACAGCAGCTAATTCTGGCGCTGCTCGAATAGACCAGTAAAACCTCCAGCGGCGGGGTCTGGCAGAGGCCCCGTCCGTTGAATATTTATAGATTGCCCATGCTAGGAATGAACTTGCTCGCATTTTTACTTTGCAATATCCCTGGGAGTCTCCCCGATGGGTTTATTTAGTTTCGGAGCTATCGGCTTCTCCAGCCTTTCCGGCTTCGACGTACAAGCGCTCGTGAATCAAGTGCTCTTCTCTGCGAAGGCGCCTGTTCGCTTGCTGGAAGGACAACAATTGCAACTCAACGCCCAATCGTCCGCGCTCAGCGACATCAACTCCA
>JADFGZ010000025.1 GCA_022567475.1 Acidobacteriota bacterium | reverse complement strand
TGCCGGTATCTTACAAAGGCCGGAGACTCAACAAACACTAGCGGGCTGATTTTATCTGTTACGATTCGGTGATTGTCGAAGTCAAGGCATTAGATCACTTAAGTGGGTTGGAAGAGGCTCAGGTCATCAACTACCTGAAGGCCACCGGCAAAGAGATGGGGCTGCTCCTGAACTTCGGCGCCAAAACTTTGGAATATCGTCGCTTTGTTCTCTCTGCGAAATCTGCGCCATCTGCGGATTGAAATCTGGGGACCACTCTGTTAAATCCACAAAATTTTCACCTCGCCTTCAACCTGCTTGAATTCTTTATCTCCAGTAACCAGCGCTGCCTTTCTCGATTTCGCCAAGGCGGCGGCGAAGCAGTCAGCGTAGGACATCTTTTTCTTGGCTTTGAACTCCGCTGCCTGCTGGGCCATCTCCAGGTCGGCGGGAATCACCTCGATAGGGAGGGTGGAAATCAGGCGTGCAACCTGTTCAGCGCGGTCCGGTCCGTTTGTTCGCAAAGTGATGTAGAAGACTTCGCCCCAGTTCACGGCGCAAAGCAGAAGCGGACGTTGTGAGTCGCGGGCGGAGCGAAACAGGTTGCGGATGTCGTCCGCTCCCGGTTCATCCCTCAGGAAGGCGATGAGGCCGTAGCTGTCCAGGACCCGCCGAGCCGGCCTCAAAGCTTGCGCTCCCGTGCTTTCTCCTCCTGCAAAGCTTTCATGAGGTTCCCGCGCCAGTTGCGGGCGATCCCTTGCAGGCTGCGGATGTATTCGTCGGTAATGGGGCGGAGGACGATTTCGCCGTCCCGTTCGTAAACGGATACGGGCGTTCCCTTTTTTATGCCATACTTGCGCCGCAGCCGGGATGGAATGACGACTTGTCCCTTGGCCGTAACGACTGATTTATCCATAAACCCTCCATTGGGTATATAATTCCATTTTATTATACCAAAATGAAATTGTATAACTAATTGGAAAAAGGGTCCAAAAACAGCCTCCCACCTCCCATGAAACTTTCAGACCTAAGCGCTAAATCGATCCTGATTCTGGGCCTGGGCCGGGAGGGCCGCAGCAGTTGGGAATACCTGCGGGCTGCCTTCCCGGAAAAGACCCTGGGACTGGCCGACCAACTGCCGCGCGAAAAGTTGTCCAAGGAAATCGTGGAACGGATCGCGCAGGACCCTCATCTTCGCCTCCATCTTGGCGAGGACTATCTGTCGAGCCTTCCAGAATATGAAGTGATCGTAAAGTCGCCGGGCATCCCGGTCGTGCTTCCTGCCTACCGGGAAGCTGTTCGGGCGGGCAGGCGAATCACTTCCCACACGGCGCTGTTTTTTGCGAACTTTCCGGGCACCGTCGTTGGGGTCACCGGGACAAAGGGCAAGAGCACCACGGCGGCGCTCCTCCACTCGATGCTCGACCGCTTCATTCCTGGCGTCTGGCTGGCGGGCAACATCGGCATCCCCGCGCTCGACCTGCTTCCGAAAACCACTTCGAAGAATGTATGCGTCTATGAGCTTTCCAGTCATCAACTGGAAGGTCTCCGCCAAAGCCCCCACATAGCCGTGCTGCTCAACATAGTGCCGGAGCATCTGGATTACTACGAGAGCTTTGAGCAATATGTAGCGGCCAAGCAGAACATCACCCGCTACCAGACCGCCGATGACTTGCTTGTCTATGATGCGGACTATTCCTTGCCCAGCGAGATTGCCTCTCGCTCCCAAGCGCAAACGGTTGCCTGTTCGCTGGAAAAGCCGCCGTCTAAGGGGTGTTTTCTTTCCGGAGAGTGGATTGTTTACCGCTCGGCGGCAGGCGAGCAGAAGGTGGCTGCGACCGGGGATGTCCCGCTGCTCGGGAAGTTCAATTTGCGGAATGTCCTGGCGGCGGTTGCCGCCTCCATGCTGGCCGGTGTTCCCGCGGGCGAGATCGCGCAGGCCATCCGCGAATTTCGGCCGCTGGAGCATCGGCTGGAGCGGGTGGGTGCCTACAATGGTGTGACCTACTACAACGACGCCATTGCCACCGTGCCTGAGGCGACCATCGCGGCGCTGGATGCGCTGGACGGGATGGACGCGCTGGGCGGCGACGTAGAGACGGTGCTGCTGGGCGGGACGGACCGGCATCTGGATTTTTCGCAACTGGCAAAGCGGCTGATCGAAAGCGCGGTGAAAACCCTCATCCTTTTCCCTCCCACCGGTGAGCGCATCTGGCAGGCCCTGTGCGAACAAGGCCCGGCGCAATCCTCCCGACCGCAGCATTTTTTTGTCGAGAGCATGGAGCAGGCCGTCACTCTCGCCAAGCGGCACACGGCCCAGGGAAAAATCTGCCTTCACTCCCCGGCCTCTCCCAGCGTGGGCCTGTTCCGGGATTTCCGGGAGCGGGGGGAGATGTTCAAGCGGCTGGTGCGGGAGCCCTGAACTGCGGGCGTGAGCAAGCGGCCGCTTCCTTGAACGGCCACGGCTCGGAAAAACTAGTCTTTGTCCTGAATGCGGTCCAGAATGCGGGGCGTGGCCAAAATGGGGAGTGACAGGGGGCCTTCCGCCGCTGGCTCGTCAGGCGGGGCTGCGGACATGTAGACATCTGCTCCGGGAGTCACCATATAGGCCATGGCGGTCTCATCGCAGGCATTGAACATCGGGCAGCGCTGGCAATCTTTCCAGGCCTTCAGCGGCAGCGCGTCCCGGTCGACCGCCTGGAAGTCCAGCTTCTCAAAAAAGCCGGGCACGTAGGTGAACAGGAAGACCACATCCACGCCATACTTCCGCGCCTGCTCCAGCAATTCCGTGGCAAGCTTGTGTCCCAGCCCGCTCCGCGTATGTTCCCGCGCCACGGCCAGCGAGCGCAACTCGGCCATGTGTTGCGTGTAGAAGTGAAGCGCCCCGCAGCCCAGCAGTTCACCGTCCTGAACCGCCACCAGGAAGTCCCGCAGACTCTCGCAGATCTCCAGTTCCGTTCGCGGCAGCATCACCGAGCGAGATGCGTGGCCATTAATCAGGCTCAGCATGGCGGCGACGTCTGGAAGCTGCGCCTGGCGAATCGTGAGCGTCTCGATGCCGACGGCCGCCGGGACCGGCCCCGCTTCTACGGAATGTCCTGGCCCGGAAAAACCTGGTCCAGAAAAACCTGGAAAATTGCGCAATACGTCCTCCTGTTGTAATCGTCGAGGCTCGGAACTCAAGCTCTCTTCAAAGCGGCCAGCGACCGAACCACGACGGTCCCCGCTTCCTTTGCCGAGCCCTTCTCATCCTCATCCGAAAGAATACTCTCCAGGGCGTCTTCACTGTGGCCGTTCACAATGTGCACCCGTTCCACATTCCCGGCCAGAGCCTCGCGGACGGCGTTCAGCTTGGCCAGCATTCCGCCGGTCGCCGTCCCGGACTCGATCAGAGAGGAGATTTCCTCCGCCTCCAGACACCGGATCGTGCGGCCCTGCGCGTCGCGCACGCCGTCGACATCGGTCAAAAAAATCAGGGCATCCGCCCCGAGATGGACCGCGCAGGCGACCGCCGCCTGATCCGCATTGA
This sequence comes from Acidobacteriota bacterium, assembly GCA_022567475.1. Classification (GTDB taxonomy): domain Bacteria; phylum Acidobacteriota; class Terriglobia; order 2-12-FULL-54-10; family 2-12-FULL-54-10; genus JADFGZ01. Next base: position 19,582 of record JADFGZ010000025.1, on the reverse strand, counting down.
CGTTGTAAATCTGCCCGTCCTCTCCAACGGCCAATGAGGCCATCACGGGCAGAACGCCTCCCGCCAGCAGAACTTCCCAGATGCGAGGGTTGGCCTTCGTGATCCGTCCCACATAACCCCAGTCCTGGCCGTTCTCGCCCGTCAGTTTTTCCGCCACCAGACAACCGCCGTCCACCCCGGAGATGCCCGCGGCGGGCACCCCGGCCTGATGCAGGGCCGCCAGCAACTGATGGTTCACCGTCCCGGCAAACACTTTGACCACCCCGTCCAGGGTCTCCGCCGTGGTGAGGCGCAGCCCGTCGAGGAAGCGGCTGGCGATGCCGGACTGTTTCAGATACTCGCTCAGTTGCTTGCCGCCGCCGTGCACGAGCAGCGCTTGGTGGCCGTCCCGGACTATCCGGGCAATGCGCCGGGCGATCTTCTGCCGTCCGGATGCGTGTTCAATCAGTGTCCCGCCGATTTTGACAACCAACTTCATCAGCAATCCTCAGGCGCCGAGGGCCGCGCTTGCCGGCAACCCGGCAGCCTCATCGAGCCCGAACATGACGTTCAGATTCTGCACCGCCTGTCCCGCAGCGCCTTTCACCAGGTTGTCGATGCAACTGACCACCACCAATTGCCGGCCTTCGGAGCCTAGCGTGCAATGGATGTCACAAAAGTTCGAGCCGTTGACAAGCCGCAGTTGGGGCGTGCTGGCGTCCGAATACAGGCGGATAAACAGGGAGCTTTGATAAGCGGAGCGGTAGACCTCCAGCAATTCCTCCAGCCGGACGGCATGGGTGAGCCGCAGGTAGTGAGTGGCCAGGATGCCCCGCTGGATCGGCAACAAGTGGGCGGTGAAGGAAAACTCGCTTTCCTGCAAGCCCAGGTGGTTCAGCATCTCCGGCACGTGGCGGTGTTTCAGGATGGCGTAGGCCGAGAAGTTTTCAGACACCTGGACAAAATGCGTTTTCGGCGAGGGCGTCTTGCCGGCGCCGCTCACCCCGGATTTGGCGTCGCAGACAATTCCCGCTGTGCGGTCCACCATGCCTTTTTGCAACAGCGGCCAAAGCGCGCAGATTGCCGCCGTGGGGAAGCAGCCGGGATTGGCCACCAGGCAGGCCGTTCGCAGGGACTCTCGATAGAGTTCCGGCAGGCCATAGACGGCCTGTTGCAAAAGCTCCGGACGGCCATGCGTGGCCCCGTACCAGCGCTGATATTGTTCCGCCGTGGAAAGCCGGAAGGCCCCGCTCAGGTCAATGACCCGCGCGCCCTGCGCCAGCACCTCCGGCGCCACCTCGATGGAAACCTCGGGCGGGGTGGCCGTGAAGACAATATCCAGGCCGTTGCCGGAAACCACACCGGAACTCCAGGGCAGGCGGGCAAGCGGCTGGTTTTTGTTCCCGGAGCAGGCAGTGGGGAGGCGGTCTCGCGAAGGATCCTCCACCTTGCGGTGATCCAGCAAAACCGGCGTCACAGCGGGATGCCGCTGGAGCAATCCGGCCAGCTCCGAGCCGCTGTAGCCGGTATGCCCCAGAATTCCGGCCCGGATTTCCCGGCTTTTGGCTGGAGGGGCGGGTTGTGAATATTTATGCATGCCAATGAATATTTATACTTCACCTTCCCTTCCAGGTCAACAGGAAAACTGCCCCGTGGTTCCAAGCAGTTACCCTTCGCTCTTGCAATTGCGCCGCGTTGTGCCTATTCTAAGCCTATCAGTTGTCGCTGGTTTCTCGGAGCCGGCCAAAGCGGAGGCTCGGCCTGCGGAGGAAAGCAGCCTGCCCGATGGACGGGGGACTGTGTCTCAAGCGAGTAACATTCTCGAGAAACACTCTGGAGCTCATCTGAATGGCATTTGGACTTGGATTTAATAAAGCCAAGACGTTAGAAGCGGCGAAGAAATTCGTCGACAAGGGAAAACTCCCCGCCGCCATCGGGGAATACCGCAAGATACTGGCAAAGGACCCGAAGGATCTGACGATCCTGAATACGGTGGGCGATCTGTACGTCCGGCTGGAAAAAAAGGAAGAAGCCATCAAGTGTTTCTATCAGCTGGCAGACAACTTCCTCGAAAAAGGTTTTGCGCTGCGTGGGATTGCCGTCTTTAAGCGGATCACCAAGATGGATTCGGATTCGATCCAGGCGACCCTGAAGCTGGGAGAGCTGTATGCCTCGCAGGGATTGATGAGAGATTCCCGGTTGCACTATCTCCAGGCGGTTGATTATTGTTTGAAGCGGAACGAAAAAGAGAAAGCGCGGGATGTGTTCGAAAAAATCCTGATGCTGGACATGGAAAACCCCAAGCTCCAATTCCGCATGGCGGAGCTGTATGCGGAGACGGGGAAGCGGGAAGATGCAATTGCCACCTATCTGAGGGCTGGGGAGCGCTTTCTGGATGGGAATCAGCCTGCGGGGACTACGGCGGTGCTGGAAGCGCTGTTTCGGCTGGACCCGGAAAATGCGGACGGGAAAGCGGTGCTGGGCCGGGCCTACATGGAGCAGGGAGATTTGCAGAAGGCGGTCGAGACGCTCCAGGCAATCCCGCAACTGGAAAAGCTCAAGACGCCTTTAAACATGCTGTTCCACGCCTACAGAAAACTGGGCGATGCGGACAAGGGCAAGGAAATTGCCCAGAAACTGTTTGAGCTGCATGAAGATTTTGCCGGTCTGGCCATGATTGCGGAAGAACAGGTCGAGCAGGGAGAGTATGACCGGGCGTTGGAGGTTTATCAGGGCGCGGCACAAAAACTCGCCGCCGAACAGGACATTTCCGGACTGATTGGGGGGCTGCAAAAGATCCTGAACGCGGTTCCGACCCATCCCGGTGCTCTGCGTTTGCAGTGCGACATTTATGAGAAGACCGGAAAGCGCGGGGAGTTGCGGGAGAGTCTCGAATTACTGGCGAACGGTTATGTGGAGCGGGAGGAGCTGGAAAAAGCCCGCGAAGTATGTATCAAGCTGGTGGGTTTGGAGCCGGAAAATCGCGCGAGCCAGCGGTTGCTGCAGCAAGTGGAGGCGAAGCTCCAAGGTTCTCCCATCGCTGACGCTGCCCCTTCTGCTTCCGAGCCGACCGCAGCGATGGCTGCCGAGCTCGTGGATATCTCGGAACCGGGAACAGAAGGAGCGGAGACGCTTTCTCCCCGCGACCAGGAGATCCTCCAGACCTGCGTGACCGAGAGCGATATCTACGTCACCTATCACCAGACCACCAAGGCGATTGACACTCTCGAAGCCGGCTTGGCGAAGCTCCCCGGCAACACTAAACTGAACGAACTATTGCTCCCGCTTTATGAGCAATCGCAACTGTATCAGAAGGCGGCAGATTGCTCAGGGGCGCTGACGGCAGCCTATGGGAAAGCCGGAGACGGAGATCGCGCTACTCGCTATGGAGAGTTGGCCGCCAGCTATCGCGAGAAAGCCCTGGCTAGCCCAGCGCCGGCAGAGGAAGCCGCCGTTGTGGAGACGGAACAGGCAACGGTTTCTGGGACCGCCGCTCCGGAAGCATCCGCTTCCGACGCTTCTCAGGTGCGGGAAGTGGACCTGTCGGTGGAGTGGGCTTCCCTGAGCAGCGCGGAGGCGCCGCCTGCCGAGAGCACGCAGCAGGACAGCTTAGTGGAAGAGGCCGAATTTTACCTCCAGGCGGGGCTGGTGGACGAAGCGAAGGCGGCGCTGGAGCGCCTGCGGGAACAAGCTCCTTCACACCCCGCGATCGAGTCGTTGGCGGAGAAGCTCGCCGCCATGGGGGGCGAAACAGCGGGTGTTGGAACAGCGGAGGCCGAAGCATCTCCTGCTCCCGAGCCAGTTTCGGCAGAGCCCAGCGCAGCCATCGAAACTAGCCCGGCAATGGAGGTCAGCGAGCCGCCCTCCGAGGAACCTGTAGCAGAAAGCGTCACGGCAACGCCGGAGCCTCAGCCAGAGCCTCAGGTGGAAGCGACATTACCTGAGGCGGCGGCGCCTGAGCCGGAGGCCGAATCAGTCCCGGCTGCTGCCGGAGAAGAAACCGAACAGTCCGTTGCCGGCGATGGACATCCGGAATTGGTGCTCGAAGAAGTTTCTGCTGCACAGGAACATGACCCGCACGCCCCGGCCTTTGATCTCTCTCTGGAAGAAGCCCCAGCGCAGGAAAAGGGAGGGGCCGACCATCCGCAGGATCTGCTCGCCGGGCTGGCAGGGGATCTGGAGAAGGGATTTGTGCCCCCGTCCGCTCCTTCCGGCGCCGGCCAGCCCCAGGCGAACCTTCTGGGAGATATCCTCGCGGAGTTCAAAGATGAGGTCGAGGAGCCGGATACCGGCGGAGATCTGGAAACGCACTACAACATGGGCGTTGCCTTCAAAGAAATGGCGCTTTACGAGGAGGCGATCGGGGAGTTCCAAAAGGTCCACCAGTTGGCCGAACAGTTGAAGGATACCTCCTATCTGTTGCGGTGTTGTTCGCTGCTGGCGGTGTGCTTCCTGGCGAAGGGGCTTCCGGAGCTGGCCGTGAAGTGGTATCAAACGGCTTTGGACGCGCCGAGCTTGGGCGCCGAAAACCGGCTGGGACTGCTGTATGAGATGGCGGCAGCCTATGAGGTTGCCGGAGACCGGGAGTCAGCTTTGAAGCATTTCAAGGAAGTGTATGCCCTCAATATTGACTACCGCGATGTCACCGACCGAATCAGCGCTCTCCAGCAAGCCCAGTGATCCTTCTGCCCGCGCCACTGGCCGGAGAGGCGCCGGGGGACAGTTCGCGCTGGCGCTCTACATTCTTTATTGTGTCGAAATCGGGATGTTTTTGCTGGTTGTTCCCTGGTCGGAGGTGTGGGAGAGCAACTTCTTGATGGCATATTTTCCCCTGTTGCGCCCCCTGTATGTGAACCATTATGTGCGCGGCGCCGTGAGCGGCTTGGGAGTGATCAACCTGTGGCTGGGCGTTTCCCATGCCTGGAGTTTCCGGCTGTCGGCGGTGCGCGGGACCGCCGGCAGGTGAGCATCCGCAGGGCAAGGCCGGCAGCCGTTTGAGAATCCAGCGAATTTGCACGCTGGTGTAGCGGGAAAAGATGAGGCAGCGGAAAATGTTCCGTCAGTTTTGCAAGATCACGCTGCTCGTGCTGGCGGTGGGGATCAGTCCAGCCTGTGAGAAAACTCCCGCCACTGCCGACGCGCCCGCCGGGAAACCGCGCGGTGTTCGCTCCGAGATGCTGGTGACGACCGAGTGGCTGGAAAGCCGTCTGGATAGCCCCGGCGTGGTTGTGGTGCATGTGGAAAGGACGCGGGAAGGCTACGAGGCCGCCCATATCCCCGGCGCTCGCTTTCTCAGCCGGAGCGATGTCGGCAAAACCCGCGATGGGCTGCTGAACGAGTTGCCGCCGGTGGAGGAGTTGGCGTCGCTGGTTCGCCGTCTGGGGATCGGCGAGGACGACCGCGTGATTCTCTATGACGAGGGAGCAGGACTGGAGGCGGCCCGCGCTTATTGGGCCTTCGATTATGTGGGCCTTGGCGACCGCACCGCCCTTCTGGATGGGCACCAGAAAAAGTGGCGGTCCGAGGGACGTCCTGTGACTGCCGCCGTGCCGGAAGTCGCTCCGTCTTCTTTTGTGCCGCAGGTTCGCCCCGAGGTGCTGGTTTCCTTTCAAGACATGCGCGAGTTGGCGTCGGCGGCGAGCCAATCCGCGTCGCGGGTCGCTATCGTGGATTCCAGACCCGAGGTCAACTACACGGGTGAAGAAGGCAGCCAGGCGGTCCCCCGCCCGGGGCATATTCCGGGGGCTGCGAACGTGTACTGGCAGCGGAACGTGGTCAGCGCCGACAACCCGGTTCTGCGTCCGGAAGCGGAGCTCCGGGCGATGTATGAAGAAGCAGGCATGGACCCGGAGGGTCTGATGGTGTCCTATTGCCGCACGGGCATGCAGTCTTCCCATACTTATTTCACGGCGAAATATCTCGGCTACGATGTGCGCATGTACGATGGCTCTTTCATGGAATGGAGCGCCGCGGAGGATATGCCGGTGGCAACGGGGCTGCGCTAATGCAATAGACTGGCCGCTGGATGGAGGACGGCAGGGCCACAGAGGGAATCGAGAGGTCCTGTCTCGCCGGCGTGAGACGTGCCAGCGTTGTGATTTCCGTCTCGCTCCCATAATTTTTTTGCAATTTTTCTGCGCCCTGGTCAAGGTGGCTGTCAGTTATTACATTACGGCACGAAAGCAACTGAATCCATTGCCCGGCAAGAATGGTTCAGAAGACGCGCTAGAGGACGCACTCCAGGAAATCGTGCGCACCGCTTTTTGCGCCCAAGTGGATTACGTGCAGCTGCGGGAGAACGACCTGGCCTCGCGCCGGCTGGCTTTTTTGGTGGAGGGTTTACGGACCCGCCGCGAGAAGAAAGGGACCCGGTTGCTGGTGAATGAGCGCCTGGACGTGGCGGTCTCGTGCGGGGCCGATGGCGTTCATCTGCCCTCCGGCTCCCTGCCGCTCTCTGCCCTGCGGGCGTTTGCCGGCGATGATCTGATATTGGGGATCTCTTGCCACGGCGGGGAGGACGTGAAGAAGGCCGTCCAGGCCGGTGCTTGCTATGTGTTGCTGGGGCCGGTTTTTGAAACACCCTCGAAACCGGGCGCTACTCCGCTGGGCCTGGCGGCTTTGGCGGAGGTTTGCCGGCGCTTCCCGGTTCCGGTCTTTGCCCTGGGCGGCGTCGGCCGGGAGAATGCCAAAGACTGTATTCAAGCGGGTGCGGCTGGGGTCGCCGGAATTCGGATGTTTCAGCAGGCGCAGAATCTGGAGGATTTGTGCGGCTATTTGCGCTCCCTGTGAATTTGCGCCTGCAACCATCGGGTGATCTGCCAGAAGTGATCTGCCCGAGATGACTTTGTTCGATGGGAGATTTCATGGATCAGGCTAAATGGATTTTGGCGGCGATTTTTTTGGTTGCGGCCGGCGCTCTGGGCTGTCAACCGTCGGCCCCGAACCCGCAGGTGGCCGCGCGGGTCAACGGCAAGGATATCCTGCGGGTTGAGGTGGAGAAGTACTACAACTTTCGCGCCCAAGACGCCGCGGAGAAACCAAGCGGCGAGGTGGCCAAGCTGCTGCGAATGGAGATTATTCGCGAACTGATCGAAAGTGAAATCATGGTGCAGCGGGCCGAACAGTTGAAGTTGCTGGCGTCGGAGTCGGAGGTGGAGGAAAGCCTGGCTGCGTTGAAGGTTCGCAGCGCGCCGGAGGAATTTCAAGCGGACCTGGAGCGGCGCGGGTTTAGCGAGCAGGACCTCCGCAAGGAGATCAGCCGGAACCTGAGCATCCAAAAGCTGATGGAGAATCAGGTCAACTCTAGAATCGCGATCACCGAAGCGGAAGTGAGCAGCTTTTACGAAGCGAACAAGGAGTCGTTCAATATCACGGAAACCCAATACCGCATCGGCCAGATTGCCGTCAGCCCCGATCCCGACGCGCCATTTGCCAATTTGAATAATGACAAGGCAAGAAACGACGATCAGGCCAGCAAGAAAATCCAGCTTCTGGCAAGCAAATTGGAGGCCGGAGAGGAATTTCAGCAAGTGGCGCGGGATTACTCCGAGGACCTGCAGACGGCCCGGCTAGGCGGCGACCTCGGCTACCATCCCGCCTCGACACTCGACCGGCTGGGGCCGCAATTGAAGCAGGCCATCCTGAGACTGAATGTGGGGGAGGCGACCTCTGTGATTCGAGCGCCGGACGGATACATGATCCTGAAGCTCATCGGGAAACGGGAGCCGGGCCAGCGCGAGCTGGAAGACCCGGAGGTGCAGCAGAGCATCCGCCAGGAGCTTGGGAATCGCAAACGCCAACTGCTGAGCACCGTTTTTACCGCGCAGCTCCGCAGCGAGTCCCGCGTGGAAAACTTTCTCGCCCAGGAGATTTGGGCTGAGTACTCGGCAACCCCGGAAGAAACTCCCTAGCCGGCAACCTCCGAAGCCCACTGCATGGGAAAGCCGCCCAGACCATCGTCAGAAGCCTCGCCCAAAGCGCCTCGCTGGGTGAGCTTTGACTGTTACGGCACGTTGATCGACTGGGAGAGCGGCATTCGCCGCGCCTTCCGCGAGTTGATTCGCGTGCGGGAAGAGGAGGAAGCGGAACTCTTCCTGGCTTGGGAGAAGATCCAATGGGAGAAAATTCAGGAGCCCTACGTGCCCTATGCGGAGATACTCCGGTCGAGTTTCCGCCAGGCCGCCGAAGAGTTCGGGTACCGTTATGCCAGCTATGCCGGTGAGGCCTTTGTCGATTCGCTCGCCCGGTGGGAGCCCTTTCCGGATGTCCGTTCCGTTCTGAACAGCCTGTCGCACCGGCACCGGCTGGCCATTATCTCCAACGTCGATCGCGATCTTCTCGGGCAGACCCTGCGGCACTTTCCCGTGCGCTTTGACGCGCTGATTACCGCCGAGGACGCCCGTGCCTACAAACCGAATCCGGAGATTTTTAACCATGCTCTGGGGCTGCTCGGCTGTCCTCCCGAACAGGTCGTGCACGTTGCCTTCGGCGTCGGCTACGACTTGCAGCCGGCCCATTCGGCCGGGCTGCGGGTTGTCCACTTGAACCGCAAACCATCGCCCGGCCCTGGTATTTCAGATGTTCCATTGGAAGCAACCATTAAAAGTCTGGAAGAACTGCTCCATTTGTGGTAATTTCATCGGCTTGCGCCCATTGCAGCTGCTCCGCAAAGGGAAAGGAACTGTGGAAGGAACTGCGAATTGAAAGCTTACGCCTCCTTAAAAGAAAAATACAGCCGCCAGGCGTCGCGCTACGACCGCCGCTGGAACCGCACCTATGGCCGCGCAACGCTTCGGGCCACCGTAGAAGCGGTCCCCTGGGACGGTTTGCAGCGGGTGCTCGACGTGGGCTGCGGCACGGGAGGTTTGCTGGAGGAGGCGGGACAGAGGAACCTCCATCCGCAGATTCGTGTGGTCGGCGTCGATCTCTCGCTGGCCATGCTGCAGCTGGCGCAAAAAAAGGTGAACGGCACTTATCACGCCAGCTGGAGCAACGCGGTGGCGGAATACTTGCCTTTTCCCAGCGGATGTTTTGACGCCGTCGTCTGTACCAACAGCTTCCACTACTACCGCGGGCCCTTGCAAGTGCTGCGGGAATTTCGGAGGGTATTGCGTCCCGGCGGCTGTCTGGTGCTGACCGATTGGTGCGACGATTACCTGGCCTGCAAGGTCTCCAGTTGGACCCTGCGGTTGAGGGACCGGGCGCGCCTCCGCGCCTACGCTCTCCACCAGTGCTACAGCATGAAGCAGTGCGAGCAGATGCTCACCCAGAGCGGCTTTCAAATTGAGTCGGCCCGGCGGTTCAAGGTGGATTGGCTCTGGGGCGTGATGACCTACCGGGCCCGCTCCTGAGCGGAAACCAAGCTTCGGAGCCGCTCCCCTTCCGGCACAACGCCATTGTCATTTTTCATTCCAGCACCTGTCTTTTGTTATTCCAACACCTTTCATTCCAACACCAGGAGAATTTCTCCGGCGTTCACGGCCTGCCCCTTCCGAACCGAAACTTTCTGCACCTTGCCGGACGTGGAACATTTGATCTCGTTCTGCATCTTCATGGCTTCCATCACAATCAGTCCCTGACCGCTCTGGAGCTGCTGGCCCTCCGACACCAGGATGCGAACCACTTTTCCGGGCATCGGCGCGGTAATGTTCTGCTTTCCTGCAAGCGCCATTCCCGGGCCGCCGCGGGACCGCCGGCGCGAATCCCGAATGGAGACCGCGTAGTGAACTCCGTCAACCTGCACGGTGTATTCGCCCGCGTTGGAACCGGGAGGGCCGGACAAGGCGGTTGCGCGCGGCGCCACTCGCGCCTGAAAACTTTTTCCGCCCAGCAGAAGCGAGTAAACGCCCGGACGGACCTCAGCCGCCTCGGCCTCGAACCGAACCCCATCGAGCAGGCAGGATGGGCCGTTCCGGCGGGTCATCTCCAGCGTGTGATCCCGGCCATCGAGGGTGATGAAAAATTTCATAGTCAGAGCGCGGCGCAAAGCAGCGGCGACAGGAACGGCGGCAGGAACATGGTTTAACGACGGGGATCGGGAAGGGGATGTCGCAGAAGCGAGCGACGCCCTTCGAGCTTCCAGCGGTTGTGAGAGGGCCGTGAATTCCCGCTATCCGGGTGTGCATTCCGGGCTTGTGCTTCCTCATACAGAGCCGCCGCCAAAATCGCCGCCCGTCGGCGGTCCGCGTCCTCCGGGCTTTCGTGCAACCGAGCGCCCTTGTCGTTGCCGATTTTTTTGTGCTCCAGCAACCTTTCATGCTCCAGCCTTTTATGCTCCAGTAGCCGGTCGAGCAATCCGGTGTCGAGCTTTCCCTCCAGAAAATCCGGGAAGCGGAGGATGCTCTGAAACAATCCGAGATTGGTCTGGATGCCTTCCACGCAGTATTCCCCGATCGCCCTTCGCATCCGGTCAATCGCTTCCCGGCGCGTGGCGCCCCAGGTGACCAATTTGGAGATGAGCGGATCGTATTCCACCGGGACCGTCCAGCCCGCGTACACGCCGCTGTCGTCCCGAACGCCCGGACCGGCGGGGACCTCCAGGGCGCGAATCAGGCCGGGGGAAGGGAAGAAGGAGTTCTCCGGGTCCTCCGCGTAAATGCGGCACTCCAGCGCCGCCCCCCGCAGCAGGACCTCTTCTTGTCCAAAGGGGAGCTTCTCGCCTGCCGCCACCCGGATCTGCTGCTTCACCAGATCGAGCCCCGTGACCATCTCCGTGACCGGGTGTTCCACCTGCAAGCGAGTGTTCATCTCCAGAAAGTAAAAATTCCTGCCGGCATCGGCTAGGAATTCCACGGTTCCCGCATTGTAGTATCCGGCGGCGCGGGCGGCCCGCACGGCGGCTTCTCCCAGACGCTGCCGCATGGCGGGATCCACCAGCGGGGAAGGGGATTCCTCCACGAGCTTCTGATACCGCCGCTGGATGCTGCACTCGCGCTCCCCCAGATGAACCATGTTCCCGTGGCGGTCGCCGAGCACCTGGACCTCAATGTGGCGGGGAGTCTTCAGATACTTCTCGATATAAACCTCGGAATCGCTGAAGGCGCTTTCCGCCTCCGAGCGCGCGTCGCGGTAGGCTGAAGGCAGCTCCTCGGGCGAAGCAACCAGACGCATGCCTTTGCCGCCGCCGCCCGCCACCGCTTTGACCAGGACCGGATAGCCGATGGAGTCCGCGAAGCGATGCGCCTCCTGAATGTCCGCTATCCCGGAGTCGCTCCCCGGAACCACGGGGATGCCCGCCGCCTGCATGGCCTGCCGCGCGCGGGTCTTGGACCCCATCAACTCCATAGAGGCCGCGCTGGGACCGATCAGGGTGATCCCGGCTTGTTCGCAGGCCTGCGCCAATGCCGGGTTCTCCGCCAGAAAGCCGTAGCCGGGATGGATGGCCTCAGCCCCTGACCGGCGCGCGACATCCAGAATTTTGTCCACCCGGAGATAGCTTTCGGTGGCCGGCGCCGGACCGATGGGATAAGCTTCGTCGGCTCGCAGGACGTGCAAGCACTTGCGGTCCACCTCGGAAAAGACCGCAACGGTGCGAATATCCATCTCCTGACAGGCGCGGATGACCCGCACCGCAATCTCGCCCCGGTTGGCAATGAGAATTTTCTGGAACATGGGCTAGCAGGATACCTATAAGGAATGAAACAGTTTAGCACAGGGAGAGGAAATCGTGGGTGGCGCCCGAAGCAGCGGGCACTCATTTCCCCTCTCCCTGCTCTGAATCGCCTTAGTCTTAATTTGCATCTAATAGCGTGTTCGCGAGCGGAAACCCGAAGTCAGCCGTAATGTTCCCAAGAAAATCGAGACTAATGGAAAAGAGGGCTGTGCTGAGTGTTCTGCTGGGATGGCTCCTCGCCGGGTGCCAGACTGCTGCCGCGCTAAGATGCCGGGCTGGGAATCGTGTGGAGGGAGGTTTGTCGAATGAGTGACATCACTGAGCGCAAACAGGCCGAGGAGGCACTACAAGAATGTGAAGAGAAATATCAGATGGTCACTCAAAACATCCGCGAGATGGTTTACGCGGTGAAAGGAAATGGCCACCCATACGGTGGGTCGGTTCATTGGGTCAGCGATAAGGTCAGAGATGTTGTTGGGCGTGAGCCGGATGAATTTGTGCAGGATCCCACGCTCTGGCCTCGCCTGATTCATCCTGATGATGTGCCTGGAGCAGTCGAAGCCGTCAACGAGATAATTGCAAGCAAGAAACCGGGCACCCTGGAATATCGTGTCCAGCACAAGAAAACAGGGGAATACCGGTGGATCACAGACAGCGTCGTACCTAGATTTAACGATTCGGACAAGCTGGTCAATATTTTCGGGGCGGTTCGTGACGTAACGGAACGCAAGCAATTGGAGGCGCAGCTTCTCCAGTCGCAGAAGATGGAGGCCATGGGGCGGCTGGTCGCCGGGGTGGCCCATGACTTCAATAATTTGCTGCTGGTCATTAAAAGCCACTCCTTCTTCTTGCGCAACAGCCTGAGCCACGACGAGCGGCTGGCCGAGGCTGCGAAGGAGATCGACGATGCTGCCGATCGCGCTGCTTCACTGACCAGCCAGCTTCTGGCTTTCGTCCGTCGCCAGGTGCTTCAGCCGAAGGTTCTGGACCTGAATGCCGTGGTCGGAGATATCAGCACCCTTCTACGGCGCCTGATTGGGGAATCTATCCATTTGGTCACCTCGCCGGACCCGGCGCTGGGATGGATAAAGGCCGACCCGGGGCAGATCGAGCGGGTAATCATCAATCTCGCGGTTAACGCCCGCGATGCCATGCCTCAGGGAGGAAAACTGCTCATTGGAACTGCCAACGCCGAGCTGGACGAGTCCTACGCTCGCCAGCAAATCCCCGTCAAACCAGGTTCCTACGTGGTGCTGACGGTGACCGATACCGGCATCGGCATGGATGAGGAAACGCAGGCCCACATCTTCGACCCCTTTTTCACCACCAAGGAACCGGGCAAGGGAACAGGGCTGGGGCTGGCGACCGTCGATGGAATCGTCAACCAGAGCGGGGGGTACATTCGGGTTCACAGCGAGCCGGGGCGAGGAACGACCTTTAAAGTCTACCTGCCACGGGTCGAATTGTCCCCCGATTTTGGTTAGTACCGGGCGAGCCGAGGAGGCAGTAGAAAGCGGGAAGGAGACCGTGCTGCTGGTGGAAGACGAAGAGGGTGTGCTGAATGTGGAGCGGGAGTTTCTAAAACGCTGCGGGTACCATACACTTGTGGCCGGGAGTGGAGCCGCAGCTCTCAAGGTGGCGGAGCGCCACCGAGGCCCCATCCACCTGCTGCTAACGGACGTGGTGATGCCGGATATGAACGGACACGAACTGGCGCAACGCTTGGTGCAACCACGCCCGGAGTTGAAGGTGCTCTACGCGTCGGGCAATACGGACAACGTAATCATGCGCCACGGAGTCTTGGTCCCTGGCACTGCTTTTCTGCACAAGCCCTTCACAGCGCCAGCTCTGGTGCGCAAGGTGCTGGACGCGGGAAATTTGCCGAGCCGCAAAGCGAGCAAGAAATCGTCTAAGGAAGCGTCGGTCAAGCTAACCAGGAAGCATTGACGCATGATGCGTGACGCGGCCACCCACGTCAAAAATTACCCTGAGCCACTCTTGCTTGCAAGAGTCGGCAGCAGCACCTCTTACAGCGGAATATTCCCGTGCTTTTTCGGCGGCATGGTGTCGCGCTTGTTACTATTGCAACCGGCTTATTCTCACAGATTGTTGAATTCTTCCACCGTGAGACCGGCTTGACGTATCAGGTTTCGGAGCATTCCCGCGCCGAGTTCATGATGCTGTGGAACAGAGAGGGTATACTGATAGCCGGGTTAGTCATCATGACGTGCGAGCTTTTTTGGCGGGCGACTGCCCAGCCAGCGCGCCTCAGTTTCCGGACCGCCTCGCTACCGGAACATAGCCGGAGAGCCGATTCCGTCAAACAACAACCTCGACTAACGCGGACGGATCGAACTCCCGCTTGTTCTCCATGACTTCCATCCAACCCTCGATAGCTTCTTTAATGTTGGCAAGGGCCTCTTCGCGGGTCTTGCCTTGGGAGAGGCAGCCTGGCAACGCTGGAACTTCCGCAACATAGTAACCGGTTTCATCCCGTTCAATCATCACATGGAGTTTCATATGCGTATTTTACAGGTTTTATAACGGGATGTTGCCGTGCTTTTTCGGCGGCATGGTGTCGCGTTTGTTTTCGAGCATGCGAAGCGCCTGAATCAGCTTGCGGCGCGTCTGGCGCGGCTGAATCACCTCATCGATATAACCTTTCTCGGCGGCGATATAGGGATTTGCGAAGAGGCGCTTGAACTCCTCCACCTTGGCGGCGCGCACTTTCTCTCCGTTTTTTGCGTCGGCCAGCTCGCGGCGGTAGATGATGTTGACCGCGCCTTCCGGTCCCATCACGGCGATTTCGGCGGTGGGAAAAGCGTAGTTCACGTCGGTGCGGATGTGCTTGGAGGACATGACGCAGTAGGCCCCGCCGTAGGCCTTGCGCGTGATGACGGTCAGCTTGGGCACGGTGGCCTCGGCGAAGGCGTATAAGAGCTTCGCGCCGTGCTTGATGATGCCGCCGTACTCTTGCTGCGTGCCGGGCAGGAAGCCGGGCACGTCCTCGAAGGTAATCAGCGGCAGGTTGAAACAGTCGCAGAAGCGGACAAAGCGCGCTCCCTTCAGCGAGGCGTTGATGTCGAGCGTCCCGGCCAGCACCGCCGGCTGATTGGCCACGATCCCGACCGGCTGGCCGCCCAGGCGCGCGAAGCCCACCACCAGGTTCTGGGCGAAGTGTTCCTGCACTTCAAAAAAATAACCGTCATCGACAACGCAGTGGATGAGGTCCCGCATCTCGTAAGGCAGGTCCGGCTCGGCGGGCACGATGGTGTCGAGCTTTTCCTCTTCGCGGTCGATGGGGTCCGCCGAAGCCTTTACCGGCGGGTCTTCCATGCAGTTGGAGGGCAGGAACGAGAGCATCTCCCGGATGAGCGACAGGCAGTCGGGGTCGTCGCGGGCGATAAAGTGCGCCACGCCGCTGGTGGTGTTGTGCGTCACGGCGCCGCCGAGCTCCTGCATGGTCACCTCTTCGTGCGTTACGGTGCGGAGCACGTCCGGCCCGGTGACGAACATGTAGCTGGTGTCCTGGACCATCACGATGAAATCGGTAATGGCGGGGGAGTAGACCGCTCCTCCGGCGCAGGGTCCCATGATGGCGGAGATCTGCGGAATCACTCCGCTGGCCAGGGTGTTGCGGAGAAAGATGTCGGCGTAACCGGCGAGCGATACCACGCCTTCCTGGATGCGCGCCCCGCCGGAGTCATTCATGCCGATCACCGGCGCGCCCACCTGCATGGCCCGGTCCATTACCTTGCAGATTTTGGCGGCATTGCTCTCCGCCAGCGACCCGCCGAAAACGGTAAAGTCCTGGGCGAAGACGAAGACCGTGCGCCCCTCGACCCGGCCATAGCCGCTGACCACGCCGTCGCCGGGCACCTGCTGCGAAGCCATGTCGAAATCGGTGCAGCGATGGGTGACGAGCTTGTCAAACTCCTCGAAGGTTCCCTCGTCCAGGAACAGCTCCACACGCTCGCGCGCCGAAAGCTTGCCCTCCTGGTGCTGCCGCTCGGTGCGCTTCGCTCCGCCGCCTGCTTCGGCGGCTTGGTTGCGCCGCCGGAGTTCCGCCAGCTTTTCCTGAATCGTCTGTGCCATAGGGGACAGTCCTTAGTCTTTAGCCATCGGTCGTCGGTCATCTATCATCTGTCATCGCTTATCGATCCCTCAAAACTTCTCACCCTCCCGGAAGATTCTCACTTGCCATCGGCGCCCAGGCCGTTCCATAGCTCGCAAACGACGATGGAGTTGTAAGGGTTTTGGGGATCGTACTTCACCGTTGCCACCGCGCCGGGAGAGCATGTCTCCGTACGAACCACGTGGCGCAGACCGTAAATCTCCTGCGCGGCGGAATATTCCACTCCTGCCACCGAATACCGGTAAAACAGCAGCCGGGAGTTTCCCGCTTCGCCGGTAGAGTCCGGGGCATCGAGCAGCGTGCCGTCCGTCATGCGGCCCACAGCATTTACGGCCAAGCGCCGTTCCCGCTCCAGCTCGGAGGCGGACTTGCGCCGTCTCCGCAGCAGCAGCCAGAGCCCGGCTCCTGCTGCGACACCGGAAGTTGCCAGAAGGGCTATCATGATGGACAGGCTCATGGTTTAATGGCGTCTGTAATCTTTCCGGCGCAGCGCCCGAAACGGCTCCCAGCTTACAATCACTTCCCCCTGGTTCGCAACGGCAATCGGGAAGGTTTACTCCGCCGTCACTACAGCGTCCTGTGAAGCGGCGCTCTCGTTTCCGTTTCCATCTACGGCCGTCACGCGATACAGATACCGAGCGCCCGGCGTGGGGCTCGGATCGCGGAAAAGCGGCGCCGGCAATAATCCCAGGTTCAGCTTGACGAGGGCCTCCTCCTCGCGCCGGTACACATTGTATCCCGCCATGTCCGCCTCGGAGTTCGGGCTCCACGCCAGGTCGACGGCCCCTGGAACCGCGATGGCCCGGACGTTCTGCGGGCTTGCGGGCGGGAAGCGGTCCACGGCAGCCACCTCCACCGAATTGGAAGGAGGCGTCAGGGCGGCCGACTCTCCCTGCCCCACAAAGGCGCGGACCGAGTACACATAGTTATGTCCAAACTCGAAGGTACTGTCCTGATAGGCGGCAGAGCCGGTGGCGCCGAGCATGATTTCTGTTTGGGTCGCGACCGGACTGGCTGGCTGGGGAGAGCCAGCCGCTGCGCGATAAACCTGGTAGCCGTCCGGCTGCGGGGCCGGTCCGCCGAATGCCGATAAGGGCGGGGCTTTCCAAGCCAGATGAATAGCGCTTTCGGTGAGCGTCGCTTGGAGATCGAGGGGCGCCGCGGGCAGATCGACGATCTCCACCTGGACCACGTTCGAGAAGCCTGCATCCCGATCCTTGTTGTTGATGGCTTTGACGGCAAAAAACGCCTTCTGCCGCAGTTGGCCGGCGGTTAGCGGGAGTTCGTAAACAATCCTCTGCTGCCCGGCTGGGATTGCATCCGTGCCCAGCGTGGCGAGCAGCCGCGAGCTTTCCGGGAAACTCGTCAGGGCTGCGCCTTGCGGGAGAAAAACGCCGTAGATTTCCAGCCGCGCGAGCCGGCGCACTCGCGTGCCCTCGGTGGTGAGGCGAGGAGGCGACCAGGCGAGTTGGAGGCGGGAGCCCACCTGTTTGGCGGAAAGGTCGGTGGCCCGTTCCGGAATTTCCAGCAGCGGAGGAAGCGGCTCGCCGGGAACTCCGCAGCCCGCGAGCAGCACCGCTGCCATCCAGAAGGCCGCCGTCAGGAGCCGCCGCAGACTTCCCTTTGCCTGGATTAGTCTCATCTGTTTTTTTCTGCGGCGACCGAGAGGGCTCTCCTGTTCGGAGGTTTCGGTCCGGGGAGGCGACAGCATGAACGCTGATGGAAGCAACGAAATGGGAATCTTTTATAGAATGTAACGGCTGAGGTCTTGATCTTTGACGATCTCGGCGAGTTGCTTTTGCACGTACGCCGAATCTATTTTCACGTTCTTCTCTTTCAGATCGGGCCCCTCGAAGGAGATCTCGTCCAGCAGCCGCTCCATGATGGTGTGGAGCCGCCGGGCCCCGATGTTTTCTGTCTGCTCGTTCACCATGGCGGCAAATTTCGCCACCTCCAGGACCGCCTCGTCGGTGAAAAACAGCTTGATGCCTTCGGTCTCCAGCAGCGCGATGTATTGCTTGAGCAGGGCGTTTTTCGGCTCCTGCAAAATCTTGACGAAGTCATCCACGGTCAGGGGATTCAACTCCACACGGATGGGGAAACGGCCCTGCAACTCCGGGATCAGGTCCGAGGGTTTGCTGACGTGGAACGCGCCGGCGGCGATGAACAGGATGTGGTCGGTCCGGACCATCCCGTAGCGGCTGTTCACGGTTGTGCCCTCGACAATCGGCAGGATGTCGCGCTGCACTCCCTCCCGGCTGACGTCGGGTCCGTGGCCCGTTTCCCGCCCGGCGATCTTGTCCAGCTCGTCCAGGAAAATGATGCCGGACTGTTCCGCCCGCTCCACGGCCGTCCGTGTCACCTGGTCCATGTCCAGCAGCTTCTGTTCCTCTTCCTGGATCAGATAGTCAATGGCCTCGGCCACGCGCATCTTGCGCTTTTTGGTCTTGGGGCCGAAAAAGCCGGGCAGGACATCCTTGATGTTGATGTCCATCTCCTCAATGCCGGTGTTGCTGATGATTTCAAAAGCCGGGAAGCTCCGTTCGCGCACGTCGATCTCCACCGTGCGGTCGTCGAGCCTGCCTTCGCGGAGTTGCTGGCGGATTTTCTCGCGGCTGCGCGTAAAGTTCTCGCTGGGACGCTCCGGCTGGCCGGCAGCGGAGGCGGCGTCGCTCGCGGCCGGGATACTCACCGGCCCCCCGAGGGGACGGGGAAGCAGCAAATCCAGCAGGCGTTCTTCCGCGTTGGCCTCGGCCTTGTCGGCCACCTCTTCGAGTTTTTCCTCCCGCACCATGTCAACGGAGATCTCCACCAGGTCGCGGATCATGGATTCCACGTCCCGGCCGACGTAGCCCACTTCGGTGAACTTGGAGGCCTCCACCTTCAGGAAGGGCGAGTTGGCCAGCCGGGCCAGCCGCCGCGCAATCTCCGTCTTGCCTACGCCGGTTGCCCCGATCATGATGATGTTCTTGGGCATGATCTCTTCGGCCATCTCCGCCGGAAGCTTCTGCCGCCGGATGCGGTTGCGCAGGGCGATGGCCACGGCTCGCTTGGCGGCCTTCTGTCCGATCACGTACTTGTCCAACTCCACGACGATCTCGCGCGGCGTCATCTGGTCGAGGGTCGCAGCCTCTTCGAGGTTGCCGGGAAGGTAGATCACCATATTTCCTCTGAAAGAAATCCGTTCATCGCGCGGCACTCAGGGTTCTTCACTGAAAATTCTTCACGCACAACTCTTCACCTACAACTCTTCAATAGTAACGCTGTCGTTGGTATAAATGCAGGATTTTCCAGCGATCACCATCGCCTCGGCCACGACTTCCCGGGCCGAAAACTGCGTATGCTGCATCAGAGCGCAGGCAGCCGCCAGCGCCACCGGCCCCCCGGAGCCGATAGCGGTCATCCCGTCGTCCGGCTCGATCAAGTCGCCCTGCCCGCTGATCAGGAACATATGTTTTTCGTCGGCCACCAGGAGCAGGGCCTCCAGATGGCGCAAAGCGCGGTCGGTGCGCCAGTCCTTGGCCAGCTCCACGGAGGCGCGGCTCAGGTTCCCGTTGAACTGCTCGAGCTTGGTCTCAAAACGCGAGAACAGGGAGAAGGCGTCGGCGGTGGACCCGGCGAAGCCGGCCAGGATTTTGCTGTTATAGAGGCGGCGGATTTTTTTGGCCGTGTGCTTAATCACGTTTTCGCCGAGCGTCACCTGGCCGTCGCCTCCCATGACGACCTTATCGTTCCGCCTGACGCACAAGATGGTGGTTGACCGGACCAGCATATTTTTCTCTCGGCTTTTTCTCTTGTCGGGTTCTGTTGTCGGGATCAAAAATCAGTATATCAGAAATCAAACCGGCGCAAGGCGG
>JADFGZ010000246.1 GCA_022567475.1 Acidobacteriota bacterium | reverse complement strand
GGGTGCGGCTCCGGCCGGGGTGCCGGTCGTGGAATCTCACGCCACTGCACCTGCCGGTCCCGATACCAGATCTGCAACCCGCCCTCGCGCCCCTCCGAGACGATCCCCTTCCCGCCCGCTGGCGCGTAGCGGCTCTCCCGCTCGATCTGCAGAAACCGCCCCTGGTACTGCACCACCCAGTCGTTGCTGATGACCCGTGGCTCCTCGATCCGGAAGATCGCATCCAGCTCCGCTTTGCTCGGCTTCTGGCGGTGATAATCTTCCCCCGAGGCCGGCTCCCGCCCAAACCGCCGGTTGTGATCCGGCAGATAGTGTTGCCGCAGATACCGGTTCGCTTCCTGGATCGTGCCGATTCCGTACAGCCGCAATTTCTTGATCAGCCGGTCTTGTTGTGTCCCGTTGCTGCGCTCCACTCGCCCCTTGGCCTGCGGCGAACTGGCTCCGACGATCTTCGTCCCCAGCTTCCGGCACATCCGCCCGAACTGCGTCAGCGCTTCTTCGCCCCGCAACCGTTCCTTTGCGGTGGGCTCCCGCAAATAGACGTTCTTCCAGTCCGCGTACAAGCTGTGCGGGATTCCGTACTTCTCCACCCACGCTCGCAACACGTCCGCCGCCGCCCAGGTCGTCTCCTGCTCGTGCAATTGCGACCACGTCTTGCTCGTCGCGTCATCTACCATGTTCATCAGACACAGCTTCTCCCCGCGCTCCTCCAGCCACTCGTGGAAGCTGCCGTCCAACTGCACCAGCTCTCCAAAGTGCTGCCTTCTCTCCCGCCTCCTGCGGTGCTGCTTTCGCTTCCGCTCGCGGCTCCACAGACCTTCCGCCAGCATCCACCGCCGCAGCGTCTCGGCATCCACCGGCAGTCTATCGTCCTGCTCCAGATGCTCCGCCGCCAGCGTTGGCCCAAACCGTTCTCCCGGTTCGCCCCCGTACTTGTTCCGCACCAGCCGCAGCACCTTCTCCCGAAACGGCTGCGGCTTGGCTCGATTCGATGGCCTGCCCGCGTTGCCGTGTTTCAATCCTTCCGGCCCTTGCTCTCGATACCTCCTCCACCATCGCTTCCCCTGCCGGTAACTCACCCCACCCACTCTGCCGCATCCACCACTTGCAACTCCCCAGCCTGCACCCGCGCCATCGCCTCTACTCGCCTCAACTCCCTCCTGCTCATCCATGTCCTCCCCCAAGCCAGCCTCCTTTCGGAGGCCCACTCTAGGGGACATTTCTATCGAGGGCAAAAGGGAACATTATCATCGAGGTACAACAGGGAAATCGCCGCTGCGGAACAGTATGGCAGCAATAGGGATAACCGTTCCCCCGGCACATGCACAGCCGCCTTGATTTCAGCCCGCAAACAACAGCCGGTCCGCCGTGTCGTAGAGAATTTTGCGCTTGGCTTCTTCCGAGATAGGCAACTGGCGGAACTGCTCCGCGTTGACCCGCATGCCGGGGATGCCGGGTGAAGGCCAGTCGGTGCCGAACATGGATTTGTCGGCGACCTCTTCAATGCGCGGGAAATAGCGTAACAGGTGCTTCGGGGGAATGCCGGAGATGTCCATGTAGACATTGGCGTGCCTGCGCAGCAGGAAAAATGCCTCCGCCATCCACAACGGACGGCCGCCGTGGGCCATGATGATCTTCAGCTTGGGAAAATCCAGGGCGATGTCGTCGATGGCCATAGGGTCTCCGTATTTGCTGCGGGCGCCGGGAAAAATGGAGGTGCCGGTGTGAAACATCACGGGAACCCCGGCCTTTTCGGCCATGGCATAGACCTTGGCCATCATCGGCATGCTGTCCAGATACGCATTGGGCGAAAAGCCCTGATGCGGTCCGTGCACCTTCAGCAAGCGCATTTTGCGCCGGTAGAGCAGGTCTTCGGCGTCCTTCTCCAAGTCGCTGGAATAAATCGGGTCCACCGACCCGCAGGGGAGCAGGCGGTCCGGCGCGTATTTGCAAAATTTTTCTACATAGTCGTGGACTTCATCGGTGAAGCCGAACAGGTCGCGGGCGATGTAGTTAATGCAGACCACCTTCTCGACCCCTTCGCGGTCCAGGTGCTGCAGCAGGAGTTTGGGGTCCTCCAAAGTCTCTCGAATACTGTCGAGTTTGTCGCCATAGGTCTTGCGCCACTCGGCCAGGGGTCCCGGCTTGATCATGCGAATGGGGCAGATGTGGGCGTGCGCGTCAATCACTGGATAGTTGTTTGTGCGCATGGAATGTTGGGGTCTCTATTCTCTTAGGGCCTGGGGATTCAAAAGCTGCCGCTGGAAAGGTAGTGGGTGAATAGTGTGTTGGTGTTTCTACTATATTGAAAGCTTCTCATTTGGAAACATAAAGTACATCCGGGCCTTGGCTAGTTCGATCCACTAGAAAACCGACCAGAGCACCAATTCCACCAAAAATGAGGGCCGACGGAAAGTCGTGATCTTGCAAGGGAATAATGACTGCGTGAATCCCAAGATAACCGCCAGCACCGATTCCGAAACCAATCAAAGTTCCATTCATCGCGGAATCGCGCACAGCCAGGCTCGTTTCCACGCGATCCACTCCTGATTTCTGTAGCCGCCTCTCTCCTGCTACTGGGTCAACTACTGTCAGGGTTTCTGAATCGGATTCTTTGAAAAAACAGTTGATCCGTTCACCAGATTTGAGAAAAACAATCAAGCCAGTAGTTGGTATTTGGGAATCTAGCTTTTCCCAGCGGCCAGGGATGGTTCCGGCGTTTAGCAAACCGAAAGAAAAGCAGATAACCATCGGGATGGTCTTGAAAAAACTAGATATTTTCATCTCTTGTCCTCTCTTTTTTCAGATCGGCATCTACGGCAAGTTTAAGCACCTTTCAGCAACTCTTTAATAGTCCATATGGGATTGGTAATTCCCGCTTCCACGGCAGGAGTAACATGCAACGATGCGCAAATTCTGTAGAAGTTGTAGTAGGCAAGCTACAAAGCTACAAGGGCCTTCAGATGCTTGAGGTCTGTGAGAAGGCGTTGGTCAAACGAGGATTGTCTCTCAATTTCAGAAAGGTTTTTCCACGCTTCTTGCAGCCGTATCGCTGAGTAGCGTTCCGGTCTTTTCCAATCGCTTGCCTGAGTCTGACCAACACATTATGCACCACTGCCGCCGGAAAGTACACGGAGGCCTGAGGAACCACTGTCATTGTCCGAGCTGGGGAAACTAGGCGACAGGCCCCCGAGCTCCCGCAAAGTCCCGGCGACGTAATGCCGTGCCATATCCTTCCGCCAGGTCATGGCAAAGTCCGTGTTGTCGAGCGGCTTGGCAGCCGGGTAGGCGGCGGCCGCCGCCTCGCTAATGGTTTGCTCAGTCAGCTTTCTCCCGATAATCGCCTTTTGGGCGGCTACCGCCTCCAGGGGTGAGGGGCCGACCCCGCCCAGGATAATCTTGGCGTCCTCCACTGTGCCGTCGCCCGCCAAGCGCAGGCAGCTAGCCACGCCCAAGACCGGGAAGTCAAAGGAACCGCGGCGGCGCAGTTTCCAGTAAGTCGCCCGCCAGCCATTGGTGGGGGGCAGGTGAATCTCGGTCAGCAATTCGTCGGGCCGTTTCCGCAAATGTTCGATCCCGTCGTCGTTATATAGCTCCGCCGCCGGGAGCAGCCTTTCGCCCTCGCGGGAGACCAGCTTCACCTTCGCTCCGATGGCCACCATCACCGGGGCGCAGTCGCTGGACTGCACGGCCCAGCAGCGGGGGCTGGAAGGAGCCACCCAGCAGATTTCCCCGTCCTTTTTCATGCAGAAATGGATCGCCTTGCGCCACTCGTAGTTCTGGTTGTAGTAATTGCAGCGGGTATCGAGCAGCAGGTTCCCTCCAATGCTGCCCATGTTGCGCAGCAGCGGGGTGGAGATCAGCTCGACGGCATGGGCCAGGACCGGGTAGGCGCGCCGAAGACGGCGGTGCTCGGCGACCTCGGTCAACGTCGCTCCAGCTCCCAGAACCATCCCCTCTGCCGCCTTTCCCTTGATGGTGCGGAGCCGATCCAGTTGCGACAGGCCGATGACGACCTGCGGTGTCTGCTGCCGCCGCTTCATGTTGGGGTAAAGGTCCGTGCCCCCGGCCACAAACATCGCCTCCGGCCCGGTGTCGGCGATCATGCGGACGGCTTCGGCGACCGTCTTCGGCTGGAGATAGGTAAATTTAGGAAGTCTGAGCATGAACGTTGTTTTTCTGATGAATTGCCCTACTTTTGCTCCATCACCGGCTCGCGAACCACGGCCTTGCCGTCGCCGCCCTCCTGCGGAGTGGGCACGGTAATGGGAGCGGGCATATCACACTCCGGAAACGTAAGAGGCCCGGTCCTGCCTTCCTGCCCCTTGGCCTTGGCGCGGATCGCCTTCAGCACCTTCTCCGGCGTCATGGGAACTTCGTCGATCCGCACGCCCACGGCGTCATAGATGGCGTTGGCAACCGCCGGTGGCACCGGCAGCAACGGCCCCTGTCCGGCCTCCTTAGCCCCGAACGGCCCGTTCGGCTCGGGGTCCTCCAGCAGATAGGTGACGACGTCGCACATTTCCAGCGTGGTCGGGCTCTTGTACTCCAGCATAGAGGGAAACTTGTGGACCACGTTGCGTTTGCCCCGGTAGGTCATCTCCTCCATCAACGCCTCGCCCAGGCCCATGTAAATGCTGCCTTCCACCTGCCCCATCACCAGCACCGGGTTGATCGACTGGCCTCCATCATGGGCCATCCAGATGCGATGGACCGTTACCCATCCGGTCTCCGGGTTGACGTCCACCTCGGCGACCGCCGCGCAATAGCTGTAGGCCGGGGACGGCCCCACGCCGGAGCCTTTGAACTTGCCGGGCGCTTTCGGAGGCTTGTAGGAGCCGGTCGTTCCCAGCGTGCCGAACTTCGTCTCGGCAAGCTCCACGGCCTCGATAAAGCTCACGCCTTGGTCCGGGTTCTCCAGATCGTAGACGCGGCGCTCCGCGAAGCCGAGACGGCTGGCGGGAACTTCCAGCTTCTCCGCGACCGCCTGGGCCAAGTAATCCTTGGCGCGCTCGGCGGCCTGCACGGCGGCGTTGCCGGCCATGAGGGTGACGCGGCTCGAATAGCTGCCGAGGTCTACCGGAGTGATGTCGGTGTCGGCGGTGACTACGCGGATGTCAAAAGGATCGATGCCGAGCACTTCCGAGACGATATAAGCCAGCATCGAATCCGACCCCTGGCCGATCTCCGTGGTGCCGCAATAGACGGCGACCAGGCCGCTGCGGTCGAGCTTCAACTGCACGCCGGAATGGGGCATGTTGTTCCAGTAGATGGCCGTTCCGGCCCCGGTCATGTAGGCGCTGCACGCCAGGCCCAGTCCCTTTCCGTAGGGCATCTTGCGGAACCGATCCTTCCAGCCGGAGCCTTCCAGAACCTTGTCGATGCACTTGCCCAGGCCCATGGTGCCGATGCGCAGCCAGTTGGCGGTAATCGAATTCGGCTCCACCAGATGGCGCTTCCGAAGCTCCGCCGGGTCCATTCCCAACTGCTCGGCGATCTTGTCCATCTGGACTTCCTGGGCGAAGCGGGGCTGGGGAGTGCCGTGGCCGCGCTTGGGACCGCAAGGGGCCTTGTTGGTGAAGACGCGCACGGCGTCGAACTTGTACCGCCCGATCTTGTAAGTGGTGGGCTGCAAGACGCCGGTGTAGAAGGTGCTGGCGACGCCGTGGCCGCCGTAAGAGCCGCCGTCTACGAAGGTGCGGTGGTGCATGGCGGTGATGGCGCCGTCCTTCTTGAAGCCGGTTTTGGTGCGCATGAGGACGGGATGCCGTCCCCGGTGGCAGTAAAAGACCTCTTCCCGCGTGAGGCAAATCTTCACCGGGCGGCCGGTTATCATGGCCAGTTTCGAGACGACAAAATCGTGGTTAAAGGGGTCGCACTTGCCCCCGAAACCTCCGCCGCAGGGAGTGGCAATGACGCGAACATGGCTGGCGGCGAGGCCCAGCACTTTGGCCAGGGTGCGGTGCAGATAGTGCGGGTTCTGCGTAGAGCTCCAGAGCGTGAGCTTGCCGTCATGGCCGAAGCGGGCCACGCTGGCGTGCTGTTCCAGCGGCAGGTGCGTGCTGCCTTCGTAAAAACAGGTGTCTTCCCGAATGAAGTCCGCCTCGGCAAAGCCCGCTTCCACGTCGCCAAACTCGTAAGCGAGTCTGCGATGGACGTTGCCGTATTCGCCGTATTCATGGATGCGCGGTTCGGGGTTGTCCAGAGCTTCCTGGATCGAGGCGATGGCAGGGAGAAGCTCATACTCGACGTCGATCCGGTCCACGGCTTCGGTGGCCGCATCTTCGTCCAGGGCGGCAACGGCGGCCACGGGATCGCCCACCATGCGGACTTTGTCAACGGCCAAGGCGTATTCATCCTGGGCCACCGGCATGATGCCGTACAGGGTAGGCAAATCCCTCCCCAGGAGCACCGCCTTGACGCCGGGGGACTTCCCGGCCTGGGAGGCGTCAATGTTCTTAATGAGGGCGTGAGGAACCGTGCTGCGCAGGAGCTTGCAGTGGAGCATGCGCGGAAGAAAAATGTCGTCGGCAAATTTGGTCTGCCCCGTGCACTTTTCGGCGGCGTCCACCTTTCTCCAGGGCTTGCCGACCACCTTCAGACCGTTTGCTTTGCTTCCGTTATTCCCAGCCCCTTT
>JADFGZ010000245.1 GCA_022567475.1 Acidobacteriota bacterium | reverse complement strand
CAACCTCACCGACTGGTACATCTGTAACAGTTAACGGACAGAATGTTGATTACACCGGAACAATACTTGAAACAGAATTTAGCTCACCTAGTGATGATACTCTAAGTGGCAGTAAAGATACAGGCACAGTTTTGACTGTCCTAAAGGTTGAAGGTCCAGATGAAAACTATAGTGATATCGAACCGAGCTTCAAGCGGAAGCGAAGGCTGAAGATCGGAACCTTCAAGGTCGAGTTGAATGGCTACAAATTAGGAGAGAGGTTCCTCAAGATAATGTTCGATAACGCCCTGCGGCAGAACGTTGAAGAGGTCTATGTAACGATCTTCCCAAGGAGGATTGGCCAAGAACGCTTGGTCAAGATTCTTGAGGATTTTGGTTTCAGGAAGCACGGTATCAAGGTTAGCTCCTATGGAACCGAAGCGGTATACGTTCGGGATATGATGCCAAGCTTCGACGTCCAAGACCCCAAATTGAGCTTTC
This sequence comes from Acidobacteriota bacterium, assembly GCA_022567475.1. Classification (GTDB taxonomy): domain Bacteria; phylum Acidobacteriota; class Terriglobia; order 2-12-FULL-54-10; family 2-12-FULL-54-10; genus JADFGZ01. The sequence continues at coordinate 6,170 of JADFGZ010000245.1, read as the reverse complement.
CGTATGTAAGCAGATCGTCGAGGGCCTTCATCGTCCCGATTAAACCGGAGTACCATACAACCCTTCTGCCAGATTCAATATTGAAGACAGAATCCCCGTCCGATTTTGAAGAACAAGAATCCCATCGAAACGCAATACGAAAAGTCTACGTAAGCCGAGCCATATTTCGTGACCTAAAAATAGGGGATTTGATTATTTTCTACCGGACTGGAGGTTACTACAAGAGTGTGGTGACAACTCTCGGAATCGTAGAGGGGGTGTATAAGGCTATCAAGGATGAAGCACATTTCATTCGTCTGTGCCGCAAGCGGAGCGTTTTCTCCGATAAGGAATTGAGTTCACAATGGAACTACAACAGGAAGTATAGGCCATTTATAGTCGGGTTCCTGTATGCATACTCGTTTCCGAAAAGACCCAATTTGAAGGAGCTAATCGATAATGGCATCATACGCGACATCGAGTCTGTCCCGCGCGGGTTTGATAGAATCACACCAGAACAGTTCGAGAGGATACTCGACCTCTCCAAAACAGACCCACGCATTGTTGTCAATTAGGCCTCAATATGCTAATGCCATCTTCTGTGGCGAAAAACGCTATGAGTTTCGGCGAGTCATTTTCCGAAAAGCTGTTGATGTTGTAGTTGTTTATGTCACGACGCCTGTATGTACCGTAGTGGGTGAATTCGAAGTTCAGGAAATCATCTGCGACAGGGTGGCGCGTTTATGGAGCCGAACATACGATAAGGCTGGAGTAAAACGAGAGTTATTCTTCGACTATTTTGCCGGCTGCGATGTGGGTTATGCAATTGGCATAGGAAACGTCCGCAGGTACACGCAACCACTCGATTTGGCTCGCAACTTCGGGGTTCGACCGCCGCAGTCATTTGTGTACATCTGATGTTCGATGCTGATTTGGACGTATACCGCCCTTCCTGGAAGCAGAGAAAACCTCACTACCCCCGTGCCCGGTCCAGCAGTTCCACCACGTGCAGCACCTGCTGCCCCTTGCCGTAGAGTTTTGCTCCCGCGCGCAGTTGCAGGATGCAGCCCGGATTGGCCGTGGCGACGATCTCGGCGCCGGTGCTGTTCACCGCCTCCATCTTTTTTTCGAGCAACTGCATGGAGAGCTTCGTCTCGGTGATGTTGTAAATCCCGGCGCTGCCGCAACAAATATCGGCCAGCGGCATCTCCACAAACCGCAACCCCGGCACGGCCTCCAGCAACTCTCGCGGCTGCTTGCGGATCTTTTGTCCGTGCGCCAGATGGCAGGAGTCCTGATAGGTGACGGTCGCGGCAAGCGGACGCATCTTCTGCACCAGCCCGATCTCAACCAGAAACTCGGTGACGTCTTTCATCCTGCCTGCGAACTCCACGGCTTTCTCCGCCCAGGCCGTGTCGCCGTGGAGCAGGTGGTCGTACTCCTTCAACGTGGACCCGCAACCGGCGGCGTTGGTGAGGATGGCGTCTACGGGCTCTTTCGAGAACGCTTCGATATTCCGGCGCGCCAGATCGCGGGCCAGCTCGCGCAGTCCCGCATGCACCGGCAGTGCCCCGCAGCAGATTTGTCCGGCGGGGACGACCACCTCGCAACCGTTCTCTTGCAGCACGCGGACCGTCGCCTCCTGCAAGCGGGCAAAGGCCAGGTTGGCGATGCAGCCGGCATGGAGGCCCACACGGTAGCGCCGCTTCCCGCGCGCCGGGAACACCTTGCCGATCTGCGGGAAAAACGTGGGGGATTCGATCTGCGGCGTCAGTTCTTCGAGCGCCCCCAGGCGGCCAAACTGCTTGAGCAGGCCGCTCCGCCGCACCAACTCCTGCAAGCCGGAGGCCTGGTAGCAGCGCAGCAGAAACCCGGCGAGTTTCAGGTTGGAGGGCTTTGAGATCAAATGATAGAAGGCCAGCCGCCGCAGCGCGCGTTCGAGAAGGGGCCGCCGGTATTGCTGCTCGATCTGCGCTCGCGCCGCCTCCACCAGCTTCCCGTATTCCACCCCGGAGGGGCAGGCCGTCTCGCAGGCGCGGCAATCCAGGCACAGGTCGATGTGGCGGACAAAGCTCTCCCCCAGCGGAAGGCGGCCTTCGGCCACCTGGACCATTTGATAGATGCGCCCGCGCGGCGAGTCCATCTCCACGCCCAGCTCCCGGTAGGTGGGGCATTCGTTCAGGCAAAGGCCGCAGCGGATGCAGCGGGAATAGTCTTCCCATTCGGGCCGGTCAATGGCGGAAAAGCCGCTGGGCGCTTCTGGGCGCGACCCCGCTGGTTGGGAATCGCTGGGAAGCGAGATGGGGAAACTCGGAACGCTCATTGTAAATTCTCCCTCAAATGCCACCCCTCATGTTGCACTCCTAAATACTGCCCCTAAATGCTGCCCCTCGACCGTTTTTATGGATTGTGTATCCCGTCAGATACCGTCTTGAGAAAGCAAGGGGTGCTGACAAGAGTAAGACGGATCAAAAGGTTTACCGGACTTGAGGACGCCGTAAGCGAGACAGAGGAGCTTGCGCATGGCAGCGCCGACAATGACCATGGGCAGCTTGCCTCGGAGGGCCAGGCGTTGAGCCAGTCCGCGAATTAAGGGATTATGGCGCAGCGCCACGAGCGCAGGCATGTAGAGCGCCTTGCGAATGCGGGGCGAGCCGATCTTGGACAGGCGCGACCGGCCGCGCACGGAGGACCCCGAGCTCCACTGGCGCGGGTTCAGGCCGGCGAAGGCAGCGACTTGGCGGGCCTGGGAGAACTGTTCCAGCTGCGGGATCTCGGCCAGCAGTTTGGCGGCGGTCTTGGCAGCGATGCCGGGAATGGAGACCAGCAGGTCATGCCGTGCGCGCAGGTCCGGGTGGGAATCGATGTGATCGCGGATCGCCTGTTGCGTTTTTCCGATTTGCTGCCCGAGAAACTCCAGATGCTCGGCAATCGAAGGACGGACCACCGCCCGGGCGACTTCCAGTCGATTGGCCTCCTGCTGTCGCATCTGCTCCAGCGCGTCGAGGCGGCGAACCAGGGCCTCCAGTTCGGCTATTTCCGGCGGCGGAGGCGACCAAGCAGCGGGCTGATGTGCCTGACAGAAACCGGCGATGAGGACGGCATCGAGCGGATCGGTTTTGTTGCGGGCTAACTTGCTTTCGGCAAAGGCACGGATTTGCCGTGGATTGACCACGCTGACCCGGTGGCCGGCTTGGTGCAGAAACCGAGCCAGTGGCTCGCCGTAGGAGCCGGTCGCTTCCAGACAAGCGTGCACGCAGGCCGCCTCCTGACGGTGCAGCCAAGAACCCAAACGCGCGAACCCCGCGGCGCTGTTGGCGAACTCCCGCTGCCGAGTCCGGCCCTCGGCCCGCAGCAGAGCCGCGTGGAACGTCTTTTTAGAAACGTCAATGCCTAACACGGGTAGAGTCATGTTATCTCCTGAGCCCTCGAAGGGGGAATGCAGTTCCCGACCGACCTTGTGATGCAGGCTCATCCCCGGGGGAGGCCTCAGATACCGTCCGGTCTGAAGAACAGCCGGGGGAGGGATCTAAATCTGACGAGCGGGCTAAACGCCCCAGGGCACGGACAGATTCACCTCCCCCGCCACCTCGGCGTCCCGAGGCGGGAGAATCCTCAACGAGGATTCTAGGTCGATGATACAAGGGCACGGCTTCAGCCGTGCCGCAGAAACGCCAGGAAAAACAGGGGCTTCAGCCCCTGAGGTAACTTTCGACATTTGCCATTGCGTCTTTTTACGCATTTTTGAGACCGGCTGTAGTGCGTGAACCGGAAATCCGGCGGGAGATTGCCGCCGAGGCGCACCATCACCAAAAACCGCGCCAGGAAGACGCCCTGCCGGATATGACGATGGATATGACGATCTTGATGCAAGCGAGCCGCTGGGGTATGATTTCACCCAAAAGCAAACCATTTCAGGCGTAAGGCAAAGGCAAGGCAAGGAGCCTATAACCAAAGCATCGGCGAACAAGGAGGTTTTCCCATGACTCACCTAATGCGGCAGACGGGAGTTGTTGTTATTTGGATCATGCTATTTTGTGCCGGCGCCCGTGGCCAGCAGACCGTGACCATTCCAACGGAGCTGGCGGCATACCCGGACCTGATCGTTTACAACGGCAAGATTGTCACCATGAATGACGCCACCCTGAGCAACTCTACCGGAAGAACCGTGGAGGCTATGGCCGTGCGCGGGGACCTCGTCCAGTTTATAGGCAGCAGCGCGGAGATGCTGCGCTACGCCGGCCCCGCGACGCGGAAGATTGATCTGAATGGCCGCACAGTGGTTCCCGGCCTGATTAACACGCATTCCCACATGCACGACCATGCGGTCAGCCGCTGGGTTCGGAACAATCCGGTGAAGTATGAGGCGGTCGTCAAGAGATTTTCCGTGGGCGGCGAGAGTTTCGCGGAGATCAGCCAGGGCATCGAGCTGGTCATCAAGGAAAGCATGGCGCATCCTCTGCCGGGGCAGTGGGCCTGGATCAACCTGCCGGGGGGCGGCTCCGGGACAGGCATCGGCGTGCAGTACTTGACCCAGGACGGGATGACGCGCGACCAGTTGAATGCGCTGGCTCCCGAGATGCCGGTCTTCGTGGGCGCCCATCCGGCCTTCCTGTGGAATGACGCGGCCCGCGACAACTTCCTCCGATACTATGAGGTGGAGCCGACCGATGAAAACGAGGATTTGGCCATCACGATTGACACCACCATAGGCCGTTCCTTGGTTCTGGATTACTACTTCGACACCCACCTGGACGAGCTGGTCGACACCCTCGAAAGCGAATTGCAGCACCAGGCCGCAGCGGGGTTCACGACCTTCAGCTCGCACATCGTGGGCCTGCGGATCACCCCCGCCTACATGCAAATGGTGAGGCAGGGACGGATGCCGATTCGCTTTGCCTTCGCGCACCGGCTCTGCCAGCAGGTGGAGCCCGACAGCGCCGGCTGCTTCCTCCGTGTCGGTGACTGGGCGGGCCTGGGCGACAAGTACTTCTGGAACGTGGGGCTCACCCTGGGAGGCATCGACAACGGGCCTCCAGCCATCTGCACCACCATGGAGGCGGCTCCGGAATATAAATCGCAAGAAGAATGCATCCTCCAGCCCGGCAATCCTTACGCCCGGGCGGTCCATACCGCGCTTTCGGCCCGCTATCGCTACGTGGTGAACCATCTCTATGGAGACAAGGGCCTGGACTACGTGATGGACATCATGGAGCAGGTGATTGAGGAGAACCCGGACATCACCCTGGACTTCATGCGCTCCCTGCGGGTGACCAGCGACCACTGCGCGTTTTATCCCCGGAAGGACCAGCTTCCCCGGATCAAGAAATTGGGGATGATCCTCAGTTGCGGCACCAGCATCAACCGCAGCGCTCCTTATCTGAAGATCTACGGGAAAGATAAGGCCAGCCAGATCGCCCCCATCAAAAGCATCATCGCGGCCGGCGTGATGCCCACAGCGGAAGCCGAGCTCCGAAGCATCGGAGGCGGCAGAGGGCAGACGTTCCATGCTGCCATGTTTGGTTTGATCACCCGGAAGACTAGAGACGGTGAAAGCATCGCGCCCGAGGAGGCCATTGACCGCGATACGCTCATGAAGATGTCCACGGTCTGGGCGTCCTATTATGTCCTGAAGGAAAAAGAGATGGGGACGCTCGAGCCCGGCAAATTCGCCGATTTCGTCGTCTTTAATAAGGACTACTTCACCATTCCGCAGGAGGAGATCCCCACGGTTTTCCCCCTGATGACGGCGGTGGGAGGAAAGACGGTCGTCTTGCGCGAGGAGTTCGCAAACGAGCTGGGTGTTCCGGCCGTGGGACCACAAATCAATTTCGTCTACGAGCCACTGGGATGGGGAGAGGATTAAACGCGCTGTTTCAAGTTTTTCGAGGTCCGGTTTTCGATTCCCCTGGCGCAGTAACCGGAAAAATTTTCGGCAGAATGCCAGCCATCCGAGCCGCGACAGTAATGGAGCGTTCCCAAAACCCGGGTCAATCGCCTAGCGTTTAGTGACCGCTTGCTGATCCCTCGGCTTCCCCCTCGGTTTCGCTCGGGACATGGCTCGGGACATGGCTCGGGACAGGCGCGCGCGGCCCGCCCTCCGACGCTTTAGCTTAGGAGGGCCCGCCGGCCCGACCCGTCGCCTGTAGGCTTTGGGCCGCCAGGCGAAGGTCCTCTGGACCGCAGGCAGG
>JADFGZ010000024.1 GCA_022567475.1 Acidobacteriota bacterium | reverse complement strand
TTGCCTGCGTTGCCACCCTCATCAATCGGTTGTAAACTAGCATTCCTCAATAGAAAAGAACGTGGCTTCTTTTGCTTGAACAGATTGAGCATTTGAGGTAACTTTGAGCTATGGTAGATGGCAAAGCAATCGATCCCCTGGTTTCCTCCGAGCCGGAAGTCGAAGTGGATACGGAAACCGGCGCCGCCATTGAGCGGGCCCTTCGTGCCGCCGACCAGGGCCGGGTTGTTTCCGCCGAAGAGGTTCGCAAACTGATTCCCCAGTGGATTTCAAAGTTGTTTACACCGAACCGGCACTAGCCGAGTTGAAGACTTTCATGGGCTGGTCCTGGGAGAAACACGCTGGCGCGAGCCAACAGTTCGCCGGCTCTCTTCTCACGCACATTGATCTTCTCAAAGACTTTCCTTACCTTGGCACGCCGGTGAGGGGTTATCCCGGAGTTCGGCGGCTTCTCCATACTCCGCTCCAAGTCTACTACCGCATTCGCGAGGCAAAAGGCGTGATTGAAATTCTTCATTTCTGGCACTCGGCGCGAGAGGAGCCAGAGATCTGAAGAGCTAGCAGGGGGAAACAACGGCTTCGGGGCCGCCTGCTTCGCCGGGTTGATGAATCGGCTGTAGTATTCAACGAAAGCCCTCGGTGAAAAGATGCCCTCGCTGTGGGTACCCCTCACAGATACGCGCTTTCGTTGAACAGCGGGGCATGATCTGGTTGACGGAGCAAGTCTTTAGGCATGTTCTTTAACAGAGCAAACTCCTCAACCAGCGGCTTAAATTTGTCGCGTCCGAGATCGCTTAGACAATTGTAGAAAAGAAGAACTAACTCATAATTTGAAAGCTGTGCTCGAACAAGGTTTGTGTAAAACCGCTTATCCGGAACGTCGCTCCGACTCACAAACTTCACGATGTTGTAGAGGGTCCGAAAGTAGTGCCCAAGATCAGACTGGTGTTTGCGGAAGAAGTCGTTGTAAGCACCTCTGATCTTTTCGAGATGGGTACGGTCTGGATAACGGTAGTTATGGTCGCCATAGGAATTTTTGAACAGATCGTAGAGTCGAGTGATGCAATCTCGGCCTTGATACTTCTCAGAGCCGTCTTGCAGGTCCATGGCATTCAGGATTTCATTGTGGAGGCGCAGCAATTGAAAAAACGTGTCTTCGAAATTTTGCTTTGTGAGTGTCTTGTTCTGTATCTCCAGCTGTAACTTTTGACCTTCCAACTCTTTACGTGTAGCTACCAATTCTTGCCGCTGCAACTGGAGCTCTTTTCTTTGCAACAACACCGCGTAGATGATCCCGGCAAATGCCAAGCCGGAGAATAGAGCATTGGCCGCTCCGAACATGTCGCCGAACGTTCCGCGATCTTCCCGTCCGTAAAGCAACCATCCCGATCCAGCCCAAGCGACAATTACGAAAACTATCACTAGACAGAAAGGCCATGTCATCGTCTGCTCGGTATGATTTTGTTTCGACATTTGCTTCCCCGTTTATAGGGGATGGGCCTGCATGAACTCAGGTTCCGAAGACCCTTACAAAGATGGCGTCCACGTGGCGGAGCTGGCGGCCCAGATCAAACGACGCTGCGATTTCTGCGGAGGAAAGCACGCGGGTGATATCCGCGTCGGCCTCCACCAGCTTGCGGAAGTCGTCTCCGTTTTCCCAGGCGCGCATGGCGGTGCGCTGTACCCAGAGATAGGCGTCTTCGCGCAAGACGTCTTTGGCTACCAGGTCCAGCAGCAACTGGCCGGAGAAGACCAAACCGCGCGTCATCTCCAGATTCGCCCGCATCCGCTCGGGGTAAACTCGCAGCTTTTCCACAATCCGGCAGGTGCGGTCGAGCAGGTAATCCACCAGCGTAGTGCTGTCGGGCAGGATGACGCGCTCCACCGAGGAGTGGGAGATGTCGCGCTCGTGCCACAGCGCCACGTTTTCAAACGCCGCCTGTGCATTGGCTCTGACCACGCGGGCCAGGCCGCTGATCTGCTCGCAGCCGACCGGGTTCCGTTTGTGCGGCATCGCGGAAGAGCCTTTTTGCGAGCCTCCGAAGTACTCCTCCACCTCGCGGACCTCGGTGCGCTGGAGCGAACGAATCTCGGTGGCGATTTTATCCAGCGATGACGCCACCACAGCCAGTGTTGCCAGATAATAGGCGTGCCGGTCGCGCTGGATCACCTGGCTGGAGATCGCCGCGGGTCGCAGCCCCAGCTTCCGGCAGATGGCGGTTTCGATCTCCGGTCCGACGTGCGCAAAGGTGCCCACCGCGCCGGAGATTTTCCCCACGGCCATCTCCTCAGCCGCGCGCTCCATGCGAGCCAGGTTGCGGGAGTTTTCCGAATACCAGTTGGCGAGCTTCAAGCCGAAAGTAATCGGTTCGGCGTGCACGCCGTGGGTGCGGCCCACCATGACCGTATCTTTGAACTCCAGCGCGCGCCGCTGGAGCACCGCGCCCAATTTGCGCAGACCTTCGAGGATGAGTTGGGAGGCGCTTTGCACACGGAGCGCCTGCGCCGTATCGACCACGTCGTTTGAGGTCAGGCCGTAGTGAAGGTAGCGGGACTCCGGGCCCAGGTTTTCCGCCACTGCCGTGGTGAAGGCCACCACGTCATGTTTTACCTCGGCCTCGATCTCTTCGATGCGCTGCAACTCAAACCGCGCACCCTGGCGTATCGCACGGGCCGCCTCGGCGGGAATTTCTCCGTGCTCGGCCAGAACATCCGCTGCGGCAAGCTCCACCTCCAGCCACTTGCGAAACTTATTTTCCTCCGCCCAGATTTGGGCCATTGGCGGGCGTGTGTAGCGGTCGATCAATGGGGATTCCTCAAAACCGGAACATCTCGGTCGGCTGTTGCTGCGAGCTGACGGCCAGCCGGGTCTCGCGGCCGTTTTGCGCCTCCAGCGCCGAGGTCGCCGCCATGCGCGCAATCTCCGGGTGGTTGTTACATTCGCTCAAGTGGGCCAGCACCAGCACCTGCGCTGTGCCGTCAAAGTCATTGCTCAGGAAGTTGCTGAGCGCGTGATTCGAAAGATGGCCGTCCCGGCTCATCACCCGTTGCTTGACAAACCAGGGGTAGGGTCCGTTGCGGAGCATTTCCAGGTCGTGGTTGGCTTCCAGGACCAGGCAATGGCAGCCACGGAGATAGTATTTCACGTTTTCCGGGATGTAGCCCAGGTCGGTCACCACCGCCACGCGTATTCCGCCCGCGGTGAGACGGAAAGCGACCGGATCGACGGCGTCGTGGGGAATGGTGAACGGATCGATGGTGAGGTCGCCGATCTCGAATTGCTTGCCGGCCTGGATGGTTTCCACCGCCGGGAGTTTCACGCGCGGCGGCAGCACGGCCTGCGTCGGGGAAGAAACGTAAACCGGAATCTTGTAATGGCTCGCCAAGCGGGCCAGTCCGCTGATGTGGTCCGAGTGTTCGTGGGTAACCAGGATTGCCTGGAGAGATTCCGGCTTCTCGCCGATAGAAGCCAGCCGCCGCAACGTATCCCGTCCGCTGAGTCCGGCGTCGATCAAGACCTTGACCCGCTCTGTCGCCAGGAAAGTGCAGTTGCCGGAACTGCCGCTTCCCAGCACGGCCATGCGAATGCTGATGGCTCCTCCTGCTTGCCTCGGAAAGATTTCCGGAAAAACCTTTGCTGGATCGCTCATGGACGAAGCGACCAGCGGTTCCCTCTGCGACGGCAGAGACCCCGGACGGAACACCGCTCAGGGCGCAACCGGCTAGTCGTTAAAACTTCCCGAAGCTGCCGGCGGAAGTCTGGAGGCGCCGCCAAACTTAGCAGACCAGCATCTCCCTGCCGATCTTGAGTCCATCCAGCCTGCCGAGAACGGTAAGGGCTATGTCATCGGTCCGGAAAAACTTCCGGGCGATCTCAATTAAGTCCTCGGCGGTGACGGCTTCGATCTTAGCAATAATTTCATCCAGAGTGAAGAACTTGCCGAAATTCATATACTGGCGGGCCAGGCTGGACATGCGGCTGCCGGTGGATTCCAGGCTCAGCATCAGGCTTCCCTTGAGATGGTCCTTGGCACGGCGCAGTTCTTCCGCATCGACGGCGTTTTCTTTCAGCTCCCGGAATTCCTGCACGATGCTGCGGACCACCTGCGCGGCCGTTTCCGGAGAGGTGGCGGCGTAGACGAACAGACATCCGGTGTCTTTATAAGGGACCAGATCGGAGAACACCGAGTAGGCGAGGCCTTGTCTTTCGCGGATGTTTTGGAACAGGCGGGAACTCATGCCGCCGCCGAGAAGCGTGTTCAAAACATAGCACGCATAGCGGCCGTCGTGTGACAAGGAGTAGGAGGGAACCCCCAAGCAGAGATACACCTGCTCCAGGGATTTTTTATTGCGCAGGGTGATGCGGGAATGGGTGGCCGGTTGAGGGTCCGGCAGGTGCACTTCCTGTTTCTTTAAGGAATGAAAGCGTTGCTCGGCCAATTGCACCAGCCGGGAATGCTCCAGATGTCCGGCAGCGGAAATGACCATGTTGTTCGGCCTGTAAATCCGCGCAAACTGTTCCCGGATCACATCTTGTTTCAACCGGCCGACGGTCTCCCGAGTGCCCAGGATGGGCTTGCCGAGAGCATGTCCTTTCCAGAAATTCTGGGTAAAAATCTCGTGCAGCAGATAGTCCGGGTTGTCTTCTTCCGATTTGATCTCTTCCAGGATCACGCTGCGTTCCCGGCTGATTTCTTCTTGCTGGAAGAGGGGATGCAGCACCAAGTCGCTCAGAACATCAAATACCGTCTCCAAGTGTTCATCCAGAACAATGGCGTTGAAGCTGACGCATTCCTTGGCGGTAAAGGCATCCAGGTGCCCGCCAATCGAATCCACCGAACGGGCAATCTGCTCTGCTGTCCGGGTTTTGGTTCCCTTGAAGACCATGTGCTCGATAAAATGGGAGATGCCGTTTCTCTCCGGCTGCTCCTGGCGCGAACCTGTGCCGAGCCAGATGCCCACGGAGACGGAACGCACGTGAGGCATGGACTCGGTGAGAACGGCCAGGCCGTTGGGAAGGATTGCTTTCTGAATATTTCGCATAGCACTGTCTCCGATGGGGGGCTCAATAAGGGAGTAGGCTGGGATACTGTTCCGCTAGGCAGCAACTTCGGGCGCGCCTTCAGGTCCAACCCTACCCTACTATTATCTCCCACCCGCCCCTGCAAATGCCAGTAAATCTACAGAGATTTAATGCCTTTGTTTGCAATGAGTTGTGTGGATTCTCGCAATTTTCACCTCCTGGGATCGAAACTCCTATGCACATATTCATGAGATGCACAAAATTGGCCGTACGGCTTCTGCAGGCCGCAGGTTTCGGCCTCTGCTAGAATCAAAAGCGGGATTTGTATGCCTAAGCAAGAACTAATCGGTCTTTCCGCCCAGCGGATGCAGCAGCTCCTGACTGCCATGGGTGAGCCGCCTTACCGGGGCCGCCAGCTTTATCACGCCCTCTACCACGAGCAGCAATGGGACCTGAAAAAGATATTGACCCTTCCGGCCCCCTTGCGGGAACGGTTGGCGCAAGAGTTTCAAGCGACTCTGCCGCAGGTGGAGAAAAAGTTCCAAAGCGCCGATGGAACCTCCCGCTACTTGCTGCGGCTAGCCGATGGCTGCAGGGTCGAAGCGGTGCAGATGCCCGAGCCGGCGCGGACGACGATCTGTCTCTCCACCCAGGTTGGATGCGCGGTGGACTGCCAGTTTTGCCTGACAGGGTTGATGGGCTTTGGCCGGAACTTGACGCCGGGAGAGATTGCCGGCCAAGTGTTGCTGCTCACCGAGAAGAATGCTTCCCGGGCAACAGAACGGTTGAACCTGGTTTTTATGGGGATGGGCGAACCGCTTTTAAACTATGAGAATACGTTGGAGGCAGTACGGTTACTATCGGACCCGGAAGGTATAGGCCTTTCCGTTCGGCGGATGATGCTTTCCACCTCCGGCATTGTTCCCGGTATCGAGAAGCTGGGTATGGAGAGAGTCCGGCCACAGCTTGCCGTCTCTTTGAGCGCCACGACCGATGTAATGAGAGACAGCCTCATACCCATCAATCGGAAGTGGCCGCTTCAGGAGTTGCTGCGGGCTTGCCGCGAGTTTCCTCTGCGCTCCCGGGAGAAATTGACGTTTGAGTACGTCCTGATTGCGGGAGTCAACGACACTCAGGACGACGCCAGACGCTTGTGTCGCTTGGTGCAGGGAATCCGCTGCAAGGTGAATCTGATCGGTCTGAATCCAGGTCCGGAGCTGCCGTTCAAGACGCCGCCGGATGAATTGGTCGTCCGCTTTCAGCAGATATTGATTCATAAGGGAGTGCCCGCTTACATCCGCAAGCCGCGAGGCAGGGACATCTTCGCCGCCTGCGGGCAATTGAAGCTGGCCGAGGCTTAGCGTTCCTCCAGTTCATAACCTGGCAGCTCAGAACCAGTTCAGAACCGGCCAGTTCAAAAGAGGATCAGCACCATCGACAGGCTTTCCGCGACTGGCTTCCCGCCATGCTACAATTGATTTCATGAAATCCTCCGCCACCAAGATGACCTACGACGAGTATTGCCTCCTGCCCGAGGACCGGAACCAGTACGAACTCTTCGACGGAGAATTGGTCATGACGCCATCGCCTACCGCACGGCATCAAAAAATTGTCGGAAGACTCCATGCTCGGCTGCTAGCCTATGTCGAGGAGAACTCGCTCGGGGAAGTTTTTATTGCTCCTCTCGACACCATCTTCAACCAGTACACGGTGCTGCAGCCGGATATTCTCTTTGTGAGCAAGGAGCGGCTCAGCGAAGTGGCGAAGGAGAGGATCGAGGGCGCCCCCGACCTGGTGGTGGAGGTCCTTTCTCCAAGCACCGCCGATAAGGACCGCAGGCGGAAGCTGGCCGTGTACTCTCAGTTCGGTATTCAGGAATACTGGATTGTGGACCCGGAGACGCGGACCATGGAACTCTACCGGCAGACCGGCGACGGCCTGCAACTCGCCCGGCAGTTTGCGCTCGGCGACGCCTTTGAAAGCCCTCTGCTTTCCGGCTTTCAACTCCCGGTAGACAGCCTCCTCTAAAATTTTCTCAAAGCTAACCTTGATCCCGGAGAGAAGGTGCTTTGCGTGCCGGCATGTCCCGGATGCCCACCACACCCATCATTCGACCCGTTGGGCGGTCCGTCTGCCCGGCGTCGCGGCGGTGGGAAAAAAACATCTCCGGGTGGCAACTGGTGCAGGGGGCATCGGCGTAAATGCGGGTGGCAGCAACACCGGCCTCCAGGAGCTGAAGAATGTTGCTCTGCACCAGGTCGAGATACAGCAGATTGTCAAAGGCAGCATGCGACTCCGTGTTGTAGTGGAAAAGAAGCGGATACCTTGTTTGCAAGGGGCTCGGTTCCTCGCAACGGGCGAATAGCTGCGAGGCGTAGGAAAACTGTCCCTCAAACTCATCCCGCACCTCCTCGCCGACACGGTAGCAGCAGACCCGGATGCCCGGCCCGATGGCGGCCCGCAAGTCCCGGTCGCGCGAGCCGTAGGTTTGTTTCAGCAGCCCCACGCCTTTTTGCGCGATGCGCCGCACCGTTCCTCGCCAGCCGCAGTGGAGCGCCGCGACCACCCGCTGTTTTGTGTCTACTAGCAGAATCGGCAGGCAGTCGGCCACCGTTACCGAGAGCAACAGCCCGGCGCGGTCCGTCACCAATCCGTCGCCTGCCGAGGGGAAATCCGAGGGAAGAGAAGAGTTCAGCACGTGGATCAAATCCGAATGGACCTGCCGCTGGGTCACAAGCTGCATTTTTTTTGCTCGGAGCCGGACCATCAACCGCCGCCGGTTTTCGGCCACGTTCCGTGCGCTGTCCCCTTTGCTTTTTGTGAGGTTCAGGTCTTTGCCGGGGGCGGAACCGGACCGGGAGTTTGGAAGTCGGCTCACGCCTCCGCGCCGGGTGCTGAAACCGTGGACGAGCCACGGCAGTTGAGCCAATTGGGGAACTTGCAGCAGCATTTGTTGAGACCTTTCGGTACCGGGCGGGGCAAGCGCGGCGGATATTCCATATCCCGTGCCCTGGTCCACCTAAATGGTATACTTTGGCCGGAGCAGCCGTCAAAGAAGCGGGTAGCGGGTCAGTTTCGGTTCGGTGCAGATTCAGGCGGTGAGTGAGGGCACGGCAGCTTTTTATGATCCTTGGTCTCGGCGTGGACATTGCGGAGGTTTCGCGGATAAAGGCTGCTGTGGAGCGCCACGGCGAGCGGTTCCTGAAGCGTGTGTTCACCCCCGCAGAGATCGCCTATTGCCGGAGCCGCCGCAATTCCTACCAGCGTTTCGCCGCCCGTTTTGCAGCCAAGGAGGCGGCCATGAAGGCTCTGGGGACCGGATTGCGGCGCGGCATTACCTGGCGCAACATGGAGGTCGCCAATCAGATGGGGGGGAAACCCAGCCTGAAGCTCTCCGGGAGGGCGCTGGAAGTTTTCCAGGGCATGGGTGGTGTCCATATCATTCTCTCCATTACCCACACCCGTACAATTGCTCTGGCGGAAGTAATGATCGAAGGGAAAAGTCCGGTAGAGGATTAAGTCCAGGAAGGATTATGTCTTGTGAGGGTCAAATCCTGGAAGGTTCGGCCTGCTCCAACTCGCCCAGCAAGCCATTCTCAGTTAGACCGGAAATCCTGACCGCAACAATTCTGTTGGCAGCTAACTGTTTGCCTGCAATCAATATCTTCAAGTAATTATCGCTCAGCGCGATGGCGCCGCCGGGAGTCGCTTCCCCCAGGGTGATGGCCGAAAGGGTTTGGCCTGCCTGCCGTTGCCGGAAGCGCAGATTTTTCTGCGCCGCCAACTCGCGCAGGATGCGGCCCCGCTTCCGTATGAGGGCGCCGTTGACCTGGCCGGCCATTTTGTCCGCCAGCGTGCCGGGACGCCGGGAAAAGGGGAATACGTGCAGGTAGGTAAAGGGCAGGGAGTCGATAAAGCTTCGCGTGAGTTCAAAGTCCTCGTCGGACTCGCCCGGAAATCCCACGATTACGTCGGCGCCGAAGGCGGCGTTCGGCATCCGCTGATAAGCGGCCAGCATACGGTCCCGGTAGTTGTGCGGATGGTATTTGCGGTACATCAGCCGCAGAATTCGGTCCGAGCCGCTCTGCAACGGGGCATGGACGTGTTTGGCAATGCGGGGGGAGGCGGCCATCAGGTCGAGCAGCGCGTTGCTGAAGTCCATCGGCTCCACGGAGCTGAGCCGGAGCCGCTCGAGGGGAGTTTCATCCAGGATGGTGCGAACCAGTTGCCGCAAACCGGGGTTTCCCGGCAGGTCGCGTCCGTAGCGGCCCAGGTTGATGCCCGAGAAGACCACCTCCCGGTAGCCAGCTTGGCAGAGCGAGCCGACATGCTCCAGGACGGCTGCGAGCGGCAGGCTGCGGCTGCGTCCGCGCACGGAGGGGATAACACAAAAAGAGCAGCGATTGTTACAGCCATCCTGAATCTTCAGGTTGGGACGGGTCCGCTCCCCGGCGGCAAAGACGGGGGCCACCAGAAGTTGATGCTGCGACCCGATATCACCGGTAAAAATCTTTGGGGCGAAGGGGGCGCTGGCAGGAGCCGTGGTCCCCAGCTTTTGGAGGTCGTCGTCCGCCTCATTTTCGCCGTCCAAAGCCGGAGCATTCAGCGCTTGCAAGGGCAGGAAATGACGCTTCGGGCTGGCGGAAGGGAATTCGCGGGAGAGAATTGGCCCGATCTTTGTTTTATGGGAATTGCCCATGATCCATTGGACGCCGGGCAAGGCGGCCAGTTCCTGCGGGCTGCGCTGGGCATAACAGCCGGTCACCAGGATCTGCGCCGCAGGGTTTTCGCGCTGAATCCTTCGCACCATCTGCCGCACGTCACGATCAGCGGCAGCCGTCACGGTGCAGCTATTCACGACTACGATGTCCGCGCGGGACCGGTCGCTGACGGCCTGGAAGCCGCGGTTGGAGAGGTCCTGTTCCAGCGCGGCTCCGTCCGCCTGATTGGCGCGGCATCCGTAGTTGATGGTATGAAAACTGGGCATCCCTTAGCTTGAATGAACCGAGCAGAGAATTATTGAGGAAAGTGCGAAAAATCGCGCAACGAACGCTTCGGGCACACAACGCACTCGCCGTCCCAATACATGAACCCAGCTAGGAAGGGAACGAGGCGTAGCGGCGTGCTCGGTTAGCTATTGGATCTGTCCGGCTGAAGCGGAAGCCACCCGATGTTGTTGGAAACACTCCCGGCAAAAAACCGGCCGGCCCTGCGTGGGTCTAAAGGGCACGGTGGTTTCTTTTCCGCATTGCGAACAGACCGTCGTGGTCTCTGTCCGATATCCGCCGCCCGATGCCGACTGATTCCGCTTCGCCTTGCAGGGCTTGCAGCGTTTCGGATCATTCCGAAAATGCTTATCGGCGAAGAAAATCTGCTCTCCTGCCGTGAAGACGAAATCCTCACCGCAGTCCACGCACTTCAAGCTTCGATCTTGATATTCCGCATTGTCCGCCATGGATTTGAGTCCCCCCCCGAAATTCCCAGGGTTTCGACGTGCCGATAACGCCAGCAGCCTAACTGGATCAGGACCTCGGAAAACCATATGACGGCTCCCCCCTTGGCCCGCTCAAACTGAGCCAAAGGGTATTCCGTCCAACTGCACCCGCGGAGATTAGTCGAAGTCGCGTCTGGTCTTTTTGCGGTTTCGCTTGCGTGCTAACGCTGCCTTGACTCGTCGTTTCTCGCCCGGTTTTAGATAATACGAATGTTTTTTGACTTCCTTGATGATGTCGGCTTGCTGGACCTTCCGCTTGAAGCGGCGAAGGGCATTTTCAAGCGACTCTCCATCTTGAAGTCTTACTTCCGCCACACACCACACCTCCCAACTGTTTGTAGTTTCAGAACGGCTACGGCTATAATAGGGGGGGGCCTATGAAAGTCAAGCTGTTTTTCCAGGCTCCTCCGAAGGGCAAAAGAGGCGATTTCTCGGGCTTCTGCCGGAAGTCATCGCTGCCGCGTATCTTTAAGTAGGGACACCTAGTGTACACCTAAGTTGTGGGCACGCCTAAGTGGTGAGTCCAAGCTGGGTAAGTCAACGTCGTCGGTGGTTCGTGACGGGGCAGGCTTTCTTTTTCCCGCTTTTACTCATCGGTCTTCGGGAAGGGCTCTGGGTGGTGACCAACGACCGGGATGACCTTCTTCGCTATCTTCTCACCTGTCTGCGACCGAAGAAGCTGCCGAAAGCAGCTTCGGTATGCCATCCTTTCGGGCCGTAGTTCGATGAAAAATAATCCAGTTACCACTTTCGCGTCAACCGGCGCCTTGTTGGCCGACACATAGGCGCAGTGCGCGGAGAATATGGAATACAGCCATGGCTAAAGATACAGAAACAACAATTGAATGGGTGCAGGGGCGGGAGATTCTGGACTCCCGAGGCAATCCTACAGTGGAAGCGGAGGTGATGCTCGAGAGCGGTGTAATCGGCTGGGCCGCTGTTCCGAGCGGAGCCTCCACGGGGGAGCATGAGGCCGTGGAGTTGCGCGATGGCGATGCGCGGCGGTATCTGGGAAAGGGAGTGTCCCGCGCCGTTCAAAACATCGACGAAACGATTGCCCCGGCCCTGGAAGACCAGGACGCCGCCGAGCAGGCCGAAGTGGACCGCTTGCTGATACAGCTCGACGGAACGCCCAACAAATCGCGGCTGGGAGCCAATGCAATTCTGGCCGTTTCACTGGCTGTGGCCCGCGCCGTGGCCGACACACTGGAGTTGCCGCTCTACCGCTACCTCGGCGGGGTAAACGCCTCGTTGTTGCCGGTGCCTCTGATGAATATCGTCAATGGCGGGGTCCATGCCGACAACAATGTGGATTTCCAGGAGTTTATGATTGTTCCACTGGGCGCTACCACCTTCGCCGATTCGCTGCGCATGGGCGTGGAGACGTTCCATCACCTGAAAAAAGTCCTCTCCAAGAAGGGCTATGCCACCTCGGTCGGCGACGAAGGCGGTTTCGCCCCCAACCTGCGCTCCAACACCGAGGCGCTGGAGCAGATTCTGGAGGCGATCCAGGCGGCAGGCTACCGGCCCGGCGAAGATATCGCCCTGGCGCTGGACCCGGCCTCGAGCGAGTTCTATGAGAACGGCAAATACATCTTTAAGAAATCGGACCGCAGCGAGCGCACCTCCGAGCAGATGGTGGAGTTCTACTCGGACTGGGTGCGCCAATATCCTATTGTCTCCATCGAGGACGGGCTGGCCGAGGACGATTGGGAGGGCTGGAAACTGCTGACGGAAAAGCTGGGCTCCCGTGTGCAACTGGTCGGCGACGACCTGTTTGTGACCAACACGGACCGGCTGGAGGAGGGGATCGAGCAGAAGGCGGCGAATGCCATCCTGATTAAGCTGAACCAAGTCGGCACGCTGACCGAGACCCTGGCAGCCATTGAGATGGCCCGCCGCAATGGCTATAGCTCGGTGATCTCGCACCGGTCGGGTGAAACCGAAGACACCTTCATCGCCGACCTCGCCGTCGCCACCGGCGCCGGGCAGATCAAGACGGGCTCGGGCAGCCGCAGCGACCGCATCGCCAAATACAACCAGTTGCTGCGCATCGAGGAAGAACTGGGCGAGGATGCGAAGTTCCTGGGGCGCAAGACGGTCTTTGGAACCGCGCGCGGGTGAGCTATATGATTCTGGAGATGTTCCTATATGGAACCCCTCGATCATTCACGCGCTAACACCCAGGTCTCGAATCGGATTAGAATAGAGAGAGAGGCATGAGCAATTTTTCCGATCGTATAACCCTCCATCCTGAACAATGCGGTGGGCGGCCCTGCATTCGTGGCACGCGTATCCGTGTGACCGAGGACGTGCTCGAATTGTTTGCCGCCGGTTTGACGGCAGAGCAGGTGCTGAAAGAGATGCCGGATCTTGAGCCTGAAGATCTTCAGGCTTGCTTGACTTTTGCCGCCCGTAAGCTCGATCACCCCGTTGTGGCGGCATGAAGTTGTGGCTCGACGCGCAATTCTCGCCCGAAATGGCGGTGTGACTCGAAACGCCTTTATGGGACACAAACACTAGGAGTTATCCATGGCGACAAAGGAACAAATGCTGAAGGCCATCGAAGAGTTGCCTGACGATGCCACCATTGAGGATGCTCTTGAGCGTCTCTACCTGCTTTACAAAATCGAAAGGGGACAGAAGCAGGCGGACAACGGAGCACTCGTCACTCAGGAAGAGGCTCGACAACGCATGGCGAAATGGCTGAGGTAAAATGGACGCCGCAAGCTCTGGACGATCTCTAGGCGATCTGCCTTTTCATTGCCCGAGATGCACCTCAAGTTGCGGCAGTCTTTGCCCAGAGCGCCTTTCGCGCCACCGAGCGGCTGACAAACTTTCCCCGGTCAGGAAGGTTGTGCCTGAGTTGAATGATCAGAACTTTCGGGAGATTGTTCTCGGCAACTATCGCCTAATTTACAGAATCCGGCAAGATGAGGTGCAGATTCTTACCGTACACCACGGTGCCAGGGTTATCGACCCAAGCCAGTTCGAGAGCGGTGGATAACCCAGAGGGGCAGCCGTGGTGCCACGGCCCATCCGTCGCGGTTGCGTCTGAGGCTGACCGGGTGCGGGTTGATCCAGGCCAGCCTAAACAGAAGTCAGAGGGCCAGAAGATATGGCAGACCCAGAAACGATTCTGACCGAGCACTACAAGGCGGTACGCGAGGAAGAAATGGAGCGTATTCGCCACCGCGATCAGTACCTGATTCTGTTTGTCTCCGCGTCGGGAGTCATCGGTGGCGTGTATATAACCGACCCCAAGTGGTGGGGACTGCTCGTGGTCGTTCCACTGTTCGCGGTGGTGACCGCCTTTCTGTATGCGCACACTGACGTGACCCTTGGAGCACTCAGTCACTGGTTGCGATACAAGTACACCGAAATGACCGCTGCGTATCGGGCTGCGAACAACATCACGTTCGAACTCCAGCACTGAGACGGTTCGAGCGTGCATCAGTTGTACGTGAGGGGTGCTGTCTTCGCGTTGCGGTATTTCGCGGTATCGTTCATCGTCGCCGGAATCGCTGTCGTCGCAACGATCATGGTTTCACCGCACGTTCTCGCGCGTTACGTAAACAGGGGATGGCTGATCGTAGTCATCCTGTATGTGTTTGCCGCGATCGCATTCGTGGCACCATTATGGGCGTGGCGGGAGAGAATCCGGCAAGCATGAACGAGACCGCCTAACAGGGCGCTGCAGCCGACGGCACCGGTGACGCATGGGTACTGCGGCTTAGCCGCCAGCCGTTAGGCACACCACCACGAAAGTTGGTGGTATACTGAAAACATTGCGCTGAAAAAAACCTATGGGATTACGCGCTAAAGTCATTCACAGTGACCCAAACATTCTTGGTGGAACTCCAGTCTTTGTGGGCACTCGTGTCCCCCTCCAGAATCTCATCGACTACCTCGAAGCGGGCGATAACCTTGATGACTTCCTGAAATCTTTTCCCTCGGTAACCCGTGAACAGGCGATCGGTGCGCTTGAATTGGCCCGGGAGGCTCTCGAAGCAAATGCGCATTCTGCTCGATGAGTGCCTGCCCCAGGAGTTGGCGGACGAGTTGGCTGGCCATGAAGTGAGTACGGTACAGCAAGAGGGCTGGTCAGGTATAGAGAATGGCGAACTGCTTCGGCGGGCTTCTGGCAAATTCGGCGCTTTCTTGACGGTTGATAAGCACCTGCAACGCACTCAAGACCTGCCGCCAGATTTGGCGCTCGTCACGATTAAGGCGCGGTCGAATCGGATACAGACATTGCGACCACTTGTGCCGGAGCTGCTCAAGGCGCTAGAGAGTGCTCGACCCGGTACATTCGTACGCGTGGGTGTCTAACCAAGCGTTGCACCCGACCAGCGTTCAATATTTAGCCGTCCGTGCCTAACCTGCTCCTAAAGGAGATGCGCCAAATCCATGCCTCCCAAGCCGCTCCTCTTAATCATCCTCGATGGCTGGGGCTACAACCCATCGCCCCAAAACAACGCCATTGCGCTGGCCCGGAAGCCTGCCTGGGATGAACTGACCCGCACCTTCCCCAATACATTGATCCATACCTCCGGCCCATCAGTCGGTCTTCCAGACGGCCAGATGGGCAACAGCGAGGTGGGGCACCTCAACATCGGCAGCGGCCGGATCATCCGCATGGACATCACCCGCATCGACGGCATGATTCAATCGGGCGAGTTCTTCCGCAACCCCGTCTTGACCCGCGCCATGGAGCATGCGCGAGGCCGCCGGCTCCATCTGCTCGGCTTGGTCAGCGACGGCGGAGTCCACTCCCACCAGGAACACCTCTATGCGCTGTTGCGGATGGCGAGGCAGAACCATGTGGATCATGTGTTTGTGCATGCGTTTCTCGACGGACGGGATACGCCCCCCACCAGCGGCCGGGGGTACCTGGAGCAGTTGCAGCAACAGATGCGCACCATTGGCGTGGGTGCGGTCGCCAGCGTCAGCGGCCGGTACTATGCCATGGACCGCGACAAGCGGTGGGAGCGCACGGCAAAGGCATATGCGGCCATGGTTCTAGGCAAAGGGGTGTATGGCGAAGGGGTGAAGGCGCAGGACCCCATTGCGGCTGTCAAGAACTCTTACGAGCAGGGCGTGACCGATGAGTTTGTGGCGCCGGTTGTCATTACCGGCAAGCAGGGAGAGCCGGTCGGGGTGATCCGCGACGAAGATGCCGTGATCTTTTTCAACTTCCGGGCCGACCGGGCGCGGCAAATTTCCCGTGCGCTGACTGACCCTGCTCTTCCGGAGCCTTCGCGTGCGAGGATGCCCCAGCGCCTCCACTTTGTGGCCATGTCCCAGTACGAAAAGAGTTTCACCTTTCCCCATGTGCTGGGTCCGGAGATGCCCGAGCACATCCTGGCCAACGTCCTGGCCGAGCACAAGTTGCGCAACCTGCGGGTGGCGGAGACGGAAAAGTATGCCCACGTCACCTACTTTTTCAACGGCGGCATAGAAAAGGTCTTTCCTGGCGAGGACCGCATCCTGGTGCCCTCGCCCAAAGTCGCCACCTATGACCTGAAACCGGAGATGAGCGCCAGCGGAATCGCCGACGCCGTCGTCAAGGCGATTGAGGACAAGACGTTCGACTTTCTAGTGATCAATTTCGCCAACGCCGATATGGTGGGCCACTCCGGCAAGCTGGAGGCGGCGGTCCGCGCCGTGGAAGCTGTGGATGCCGGATTGGGCCGCATCTACGCGGCGCTGCGGCGCGTCGGCGGCGGCATGATCGTTACAGCCGACCACGGCAACGCGGAGTTGATGACGGACCCAGTCACCGGCGGTCCCCACACCTATCACACCACCAACCCTGTGCCTTTCCTGTTGGCCGTTCCCGACAGCCAGGGTGTCAGTTTGCGTGCAGGAGGCTCGCTGCGCGACATCTCACCCACTCTGCTCGGTATTTGCGGCATCCCCCAGCCGCCGGAGATGACCGGTAGCGATCTGCGGAGTTTTGATTAGGATTAAAGCTGGCTCGCAACATTCAAGCAATCAGTAACCTATCCGTGCATTATAATCTAATCCTTGAAGTCATATGCACGGTCGAGACGCCGCTGCACGGTCGTAGCGGTTGCCTTCCTTTCCTGCCCCTTCCATAATGGTCCTCCATGGCCGACCTTGTATATTTGAACCTTTGGTTAAATAACTTCAGCGAGAGCAACATGCTCCAGCACTGGGGGAGCGCGCTCGCGGAGTTTCCTGTCTCGGCTACCTCGCCCGGCGTCTGGTCGCTCGCTGTTTATCCTTTGCTCTGGAGCGAGACACCGGTTTTGCAGCAGAGCTTCCAGGAGGGGGCCGACGTGGAGCATGTAACCGGGCTGGCCGCGGAATGGCTCCACGCCGACTGTGCCTATGAGGCGGAGATGAACTGGGACCTCTGGCTGCGAGCCTCGCCGGAGGCTCCCGGTAAAAGGCGTCAGGTTCCGTCGCCGGTTTCTCTGGTTTGCTTTGGGAAGGAGTTCGAGGATGAAGGCGAGGAGGGGCGTTGCGACCTGCAGGTCAACTTCGGGCTGGATTTCGCCTTCGTGCCGGACCCGGACGAGTTGACGCACTTGCAGGACAGCCCAGAGATGGAGATGGCGAGACAACGGACGCAGGAAAACATCCAGCAGCTTTTGGGCTTTGTGCGCCGGCTGGAACGGAGACTGCCGGTTGCGAAGAAGCTGCTATGGTCGGAGTCGGGAGAGAACCTGGCTGAAAAGATTCTGTCAGGGTGGGAGCAGGAATCCTAGAAAGGTACTGCTTACTTATCCGTCAGCGCCTCGACGCCCGGCAGTTTTTTCCCCGCCAGGAATTCCAGCGACGCCCCGCCGCCGGTCGAGATATGCGTGATGCGCTCGGCGACCCCTGCTTGGGCGACGGCGGCTATCGAGTCCCCGCCGCCGACGATGCTGGTCCCTTTCAAAGAAGCCAGAGCTTTCGCCATACTCAACGTCCCCTGCGCAAAGGGCTCCAGTTCAAAAACTCCCATCGGCCCGTTCCAGACAACGGTTTTGGCCTGGGCGATCTGGGCGGCGTAGAGCTTCACCGTCTCCGGCCCAATGTCGAGCCCCATGTAGTCGGATGGGATGGGCGTCGAGCTGCCGTCCACCGTGCGTGTCTCGGCTGCGGCGTCCATCTTCCGGGCGATGACGTGATCGACCGGCAACTGCAAGCGGTATTTCTTCTGTTCCGCCTCGGCCAGCAGGTTCTTCGCGAGGTCGAGCTTGTCTTCCTCCACCAATGACTTTCCCGTCTGATCCCCCCTGGCGCGCAGGAAGGTGTAGGCCATGGCGCCGCCGATCAGCAGCGCGTCCACCAGCGGAAGCAGGTTCCGAATGACGGCGATCTTGTCCGAGACCTTGGCCCCGCCGAGCAGGGCTATGTAGGGCCGCTCCGGGCTGGAGGTGGCTTTGGTGAGATACTCCAGCTCCTTTTCCATCAGAAAGCCCGCGGCGGAGACGGGCATGAACTCGGTGATGCCGGCGGTGGAAGCGTGCGCGCGATGTGCCGAGCCGAAGGCGTCGTTCACGTAGCAGTCCGCCATCTGCCCCAACTGGCGGGAAAATTCCGGATCGTTGGCCTCCTCATCCGGGTGGAAGCGCAGATTCTCGAGCAACAGCAGCTCTCCGTTGCCGAGGCTGGCCGCGTAGCGTTCGGCCTCCGGCCCCACGCAGTCGGGGGCGAAGGCGACAGGGCGGCGGAGCAGGGAACTCAAATGCTTCGCCACCAGCGCCAGGCTCATCTTGGGATTGGGGTTGCCCTTGGGCCTCCCTAAATGCGAGGCCAGAATCAAACGCGCCCCGCGCCCCAGGGCGTACTCCAGCGTGGGAAGCGTCTGGCGGATGCGAGTGTCGTCCGTGATCGTGCCCGACTCCGAGAGCGGGACATTGAAGTCCACGCGCACGAAGGCGCGTTTGCCTTCGAGCGTCAGGTCGCGAATGGAGAGTTTCGGCATGGGAGTCGCCTCTGTCGTCAGGTTGCGAACGAACCGCGCGGACGGAGCCGCTGCTTACAACCCCTTCGAGACCATGAACTGAATCAGATCCCGAACCCGGCAGGAGTAACCCCATTCGTTGTCGTACCAGGAGATGACCTTCACGCAGTTGCCCGCGATGACCCGCGTCAGGGGGGCGTCCACAATCGAGGAGCGCTCGTCGCCCTTGAAGTCAGCCGAGACCAGTTCTTCTTCTGAATAGCCGAGGATTCCCTTCATGGCTCCCGTGGAGGCTGCCTTCAGCGCCGCATTGACTTGCTCTACGGAAGTGGTTTTCTCGACGAATACGACCAAGTCCACCACCGACACGTTGGGGGTGGGCACGCGCATGGCAAAGCCATCCAGCTTGCCCTTGAGCTCCGGAATCGCCAGGTGAACCGCCTTGGCGGCGCCGGTCGAGGTGGGGATCATCGAAAGCACGGCGGAGCGGGCACGGCGCAGGTCCTTGTGGGGCAGGTCGAGCAGCTTTTGATCATTCGTGTAGGAATGGATCGTGGTCATGGAGCCGCTGCGGATCGTGAACTGGTCGTTGAGGACTTTGGCCACCGGGGCCAGGCAGTTGGTGGTGCAGGAGGCGTTCGATATGACGCGGTGCTTCGCCGGATCATAGGCATTGTCGTTGACGCCTAAAACAAGTGTGACGTCCTCGCCCTTTGCCGGGGCCGATATGATGACCTTCTTCACCCCTCCCCGCAGGTGCTTGGCGGCGTCCGACGCGTTGGTGAACAAGCCGGTCGATTCGACTACGATCTGAGCTCCCACCGAATCCCAATCAATCTTGCCGGGGTCCCGTTCGGCAAAAACCTTCATGCTCTTTCCATCCACCGACACGGAGTCTTTCCCGGCGGTCACGGAGTTTTTTAAGTTGCCCAGAATGGAATCATATTTCAATAAATGAGCGAGCGTGGACGGGTCGGTGATGTCGTTGACGGCGACGAATTCGATCTCGGAATTTCCCAAAGAAGCACGGAAAATATTGCGCCCAATTCTTCCAAAACCGTTGATGCCTACTTTAATTTTCATGAATTCTTTCTCCTTTCCAGTATTGCAAGGCTGATAAAAATTTTCGGTGAGACTAGGCGGTCCCAAAAACACTATACAATAAAAATGCCCACCCCGGAGGGTGGGCATTGACGAAAGGGTAAACAGTTTCGACAAATGCGCAACCGTCAAAACCGTGAAATGAGTTTATTCCTGCCCTCAAACCCTTGTCAAGGGAAATTTAAGACAAATTTTAACTAAATAACATCTTATTTATCAATAAGTTAAACTGGAGTCATTAATTGGCAACTTATGATAAAGCGTATGCTTGAATTGCGCCGTTTTCGCCAATTGGGACGGTATATGGCAACGGCCACAATATGTTACCGGTTGTCTATGCGTAACTGAATGATCTCAACCTGCGACGGACGGTCGAAAATAGGTATTGGGATGAATTTCTTTGCCAGGACGCGAACTCCCCCATACGAAAGGCCTGCCACTAAGGAAAACAGCAGGACGAACCCAGCCAACCAAAATATGTTCAGCATCATTTTACCGATGTTGTCCTTTTCCGTCGGGACGTACTGGTTCCAAGTGACTGAGATCGCATAGTTGACCTGGCTGAACAATACATCGGCCAGGGTCGGGTTCGCCGCGTCCAGGACAAAACAGAGCAGTGGGCCCTTTCGTTCAATGTAGAGGGGACGGTCCTGGCCGAGGGGAGGGGTTTGCTTGAACTCCCGCAGTTTTTTTGCGGCCATTTGAGGCGTGGGATAGTTCACCAGCAGCAGGCGAACCGCGTTGCCGCCGATGCGGTACTGCGCTATCTCGGCCTCGGCCCCCATGTCAAAACCGATGACGGCAGAGGGTAAATCCTGTTCGACTCGCTCAAAGGCAACGGGCC
This sequence comes from Acidobacteriota bacterium, assembly GCA_022567475.1. Lineage (GTDB taxonomy): Bacteria > Acidobacteriota > Terriglobia > 2-12-FULL-54-10 > 2-12-FULL-54-10 > JADFGZ01. The sequence continues at coordinate 2,847 of JADFGZ010000024.1, read as the reverse complement.
CCATCAGATACTTGGGCGATTGGGCAACCAAGTCCTCTTTCGGCAGGTAATCGGGGAGCACGGGCAACAGGGTTCTCGACCTGCTCGACTGCGGGAGGTTTCCGAGCAGCAGTTCCGCCTCGTCCGCCGTCAGTTGCGCTCCCTGAACATCCAGCAGGTAGACCCCGCGCTGGAGCAGCAACCGGTCCGGTCCGGCTGCAGCCCGGTCCGGCACCTCGACCGGGATGGTTCCCGGCTCCCGGAGAAAGGTGAAGAGTCCAAAGCTGCCGCTGGCGTCCTGCATCTTCCACAAGGTGGCGGAGAGCGTCGCGTTTCCTTTTGCATATTCCCGCCGCTCCCCTGCGACATAGCCGTATTCTTCCAGCAGGGAGGCGTCGTCTCCCACAAACTGGGTGAGATGGGTTAGGGGAATCGGCTGGAAGCTTTTTGTTTCCCAGCCGTTAAAGGAATCCGGCAACTGCGCCTGCGCGGAGATGGCTGCCAGGAAGAAAAAAAGCAACAGGGGCGTGCGAAGGGGATTGATACAGTCGCACCACTTTAGTTTTCTCTGCCGCATCCGCTTTCTCATTACCCTTGCTTTAGCCGATCATACTATTGTTTGTTGCGTTTGGCTAGTGCCGGACAAATTGTCTGCCCGAATGGAAAGCTCTCCAGTTCGCCCGAATTCCTTTGCCGGGAGACGGCTGAATGGGCAGGTCAGTGGAAGGAGCAGTGGAAGGAATGGACACGAAGGTCGCTAGACGGTTTCTGAAGAATACCGCTGCTGCCAATGAACCAGTGATGATCTATCAAGTATCCAGCAATGCTCCATGACGGCATTCGGTCTCACCGTGCACCGAGGATGGCGCGGGCGATGGTCTGGAGCTGCATATTGGAGGTGCCCTCGTAGATTTTGCCGATCTTGGCGTCGCGGTAGAGCTTCTCGACCGGGTAGTCGCGGGTAAAGCCGTAGCCGCCGAAGATTTCAACGGCCAGCGAGGCGGCGCGCTCGGCGACACAGGAAGTGAAATACTTGGTCATGGCGGCCTCTTTCAGGAAGGGCTGGCCCGCATCGCGCAGGCGCGCGGCGTTATAAACCATCAGCCGCGCGGCCTCAATCTCGGTAGCCGTCTCCGCCAGTTGAAACTGCACGGCTTGGAACTCGGCGATTGCCTTGCCGAACTGCTTGCGCTCCTTGGAATAACGTATGGCGTGGTCGAGCGCCCCGCGTGCCAGCCCGATCATCTGTGCTCCGATGCCGATGCGGCCCTCGTTCAGCGTCTCGATGGCGATCTTGTAGCCTTCGCCGATCTTGCCCAGCACGTTTTCACGCGGCACGCGGCAGTCGTCGAGCAGCAACTCGCATGTGCTGCTGGCGCGGATGCCGAGCTTGTCTTCTTTTCGTCCGACCTCGAAGCCGGGAAAGCCCCTCTCCACCAGGAAGGCGGTGATGCCCCGGTAGCCCGCCTCCGGGTTGGCGTTGGCGAACAGAAGAAACAGCCCGGCCTCGCGGGCGTTGCTGATCCACAACTTCCGGCCACGGAGCAGGAAGTGGTCGCCGTGGTCCACCGCAACCGTGGCCAGAGCAAAGGCGTCGCTACCGGCGCCGGCTTCTGAAAGCGCGTAAGCGCCCATCGTGTCTTTGGCCAGGCGAGGGAGGTAACGCTTTTTTTGATCTTCGGTCGCCCAGCGCAGCAGGGCGTTGTTCACCAGGGTGTTGTGGACGTCCACGATGACTCCGGCGGAAGGGTCCACGGCGGAGAGTTCCTCGATAGCCAGGATGCAGTTGAAGAAGTTTCCGCCCGAGCCGCCCAGGGCCTCTGGAATTTCTATTCCCATCCACTCCATCCGGAAAAAGTCGTCAATCAACTCCCGGCGAAACTCGCCCTTCTCGTCCATCTCCCGGACCAGCGGAGCAATTTTGTCCCGAGCGAACTGCCGGACGGAGGATTGGAACATCTCCTCTTCCGGGGTGAGGAGGGTAAGCGGCGGGCGGTTGGTTTCGGTGAGTTGGGCCAAGATTTTCTCCTCCACTCGGTGGACTCCATTGTACCAGGACCGATGTGGTAACATTTCCCTGGAATGGCCCTTCAATTCGACAGGACGAGGGTTCGGCTGATCAGCGCTCGAAAAGCATCGCGTTTGGAGCGAAAAGACTATGAAGAAAACAGCGGTCGCAAATAAGCGAGAAACCAGGCGCGATCTGTCCCGAGCCATGCCCCGAGCGGAGTCGAGAGGGAAGCCGAGGGACACGATGCGCGAGGAATACCGTTTCGACTACAGCAAGGCCAAGCCGAATCGGTTTGCAACCCGGATGTCGGGCAGCTCTATCGCGGTGGTTCTCGATCCCGATGTGGCAGTAGTGTTCCAGTCTTCGGAGGCTGTGAACTCGCTTCTGCGGTCCGTTATCTCCGCCATGCCCGAGGAGAAACACGGCCCAAGGAGCTAAAACGGCGCGGGATGACAAGCGAAAAACCCACGGGGAAATGTCGCGTTTGCCGTAGCCATAACCCTAAGGTCTGCGCATCCGCCATACTTGATGTTGTTTATTGATGAGCGGTTCATAGCCGTGCGCAATGTTCCATTGATTGGCAATCGGAATCAAGTTCGCCTCCAATGGTTTCACGAGTTCCTTTTTGCTGATTGGCAGGAGAGCAATCCAAATGCCACAAATACCATGTTGAGCAAAGGCAACTGCTCCTCGGAGGCGCACCACTGTGCCGGGTTTATTCCATGAGCGATACCACTCCCGAACAGCTTTCGGGAAACCATCAATCCCCTTTTCGCGCAGCTCCTCCTTGTAGGTGGCTGCAAGCCAAAATTGGGAGTTTTCCCCGCCCAGGTAACGTCTAGAGAGGCGTTTCCAGA
>JADFGZ010000244.1 GCA_022567475.1 Acidobacteriota bacterium | reverse complement strand
ACCGATCCTCGAGGCTTGGCGGAGGGAGCACCATCAGAGTCGTCCTCACCGGGCCCGGGGGGAGAGGACGCCGAACGAGTTCGCCTTGCAGATCGCAGCTAGCTGCGATCTGCAAGGCCTGCAAACAACCGGAAACTCACCCTGAAACTGGTGCAAAAATCCGGGGCCGGTCAGCAAATCGGCGCTCATTTCCCAGTTGCTAGCAAGGTAGCTTCCGGCTACCATTTTCGGGAAATACTCGTGGAGGTAAACGTTGATGACACCCGAAGAACTTACCAACGTAGCGGCTGCGCTAAGGCTAACAGCAGAGAAAATGATTGAAATGGGGAAAGATGGTCCAGTAGCGAAGGTCTCTGTCGGCGTAACGAATGCACTCGTACACGCTGCTAAGGAAATGAAGAAAGAAAATCCTGTAATCGCTGCTATCGATCTAGGCCCAACACTCATGAGGTCAGAGGTTTTTACAATTGCGTGCATCATCCAGGGCGCATGAACCACTTTGTACGTAAGGATGAGCGTTGCGGCGCAGGTTCTTTCGAGGAAATTGAGAAAGGAATGAAGCTGACTGCCAGCGTGAACGCTCTTGAGCGTTACTCCACTTTTACTCCATTCACAGGGGTGCTTAAGGGGTGTGTCTTTAGAATGTGTGGTTTCAACTGGCCAAGAATCAACGCCATGGACGCCTAAGTTCTTTATTGATAATCTACGGATAACTTCCCAAGCGGGACGTCGTGGGTTCGAGTCCCGTATCCCGCTCCAAATTTTTCATTTAATATCAGCAGGCTACCGGGGGTATTTTCGCTCAACGCAGGCATCCCAGCTAAGAGCTTTCCGGCACTCTGCTTTCCTTTGGCTGGCAGCAAGCTGCAACGCAAAACCGCCTCCAGCGGATATTGTATCTGCTCATTACACCGCACATATCTTGTTCTAACGGCACCATCAAAAATCCCCAGGTTGACAAGGCAAATAAAAGCAGCTAGCTTAGCACCCATGTCGCGCAAGCTCGTAGTTTTCGTGCTGCTCCTTCCGCTTTCCCTCAACGGGCTGTGGGTGGTGTGCGCAGGCGGTGAAGCCTTTGCCGGCGCCAGCGAAGAAGAAACGTCTGGCATGGCAGAGGGAGCCGACTGCTCCGAGATGTGTATCATGGGAAAAGCGAAACCAAATGGCCCCATCTGTTTGATCGCTGCGGATGACAGCAAGAGTTCCGTGAGCATCTTCCTGCTTGGTGTGGCCGTGATTCCAAGCGAATTCAGCTTGGTCCGGCCGTTCATACCGGAGCGTCACATTCCTGAAATATACCGTTTCTACTTAGACCCTGCATTGTTCAGTTCGACACCCCCGCCGCGCGTTTAGCTCCTTCTACAACCTAATTTCGGCCTTTTTTCGTAGCGGGCGGGTTCCGCTTGCTGTGTGCTCAGCCAGTCAAGGGCAACGTCGCAGGCACGGAAACAAGGCGGAATGGACGGCCACCGTTTCCATAGCCGGACCAAGGCAAGCTCCGGCAATGGAAACTCCACGGGATCATCTCCTGAGATGGCCTGTTCGCATCAAATTGGTCAGTTGTTTGCAGAAGTGTGTGGGGATCAAAATTCTCCATTAAAAAATACAATCGAGGAAAAGAATTGCAATGAGACGACTCACGGTTATCTTGGCCTTTAGGGACAGGTAGCTCCGAATGTGACTTTCCAGCTAAGCGTCGCTTACCGGTTCAACCTGAACCAATTTTGAAGTAACTATTTCGCGGAGCAGTGGCGGTGGCAAAAATCAAAATTCGGCGCTGCAATTACTGCGCAAGTACAATCTGGAACCATAACAATAAAAAGGAGACAAACCATGAAAGTAGCCTATATATTTTCCACAACCTTGGCACACAGAATTCTTAGCACCATGATCATTCCCCAAATGGAGGAAGGCAGACATGGGGTGGACGTAGCAGGAATGTTTTTCTTTGCGGACAACAGTTTCATGCTGGTCAAGGGCAACGCGGTGGCAGAGCGGCTTAAAAAGTTAATGGACAAGAATCCGATGCTGTTGATGGCCTGCGACCAGTGCGCCTACGAACGGGAAATCGATAAGAAGCTCGTCGACGGCGCGCGGATCGGGTGTTTCCCCGATCTCTACGCGGCGCTGGGACCAGCAAAGGTAGACCAAGTAATTACGTTATAGCCGCTACTTTGTCTATTCCGCAACCACCCTGCGGCCCAAAACCCTTCGGAGGGCGGGCCGTCAGGGGGGCGAAACCACTTCCCAGCGTCACTCAGCCGCACGCACACGCCAATCTTATGCTGTCCAAGCCAGGCACTCGCGCAACAGGTTGTACCCTTCGCGCTCCTTGGGAGTCATGTTCTCAGGAAGTTCGCCTGTCTGGGCGAAGCATTTGAGCCTATCCAACTTTCTCAGGTAAGCTGTCTGCCTGAATCGGCGCATTGAGTCTTCCACGGAGACGTTGGAAATGTTTTTAATCTCCTCTTCTACTTTTTCCAACATTGCCCACGGGGCAGTCGTAAGCGAGTTCGCAAATTTTGAGAAATCGAATTCATGTTGGGATTTTTCAGACATGGCAATCACCTCCTCTTACTGGTTCCCCATATAGGCTGAAGCATATTGGGAGCCAATCCAAACGTTGCTTCTTATTTGCTTCGTTTCAAATAGTTAGCTGACTAAAGCTCTGACACGAGGGCTCAGACCAAGCGCGCGATTGAAAATTGCGTCACCCTGGAGTGCCAAAATTTTTCACGCCTAGCTGACCATAGGTCCTTCCTTATTGAATGGCAAAGACGGTCTTGTAGTAAGAGAACCACGGGAGTATGATCTTGCCCCAAGCAAAGCTTCTCAGACGTGCGACAGCGGAAAAAGGAGATTCCCCTATGACCAACCTAATCCGGCGAACGGGAATTGTCGTGTTTTGGGTAATGCTTCTTAGTACGGGCGTCCGTGGCCAGCAGAGCGTGACCGCTCCAGCAGAGTTGACGGCCTATCCGGACCTCATCCTCTACAACGGCAAGATTGTGACGATGGACGATGCTTCTTTCGCATCGAATGTAGGGACGATTGTGCAGGCAATGGCTATCCGGGATGGCAAGATATCAGCCGTTGGCACGAACACACAGATTCGCGGGCAGGCTGGGCCGAACACGAAACAGATCGATCTGAAGAGCCGCACTGTCCTTCCGGGACTGGTCGTCGTGCATGATCACCCGTTTGACTGGGCTCGCGGGAATTCCTATTCGAGGAACAAGGTGCTGACGGACGACATTGTAGTAAACCGCTATGTCAGAGGGACTCCGGAAGAACAAGCCAAGGCGTTTCCGGGGATACTCCAAGAAGCTCTCAGCAAGGCCAAACCGGACCAGTTCATCCACATCGTCTTTCACCTGGGTGACAAATACGAGTATATGAGGGGCAGCGAATTCGGCGACGTCTTGGATGGGAAGATGATCCCTAAGGAAATGCTAAACCGGATGGCGCCCAACAATCCCGTGGTGTTAGAAAATCCTTTTGTAGGAATAATGGTCAACGATCTAGCGCTCGCAGAAGCCAAAAAGGTCTTTCCTTGGGTCACGGACACCGTATCCATGCGGTGGATGTTTCACGATGTGGTGATGCGGAATCACTATCCGGAGTTGCGGGAGATGCACCGCCTCGAGTTGAGCTGGTGGACGGGCTACGGGGTAACAACTTTTGGCTCCGGGATTTATGCGCCCTCCAACATCAAAATTTACCACGATCTCTCGACCAGTGGACAGATGCCCATGAGGAACATGTGGGTCTGGTATTACAGGGAGAATGCGCTCTTTAATGACGATTACGTCAGGAATGCTTCGAATTTCATGGAAGGCCTGGGGAATGACTTCTTCTGGTACGGAGGATCCCGCGGGGCGGAATCAACCGGTGGCGGGTGTTCCAGTTTGCCCGTGCGGCCAGAAAGTGGGGAGAGAGCCCCAAGATGTTCCTATGAACCGGGAAGTGAAAACTACAATATGCTTTATCAGCACATTAAGAATGGGGGCCGGTACGTCGGAGTCCACACAATCGGCGACGGAGATATTGATTACCTGCTGGAGATTATTGAGAGAGCAAGTGCAGAGGCTGGATTTACATTGGACCAGATCCGTGCGAAGAGACATACCTTCGACCATCTAGTGATGGCTCCTCGGCCAGACCAACTACCGCGGATCAAGAGGTTAGGAATGGTGCTTGGTGGAGCCGTCTGGTACTACATTGAGGAGGCGTCCAGGCGGGTAGAGATTTATGGAGAACGAGCAGCCCAATGGATGATACCGAAGAAGTCATTGGTGGATGCTGAGATTCCAAGCGGATTCGAGATCGACCGGCCTTTGGCAACCACTTCGCTGACTGTTTTCTGGACGTTGGCCCGCATGATGGACAGGAATCGGCCGCAGGATGGTCAAGCGTATGCGCCCAACCAACGGATCAGCCGGGAATTGGCTCTGAAGATGGCAACCTATTGGGGGGCATTTTATTTGAAGAAGGAAGACAAACTGGGCACTCTGGAGCCGGGCAAATTTGCGGATTTCATCGTGCTGGACCGGGACTACCTGACCATTCCGGAAGATGACATTGAGAACATTCGGGTCCTGATGACGATGGTTGGAGGCAGGACGGTTCACCTGGTTCCCTCGCTGGCCGGAGAGATCGGGATGCCGCCCGAGGGCGCTCAGGTGACGCTCGGCGGTCCCGCCGCCCAATGGTAATTTGAGGCAAGCCATTCCGGGGCAGGTTGCATAAAACAGGTTGCATAAGAAAAGCTGAACCCGGCAGTGCCAGTTTGCCGCAGACAGAAAAAGGCTGTCAACGCAAAATAGAAAGTTCCTATTCTCTGCAAAGTAGAACGTTCCTGTTTTTCATTGCGCGCCGCTGACGGAAGGAGCCCGTAGGGCGACTGGAGTTAGCGGGGCGGACCGTGGCCTCACTGGGGTGGCCCTCCTTGCTCTTCCCGTAAGATGGCCCACAGCGGCTTGCTGCGGCGCAGATCGAAGCCCTCCATCCAGCGATGCGGTGGGGCCTTGGAGGCCGGTGGGCGCGCCTTCGCAACCGCGCGCGGGGGCTCTGGTTGCTCGCCGAGGGGCTGCCGGGCCGTGGTCCCGCATTTCCGCACCGGCAGGTAGTGCTCCCGGAAGCGCACGGCCACAGTTCCGTCCAGCCGCTTTTCCACCCGCACCCGCGCTCCCCGCAATCCGGCCCGCACCGCCTCCCGCGCAATCTGATACCGCTGTCCGTGCCACTGCACGGTGTAGTCCGGAGCCACCACCCGGCTTTCCACCTGGCTCAGAATCGCCGCCAGATTGTGTTCCGGCCCCAGGGGCCGGTGGGCTTCGGTGGGGTTGGCCGCCGCCACCGTGAACCGCCGGTTCCATAACGGCAGAAACACGCGCTCCAAATAGCGCTGCGCCCCTGCCAGCGTGTCGATGCCCTCTTTCCGCAGCCCCTTCACCAGCCGGTCCTGCGCGGTCCCGAAGAACCGCTCGATGCGCCCTTTGGCTTGCGGCGAGTGGGCCGGGATCCACTCGATGTCCAGTTCCTGCAGCGCCCGCCCAATTTGCGTCCGAGGCCGCTGCCCTTCGAGTTGCTCTTCCGGCTCGGGGGGCCGCGGCGTCCGAAACAGGCTGGCTTTGTCCGTATAGAAAGCCTGCGGCCGCCCCCAACGCTTCAGGTAGAGCCGCAGCAACCGCAGGTTCTCCGGCGTGGAATCGTGGCGCACAAACCGCGCCAGCGCCCGGCTGGTGGCGTCGTCGATCATAGCGGTCAGATACAACTTCTCCCCGCGCCCTTCCAGCCAGTCATGCTCGCTGGTGTCCCACTGCACCAGCTCTCCGCCTTGGGCGCGCCGGGGCCGCCACGTGTGCACCCGCTCGATCCGCGCTCGCCGGGGCTTCCACAACTGCGCCCCGATCATCCATCCCCGCAGCGTCTCCCGGCTCACCTGAATCCCGTGCCGCTCCGCCAGATACTCGCTGGCCAGCGTGGGGCCGAAATCCCGATACTCCTTCCTCACCACCCCTACGGCTTTCTCCCGCACTGGCTCGGGAATCTTCCGGTTCGAGCGCCGCCCCCGCCCCCGGTGGAGCACCGCCCGGTCTCCCTGCTGCCGCAGCCGTCCCAGCAGCTTTCCCACCCAGCGCTCCGACACCCCTATCTGCGCCGCTGCCTGTTTCTGGGTGATGTGCCTCTGTTTTGCTTCGTGCAATACCTTCAGTCGATCTCGTTCCTTTTGGCTCATGAGAATCAGTTCTTCTTGGCTCATCCGGCTAATTTGCCCGATTCCAATAGGAACTTTCTACTTGGCACAATAGGAACTTCTCATTTTGCGGCTACATAGTGGTGATCTGCGCTTGAGCTGACGGAGTGGTGGGAGTATGCTTTTGGGCGAGTGGGATGGTCAACTCGGGAATTCCGGTTAAGAAAGGAGGGTTTTCCTATGCGAAGTCGCATCATTGGCTTGATCGTTGTGGTGGTGGCGGTGCTGGCCTTGTTGCCCGTTATGCTTGCTCAGAGCCCTGAGCAGTCGGGACCGGCAGAGGAAGAAGCAAGTTCTTCCGCTGAAACGCAGCAGGAGAACGCCCCTGCCGCCAGCCAGTCCTCTGGGGTTAGCCGAAGACGGGACCCGTTCAAAATGCTTGTTGTAGTGGACCCCACTTCGCAAGCAGACCCCTTT
>JADFGZ010000243.1 GCA_022567475.1 Acidobacteriota bacterium | reverse complement strand
GCAGGATCATATCGCGGTAGCGCCCGGAACGCCGCAGGCCGCCTTCGAGAGTATCCCGGCCGCGGCGGGTACAACAAAAGAATCTGATGAGCGCGGCGACTCGCCTATTGACGACCAGCGGCAGATCAGAGACGGTGTTGGCGAGGTCCTCTTGAGCTATTTTTTGCAGTTCGGCGGCGCTGATATTGTCCGGGATGGTGATCGTCGCCATCTCATCGAGTGGCGCCGGTTCGTAGAACTGCTCGGTGAACCCATCTCCCTGTTTGAGGGCTTCCAGTTCGTAGGCATGAATGCGGGCCACCAAAAAGTCGAGCTTCTTGAGCAGCCGCTTGTCTGCGACCACGGGCCCCGGAGCCTGCAAGAGCCCCTGAATGGCTTGATTGAATTCCTCTTTGGCCGCCTCCATATGGCCGGCGTTATATTCTCTTTCTCCCCTGTGAAAAGCGGCTTCCGCCTTGCCGATCACCTGGACCACCGGGTCCAGCTTTGCCTGCGAGAGGCTTTTTAAGGGCGGGGGTATGACGATGTGGGATAGCGGGAGATTCTGCGCCAGGGAGGGGGCCTCCCGAGGCGGAGGCGGAACAGCAGCCACAGGCCTCCGCACCATGGAGCAACCCGATACAACCAGAATGGCAATGGCTAGCAGTAAAGACTTCACAACATTTTTAATCGGCATGTTTGGAGTTTGCCTTGAGTTGATCTGTCGAGTATCCCTAGTTTTGATCTTTAGTTCTGATCTTTCGGGTCGCCATCCTCCGGGCGGAAATCCGGTACAAAACCCTCTTAGGGTACCCTATAAGCCTGCACTAGGTCAAGTTAATTTTGTCTAAGGTTATTCTTATGAAAGGATTACCTTAGATTCCGGAAAAGGCGGGGAGCGGTAAGCCACACGGGCACAGGCACATCCCGGTGGGCTGGGAGCCGTGAGCGGCGCTTGCGGTATCGGCAGGGGCCGTCTTTTATGTAGGTCGGCTTCTGACACTCTCGGGAATTCGTTCCTCCGGATTTTTGGAGCTGGGTGCTGCTTAATTGTCCTCACTCCTCTTCCGGCATCTCTTCCCCGCTGCGCGCTGCCTTGGCGGCAGCGACTATCTTTTCGCCAATCTGTTGCGGAACAACGTCGTAGTGGGAAAACTCCATGGAGAAACTGCCTCGTCCCTGAGTCATGGAAGTCAAATCCGAAGCGTAGCTCAGCATCTCCGACATGGGCACCTGCGATTTGATCACCTGCCGGTCGCCTTGGGAGTCCATCCCCTGAATCCGCCCGCGACGGCCATTCAAATCGCCGATCAAATCGCCGGAGTAGGCGTTGGGAGCGTAGACATTCACATTCATGATGGGTTCCAGCAGAACCGGCTTGGCCTGCTCCATGGCTTTCTTGAACGCCATCGAACCGGCGATCTTGAAAGCCATCTCCGAGGAATCCACCGTGTGATAGGAGCCGTCGTAGAGGATCACGCGGAAGTCCACCACGGGACAGCCTGCCAGAAAGCCTTTCTCGGCCGTCTCCACGATCCCTCTTTCAATGGCCGGGATGTATTGTTTGGGGACCGCGCCGCCACGGATTTCATTGACGAATTCAAACTTCCTCCCTCGCGGGAGTGGTTCAAGCTTGATCCTGCAATCGCCAAACTGGCCGTGTCCTCCCGTTTGCTTCTTGTACCGGCCCTGGACATCGGCCTTGCCTCGGATCGTTTCCCGGTAAGGCACCTTGGGAGCCTTCAGGTCGACAGCCACGTTGTAGCGTTTCTTGAGCCGGGAGACGATGACCTCGACGTGCTGTTGCCCGGCTCCCGCCAGCAAAAATTCGTTGGTTTGGGGGTCCCGGTAAAACCGCAACGAGGTGTCCTCTTCGAGAATCTTGTGCAAGGCGGTGCCGAGGCGGTCCTCGTCTCCCCGCGAATGCGGCGCGATGGCAAAGCTGATCGCCGGTTCCGGCAGCTTCACGGGCGGATAAAGAATGGGCGAGGCCTTGTCTCCCAGGGTATCCCCGGTCAAAGATTCTTTCATCTTCGCCACGGCGCCGAGGTCCCCGGCGTGCAGTTCCGGCACGGCGGTCGTTGTTCGGCCTTGCAACAGGGAGATGTGCGCCAGCCGCTCGGAGCTCTCTTTGTTGAAATTTACCAGGTGGGCATCGTTCGCCAGGACGCCCGAAAGGACTTTATAACAGGTGACTCGTCCTGCAAACGCGTCCGCTATCGTCTTGAAAACAAAAAGCGAGACTGGCTCCTCATCGGAGATTTTGCGCTCCACCGCCTCGCCGCCGGGCAGGGTTCCCTGAACGGTGTTCCGGGCAACCGGTGAGGGGAAAAATTCCGTCAGGAAATTCAACAACAGGTCAATGCCCACCATGTGATAGGCGGAGGCGCAAAGAATCGGAAACAGTTTTCCGCCTGCGATGGCCTCCTGCAAACCCTGGACGGCATGTTCCGGCTCCAGGGTCCCCTTGTCGAAAAATTCTTCCATGTAGGAGTCATTGCCTTCCGCAATCGCCTCGATCAGCTTCTCGCGGGCCGCCTCCACCGCGGCGGAAGCCTCCTGCGGGACGTCGCCGGACTTGCCCTTCCCGTTGCCGTTGGATTCGTAGGCGTGGGCTTTCATGCTCAGGAGGTCCACTACGCCGTGAAAACTTTTCTCCTCTCCCAGCGGCCACTGAATGGGAATGGCGGTGCGGCCAAAGCACTGCTGGATGGACTCCACGGCGCGCTCAAAGCTGGCGCGCTCCCGGTCGAGCTTGTTGACCACCAACGCGCGGGGAAGGCTGTAGTGAGCCGAGTATTCCCACACCTTCTCGGTTTGCACCTCGACGCCGGCTACGCCGTCCACGACCACCAGGCTCGAATCGGCAGCCACCAGGCTGGCCAGTGTGTCATTAATAAAGATGTTGTAGCCCGGCGTGTCCAAAAGATTAATCTTGGTTTTGTTCCATTCCAAGTAGGCCATCGCCGTGGAAATGGTGACCTTGCGTTCGATTTCTTCCGCATCGAAGTCGGTGGTGGTGGTGCCCTCGTCCACGCGGCCCAGACGGTTGGTCAGGCCGGCAGCGTGCAGGAACCCGGCGACAAGAGAGGTCTTGCCGCTGTTCCCGTGACCGACCACTCCGACGTTACGAATGTCTTTCCCGGAATAAACCTTCAAAACAAAGCTCCTTTCTCCCCCTCGGGGCAGAAGCGCAGTGCAGGATAGGCGGTGAGAGATGCAGATGGTATCACACGGGATTCCGTGGTTTCAATGGAGACGTTAGGGGGGGTTGGTGCCTTTTAGTTTGAAGACTTACCTGTGCTAACATTCCTCGCACCCGGTCACAGGTTTACAGATAGCCACAGAACGCGAGAGCACCATATTGTTGGAGCGTGGCTAAGCTGGGCGGGACCGGAAAGGCCCCGTCCAGTAGTTAAACGCCAGCATTGTTAGGGGGGTGCGGTCTCAGGCCAAATCGGCGGCGAGTTCTTCGATCTCAGCCTCGCGGAGCACCCGCTCGGCGCGGTAGCTGGGGTGGTCGGCTACCAGTTTCGCTCCCTCCCTCCACCGGCGGATTTGTTCCGGTGAAAGCTGAAATTTGATGTATTGGACCGAGCTGATCCGGTCGGTGGCGATCTGCCGGTCATCGAAACGCGCCGGGATGGGAGGCGTATCGGCCACCACCAGCCGGATGTGGTCTTCCAGGCCGAGCAGCTCCCGCAGCTTCACATCCCGCTCCTCGGCTGAGGAGTACTCAATCAGCAGCGTGGCGGACAGATCTCCAGGCTTAGGGATCAGTTCATTGTAGGTGTTCACTTCGTGGGCGATGGCCTCCGGGCTGGCGATGCGCTCGATGCGTATCATCTCCTGAATCTGGTATCGCACCGTTTCCCGATTCTCGAACAGGAAGCTCAGGTGCTCCCCCAGCTGGATTCGGCGGCGCTCCTTCAGAGCAATGACGTTAGGCCGCCATTGCTTCCGCTCCAGCTCGTAATCCGCGATGTTTTTGATTTCAGATAGTTCAATGGTCTGCATGGTTCTTCTATTCTTCTATAGGTCTTCTATAGGTCTTCTATAGGTCTTCTATAGGGTTTTCGGGAAGCCGTCCGGCCGGTAGGCTCGCGCCAGCACCTGGATGGGATGGATGGGCCGGACACCGAGAGCCTGATCAAAGTGAATGGCGGCCAGAGGGCAATCGGTTGCCATGGTGTCCGGCTTGGACTCGGCCATCTGGTCGAAGGCTTTTTTGCCGGTCAGCATCGAAAGAGGGAAGAACTCCTTCTTCATGGCCCATGTGCCGTCGTGGGCGCTGCACTGCTCGACGAGCTGCACGGTGGTTTCCGGGATCAGGCGCATCAGGTCGCGAGACCGGAAGCCGATGTTCTGAGCCTTTAAGTGGCACGGCAGGTGGTAGGCGACGCTGCCCGGCGAGGAGAGGAACTCGCGGTTGAACGATCCCTGCTGCTTGCGCTGGAACAGGTACTCGCAGAGGTCCATAGTAGCCCCGCTGAGCTTTTGGGCGGCTTCTGTTCCCACGATCTCGGGGTATTCCTTGCGGAGCACGTAGGAGCAGGTCGGATTGACGGCCAGCACCTTTTTGGCACTGATTAGAGGCTGACGTTTACTTCGGGAGGCGAGAAGAAATCCTAAATCGGAGGGAGGGGCAGAAACAGGCAACGACCCGCTACGGGTTCCTGTACAATCCGGGCCGCTCTTACGAACAAACACAGATTGAACTCGCTGGCGGACTGTCGCCTGTACCCGCTGCTCGTTAGTCTCCGAGGTGCTGAAGGCCCACGCCAAAAGAAGTTGCTGAAAGGACGTGCTTACCGTCCTCAGGAATGAAGGAACTTCGAGACGTGGGGTGAATTGCGCTCCGCTCCCGTCCCTGACCGCCGAAAATGACCGGAGGGGCCTTCACCTAAGAACTCCGAGAACCAGGCCTCGTGCTCGATCTCCTCGTGCAAGATCGCGAGCGAAAGGTCGTACGTCCGGTGGTCCTTTCCTGCTGTATAGTTGCAGACAGCAGTGTAACCATTCACTGCGCATCGCTCCGCTTTGACGAGCACATTGAGCATGGCTTTGATGTCTGTAGGATCGCGGGGCAGCGATGCAGGCGGGCAGGCTGAAATGTCGTGAAACGCCTTCATGTCGTTCGGCAGCTTACCACCCAGTTCGTAGATGCGCGGCACCAGCGCTTCAAAGTGATTCCGGTCTTCGATCCGGGCATCTTCCGTGATTTCCTTGAGGCCTTCCCCATCCAGCCCAATCAGGTTGACGCGCAGGATCGTGTAGTAATAGTAGGTAGTCAGTTCCGCCGCAGCGTTCCTCACGAGCATGTCCACCAGTTTGTCAATATCAATGCCCGCTTTCTGCACCATTTCCCGAGCCACTTGAGCCATAATTTTTCTCCCTTTCTTTGATGACGTTTTGACCGGGATTTTCATTTTGGATTCCCGGGCGGCGGATAGTATACACTGGACCCCCTACCCTTGCACATATGAAACATATGAATATGATCGGGAGTCTTAGCCCGGATTTCTCGCCAGCCCTCCTGACGGATCGGCCAGAAGGACTTGGTGATTGGGGCGTTGTGGGCGATTCCGAGCCCCGGAGAGTGCGACAGAGTGTAGCCCCGGGCGTGAGCCCGGTGTACAGAGCCGATGGTTTTAGCCCCGTAGAGGCAGTAGAAATGCCGCAGCGGGCGTTTTCTCTCGCCCCTTCCGGGGCTGGTGAGAAATCCGGATCAGAATCCTTCAACTCTGACGCTGCATCCTCATTTTTCGAAGAATTCAGTTGTGTATCTAGAAAGGGCCGTGGCTTGCGCTGCCCTGCTCCAAAAACGGAAGCCAAAAGAAATCCCGCTGCAACCGGCCGCAACTTGGATTCACAGGATCAATCCGCAATTGTTGTTCCTTTACAGAAGCTTATCAAGATGTTTTTCGTAAAGGGACGCTCTATCCTAATTTGCCCAATTTAACCGGGCTGGACCGGTTCGTTCCCTATGCGATGTTGTGGGCCTTTTTGTATTCGGCCCAGTGGGCCTTCAGGTGTTGGAACTCATCGAAGCTCTTGCAGAGCAGAAAAGGGTTGGTGGCAACCTCGTGGCCGATTGTGGAAGAGGGCTTCACGCCGTAGTCATGTCCCGGCCACACCAGCAGCGCCGGGTCCAGCTTCTTCAGGCGCTGGAGGCTTTCCCACTGCTGTTTCGGGTCGCTGCCGGGGAAGTGAGGGCCGGTGCCGCCGACCTTGCCGACAAAGAGAATGTCTCCGGTCAGCAGATTTCCCTCCGCCTGGATGCAGAGGTGGTCGGGGATATGTCCCGGCGTATGGAGGAACCGCAGCTTCAGGCTGCCCACGGCCAGTTCTTCGTTGTCGGTTACACGCAAACGGCACGGGTGCGGGGTGCTTTCATGCAGCACCTCCACAGCCTGAGTCTTCTCGATGACATGGGCGTTTCCGGCGACGTGATCCTTGTGGGAGTGCGTGCTGATGACGTAGCGCACCCTCAACCCGTGACGCTCGGCCTCGGCGAGGGCGCGTTCGGGAGCGTAGGAAGGATCGATGATGGCCGCCTCGCGGGTATCGGGGTCCCCGATGAGGTAGGCGAAATTCCTGTCCCCGTCGGCGTGAATCTGCTCGAAGATCATTTGTTGTGGACTCCATACCCTGCCCAAGGACCACCAAGGGACCCAATGGAAAAGAGCCCCATTATAAGCGTTCGA
>JADFGZ010000242.1 GCA_022567475.1 Acidobacteriota bacterium | reverse complement strand
ATCACAGAAAACCAGGCGGGGCTTTTCCGGAACAGGACAATATTGCAGTCAATACTGACTCTTGTTTGCCGCCTGATCGAAGGAGGCAACCTGGCGGGTCACGAAAGTCGACTTGGACGATTCGTTGAAAAGTTTCTTGAAGAACTTACCCCGTAAGGTCCAAAAACTCGATCTGACTGAAAGCATTGGGGGAGAGTTGCTGAGCTCGCCAGGGTGATAGAATTCACCAATGAGAGCGGTTTTGGATCCATTTCGATTTATGGTGGTCGCCGTCGCTGGCTGGATGAACCAGCACCAACAGCATGTCATCGAGTATCTCGTAGAGGAGAATCGGGTTCTTCGAGAACAGCTCGGCGGTAGGCGATTGCGATTCAACGATGACCAGCGTCGTCGGCTAGCAGCCAAGGGAAAGCAACTGGGTAGAAAAGTGCTGGCTCAGATCGCAACCCTCGTCACGCCGGAAACTTTGTTAACCTGGCACCGCAAGTTGATCGCCAAGAAATATGATGGCAGTGCGAACCGCCTGCCCGGACGACCTCGGACGATTGCGGAGATTGAAACCATAGTTGTTCGGATGGCCCAGGAGAATCGGGACTGGGGGTACCGGCGGATCCAAGGAGCCCTGGCGAACTTGGGACACGACCTCTCGCACGGCACCATTGCCAACATTCTGAAGCAACATGGCATCGAGCCAGCGCCAGAACGCATTCGCAAGACGACATGGAAGGAGTTTCTCGCCCGGCACTGGGAACAGATTGTGGCCACGGACTTCTTCACGATTGAGGTGTGGACTCGGACGGGATGGCAGCGTTTTCTCGTGCTCTTCTTTATTGAACTCTCGACGCGGAGGGTGAAGGTCGGGGGAATCGCGAAGGTCGCGAATGGGTTATGGATGAGCCAGATCGCGCGTAATCTCACCGACGCTGTGGATGGCTGCTTCCTCGGGAAGCGTTATCTGATCCATGATCGAGACCCGTTGTACACGACAGAGTTTCTGAGCATGCTTGCGGACGTTGGCGTGAAGTCGGTAAAACTGCCGCCCCGGTCACCCAACCTGAACGCATACGCGGAGCGGTTTGTGAGAACAATCAAGGAAAGCTGTCTGGAGCGCATGATCTTCTTTGGCGAAGGGTCATTGCGGACCGCCATCTCGGAGTTTCTTTCGCACTATCATTGGGAGCGGAACCACCAGGGACTGGAAAACCGCCGGATCACTCCCATGGACACGACGATAGAAAGCTCCGGCACAGTTCAAAGGCGACAGCGGCTGGGCGGGATGCTCAATTATTACTATCGCGAAGCGGCCTGAGGAGAGCGTATCGTATGGTTTGTCCTGCGGCTCTTCCTTTGCTTCGTTAACCGGGAACCCTCCCAAATTGAACGTCTGAGCTGATCGCAACGGCAAGCCCGTCTGACGTTATACACGGCGTGAATCACTCGCGCTGGAGAGTTGTATCTAAAGCCTCGATCAAAATTGCGGGAGCTTCCGACCGACCACCGGTTTCGGGTTTTTGTACCTTACGGGGTTTGAATTAACGGCAGGCCTGTCACCCGATTGCGGCACCCTGTTTTGTCGGTGACAGGGAAATCCAGGACTTGAGCGAGGTCACATTCTCGTGACAGTGCCACAAAAATGTCCCGCTAGAGCGGCTGGAGTTAGTCTGTGCGAAACTCGGTGGACCGCAGGTTATGCTTGCGGAGCAAGCGGTGGAGCGCGCTACGCTTCATTCCAGCATGTCGCGCCGCCTGGGAAATATTGCCTCCAGTATCGGCCAGCAGTTGCTCCAGGTAAGCCCGCTCGAACTGATCCACGATCTGCTTCTTGGCTTCCCGGAACCGGCCAGCGGGCCGGCGATAGGACCCCGCCGCATCCAGTACTTCCGGCGGGAGGTCGAGCGGCGTAATCTGGTTGCTTTCGGTCAGCGACACCGCGCGGCAGATGGCATTCTTCAGCTCACGTACGTTCCCCGGCCAGGGATAATTCTGCAGGATCATCAGGGCAGCGCTGGAAATCCCTTGGACTTCCTTGCGGGCGCTTTCCGGGCACTCGTTCAGGAAAAGCTGGGCAAGCGGCGCGATGTCAGCAAGCCGCTCCCGCAACGGCGGGAGGTGGATACTGACCACGTTGAGCCGGTAGAAGAGGTCTTCCCGGAAGCTGCCTTGGCGCAGCATCTCTTCCAGGTTGCGGTTGGTGGCCGAAAGGAGGCGCACATCCACTTCCACCAAGTGGTGCCCGCCCACGCGCCGGTACTGGCGCTCCTGCAAAACGCGCAGCAGCTTGGCCTGCAAATTGGTAGAAAGATCGCCGATCTCGTCCAGGAACAGAGTGCCTCCGGCTGCCGCATCCAACAAGCCGGCGCGGCTAGAGGTGGCACCGGTGAAGGCGCCCTTCTCATAGCCAAACAATTCACTCTCCAACAGGGTCTCCGGGAGGGAGGCGCAGTCAAGGGGCATGAAAACATTCTGGCTGCGGGGGCTGGCAGCATGCAGGTAGCGGGCCACTATCTCTTTGCCAGTCCCGGTGTCGCCACGCAGCAGAACATTTGCCTCCGTGGGGGCCACCTTGCGCACCAAGTCCAGGATGGCAGTCATCTGCGGGCTATGGCCTACCACCTTCTCGAACTGGTAGGTGTGGCGCAGTTCTCGCTGGAGCTGGCGGTTCTGTTCCACCAACTGGCGGTAGGCTATACTGCGATCCACCGCCACTTCCAATTGCTCCATAGAAAAAGGCTTGGGGATGAAGTCGAAGGCCCCGTCGCGCACGGCCCGCACGGCGACATCCACTGTGGCGTAGGCGGTGATGATGATCACCACCGTCTCCGGGTTCAGGCGGTAGGCCTCCCGCATGACCTCCAACCCGTCCATGCTGGGCAGACGCAGGTCCACTACCGCCACGTCCACGGGCTCTTGCCGCAGAAGCTCCAAGGCCTGTGGGCCGTCTGTGGCGGTCCGCACAGCGTAGGATTTGCGCTCCAGGATCTTTTGGCAGGTACGAAGCATGTCGGCTTCGTCATCCACCACCAGCACTCTATAGTTCCTCATAGTTCCTTATCGCGCGTCCCATCGGCTGGCAGACGGACCCGGAAAACCGTGCCCCGGTCTACCCGGCTCTCAACCTCGATCTGGCCGCCATGGCCCCGGATAATGTTGTAGCTGACGGACAGCCCGAGGCCTGTGCCCTGGCCCTTCGGCTTGGTGCTGAAAAAGGGGTCGAAGATCCTTTTTAGGTGTTCCTCCGAAATGCCGCTGCCAGTATCGGCAATGGAGACCACCAAGCAGGGGCGACCCTCCACCTGGCAGGCAGCGCTTTCCACGCTAACCTTGCCGCCCTCGGGCATGGCATCGGCCGCATTGTTCAAGAGGTTGACAAACACCTGTTCCAGCCGGTCAGAGTCGGCCGTGACCGAGGGCAGGTTCTCCATTAGGCGCTGCTCCGCCTGCACACGTTGTTTGCGGAAGCACCGCATTTGAGTCAGTGGCACTCATGATCGTCCTCTTGCAAGCGTTCGAGGGAAGATTCACAACATGCCGACTGCCAGCCCCAGCGACATTCCCACGGAGGAGGAGTAAAGGTATTGGGGCTGACAATCAGCTCTTTCTGCATGAAGAAACGCATGTATCCGCAGGCAGTAGAGCAGCAGTAGCAGAATCTACTGGTGCAGTTCAACGTGAAGCTGATTTCTTCCGCTTCCGCGGATTCTCTACTCCCTTTAACTTTTGCTTGCCCAGGCCGGCAATGGTCTGGGTGCATAAATAGGTTTCAATATCGCCTCGCAAGATCTTCCAGCTGTCATGCAGGGGGCAAGGCACATTCTCAGAGCACCCACTGAATCCGTAAAGGCACGAGCTAAGCACATGGTCGCCATCCACGGTGGTGAGTACATCGATCAGCCGCATCTTGTGGGCCGGTTTAGCGAGCGCATAACCTCCTTTTCCCCCTCTTGCCGACTTGACGAAGCCCTTTCTTTTGAGTTCCTGAAGGACCTTGGCCATATAGGGATACGGCACTTGCTGGTCTCGGCTGATTTCACTGGCCTTGCACACCTGACGCGATTGGACCAGATGATTCAGCGCGCGGATCGCATATTCACACTTCTTTGAAAACAGCATAGCGCTGCCCTCAGGCCAGTCGGCACCGTCATGGAAAGCAAGCAACGAATTTGGGAAACCGTGGTGGCGCACCCGATCACTGAAAAGGCAAACGTGTTCGCACTGCTTTTTAGATTCTGGGCAGCGTAGCCTCCGCCGAGCGGGACAGGCGACGCGCTCGATACAAATCGGCGCACTGGCAACATAGCCCTTGTTCTGGCCGCCACTCCGGGAAATCCACCGCTATTTCATCCCGTGCTTCTGTCGAAAGGCCGACTGCACCCTCGATGATGCTGAAAGAAGGGAAACGACACAGCGGGCACGGCCGAGCCTGAGGTTTTCCACCGAGTGATCGGTCGGTTTTGGTTCCCGCGTTCAGGACGAATGCCATTAAGCCAGCGTGGGTTTGAGATTCGGAGTCAAAAAACTGCCGGAATTTTTCTTCCGCTTCCCTATCACGTATTGAAAAAGTCGCTGTAAACTCCGCCAATCGTTTCTCCCGAATTCCCTCCGTCACCCAACCCCGGCGGAAGAGGCGGCCATCAATCCGGGCATCCCAAAGAACCCGGTAGCGCTCTCGCACCAAGCTTTCGTAGGCAGGGCCAAACTCCGATTTAGGCAACAAAGGTTCATAACCGAATTGAGGATCCAGGATGTCGGCGATATGCATGAATTCGTGGCGAAGAAATGTCTGCAGGTTCGAAGTATCCAATAAAGTGTTGGGTTTTAGCTTAAGCAGAATCATCCGCTTCGCTTCGTGGTCTGCCGGGCAGGAATCTCTGGCCTCGTGAAGATCAGCCCCCTCATCCTGGGCGGACGGGGTGAAAATAACACAACAACAACGGGTGTCCCGAACCAGGGAAACTTGTTCTTCGAGAGCCGCCGTGATCGGATGCCCCAGGTTGAAGCGGTGAAACCAGTCGGCATGAAATCCGTGGAATCTCTTTTCGCACTCCTCGCTATCGGCAATCTCGTAGATACGGTTGCGGGCTCTGCGAAACTGGTTCTCTTCGGGATGACCAGCCGAACGGAGTAGGACTGCCTCTTCCACGAGCCGGGAATCGTATTCGGTATAGAAACGATCTGAGGAACTGTGAGTGCTCATGCTCTAATTTCTCGGAACTATTCTGGCGTTTCCAGTTGGACCAACTCCGATTCTCCCCCGCAGGCCATCGGAACATTGTCCGGCTCGGCCGACCGGAGGCGAAGGACGGGAGGACCGGGTTGAATTCTCAGTCGCCAGCATTCGAACGTAACGAAGTCAAACAGAAGATCGCCCAGTTTGCCAAAGAAACCCTCCGGGTCCTGTTCTCGGAGCAGGCGGCTGAAGGCACGCCCGAAACGAGCCAGGTGATCCCGCAAGAAAAGCCGAATCGCCTTTCGCGTCTCTTCCAAAGTGCCTTTCTCTCCGCGCTCTAGCGCAAAGGCTTCCTTTCGGGAAAGAAAGTCCAGAAACTCCAGTTCGCAACTGATATGATCGGCGCGTTCACGCTCAGCGTCACGTGTCTTCAGCCCGAACGCCTGGTAAAATCCCGCGACCTTCGCTATGTGCCGGGGTTGCTGAAAAAGGCCTTCCTGCCCATACTCCGCTTCGTAGGGGCAAATCAGCCCCTTTGCCGTGTGACCGAAGAGATGCCCGTAGGCGGAGACTAACAGGTCCAGAGTCAGCGGCTGGAATGTCTGCATCCAGTCATCCACGCGGGCAGCAAGGTCAATGGATGTCTCCTCCGCTTCGGAAGCCACCGGCTCCCAATTCCCCGGCCTCTTTCCGGAACCGAGCAATGCAGCTGCCTGCGGAAGGGCCAGCCTAGCTTTTTCAGAACGTAGCTCACCCAAAGTTTCCAAGGTGGGGGGATGGAACGCCAGCGAGAGGGCGCCGTAAAGGACGCTGCGGCACAGCGCTTCGTCTCGGAGCTGTTGCGTGCTGTCTAATTGTGTCTCAGGGCCGCTCATGGTTCTCCCTTATTCGCTGAATCGGCCTGTTCCAGAAGGCCTCCTGTCACAGCTTGCTACGCTACCGCTGCGGCAGCTCGCTTCCGTACCTTGCTGGCCCACTGCATAAGATCCAAACCTGCTTGGTTGGACCGATCCCGTGCGTCCAGAATGGACTGAACTTTCTTCTCCGAAAAGCGCTCCACCATAATGGAAAGTCCGTCGCAGTCGCTGACGTGCGGCAGCACACCTCGAATCAGGTCCACCGCATGGTTTGCCTCTTCCTCCGACAGCGATCCTTTGCCAGCCAAGTCCACAAGTTTCTTGGCAGCCCCGATGGCGTGGTCATGATCGGAGAGGAGAGATTCGATGTATTCCGGG
This sequence comes from Acidobacteriota bacterium, assembly GCA_022567475.1. Lineage (GTDB taxonomy): Bacteria > Acidobacteriota > Terriglobia > 2-12-FULL-54-10 > 2-12-FULL-54-10 > JADFGZ01. Next base: position 317 of record JADFGZ010000242.1, on the reverse strand, counting down.
CTGAAAATTTCAGTGAGCGCAGGGTAAAGTGTTTCTTCTTCGTAGCGAAAGTGCGGTCCGGTAAGAGTAGCCACCTGCCCCAGCAGGGATTGAATCTGGTCCCGATCCCGTTTGGAAAAAGCAGTAATCAGGTCCAGGAGCGCATCTCGGATTTGTCGATGCTCTTCCCGAAAGATTTTGGAAAATTGGTCTGCCAGCATAGTTCCTCCCTCTTTTCGCTTGTATTTGTCCGTCCCCTTCCCCCTTTGGTTAAATCGTATTCTGGTGCTGGGAGGGCCGGACATGAATAGGCTCTTTCACCGTGGTCCGGAAGAGCT
>JADFGZ010000241.1 GCA_022567475.1 Acidobacteriota bacterium | reverse complement strand
TGGACAGGAAAGTAGTTGTTAAAGCTACCATTGGGTATTTAAAAGCCGCATGGCTCTCCTGCACTCTCTTTATTTTTCGGGAGAAAAATATGCATAAATGATTAATGAGTAGCAAAGTGTAAAGATTTCCTGACCGTTTCTTAGAGTACTCCTCTGAATCAGGTGAAAGTTTGTCAGCTTCCCGGATTCCTTTTGTAAGTGCATCGTGTATCGATACACGGCTAATGAACTGTGTAGCGTGCCCAAAGAAAAGTGAAGGGGCAAAAGCAAGCTTGAGTCGTCTCCAAAAATGAAGACCGAGACATATTAGAATGGTAAACATAGAAAGGGCAGTGGGAATGCGCCCAAGATTAAGCAGGATTAGGAGGCAGGCCGTAATGGATAAGAACCAAGTAATGCATCGTGACTTGAGCGACTTTAGGACCGGAACAATGCCGGGAAGTAGGACAAGAATATCTTCCCATTTTTTAAAGATTATCTTGGGTATTTTCCAAAAAAGAACTGTCAGCGGATAGCTGACTACATACAAAACGAAAAGCCAGAAGCGTTTATTACCCAATAAAAGCCGACAACCGACTAATGAGCCAAATATAAAGAAAAACTTATACTTGGCGAGCCATGGAGCGCCTGCAAAGGTTGCAATCAGAACGTCGACATCATAAATGAATAGTTTCACTAATGCGAAAGACCAAACTGAGATAGCAACAATCTCCCTGAGTCTTCCTAGACTTAGATTGCGCTCTTTTTGTGTTTTGGTATTATCGCTCATGTGTTGTTACACCTGTCGAATTTCCATGCTTACGAGCACCCGCTCGTGCTGCCGCAGTTGTCGCACTTATAACAATTCCCGTTGCGGGTCATGATGGATCCGCAGTCGGATGTATAGGCGGTCTAAGATCGGCGGCGCCATTGCGAAAGGAGCCGGTCATAGTTTGCATGCGTGCCGATCCAGAACCAGACTATTTCATCCCCTTCCCGAACGCCGACCGCGCGATAGCCCATCCCGGTCCGAACGGAGTAGATGGCCTGCTTAGGATGCACAGGCTTAAAGCGAAGGCTTGGATGATTCGGGTTTTTCTGGAAGAGTCGGTACGCCCGACGGGCTTGGCGTTGAACATGCTTTGGAAGTTCCCCAACAGTTCGCCGGAAGTGCGCCGTTGTGCGGGAGATCACAGCTTGTCCGGGTCGAGCACTTCGGTACGACCGGCACGATGCTCCTCCAACGCCTTTTTGGAAAGTTCCTCCAGCAGGTCAGGGGAGCTAGCGAACAGTTCGTCCCAGCGTCGTTCCGAAGCTAGTTCTTCCAGCAAGGCACGCGCAAGGGAGTCCTGGTCCTTCGCAGGAAGCTTCGACGCCTCTTCAAATGCTTTTTCCAGCAGCCTCGTCATCTCATTGCCTCGGTGCCTTATTATAGCGCACCTTCGGCGACGTCCAGTTGCAAGGGGAAGAGCCCCTTTTTACGAGCACCCGCTCGTGCTGCCGCAGTTCTCGCACTTATAACAATTGCCGTTGCGGGTCATGATGGAGCCGCAATCGGCGCAGGCGGGGGCGTCGGTCATGGCGGCAGCGGCGGTAAATTGCTCCCGCACGCGGTCTTGTGTAGGAGAGGGCGCCGGGGACGGGGCCGTCGGCGCAGCCTCCAGGAGGTCTCCATCTCCGAGGCCGATCCCAGCCTGGTAGCCGGGGATAAACTTCAAGGCCAGCCAGCGGAAGATGTAATCCATGATGGATTTGGCGTAGGGGATGTCCGGGTTGCCGGTCCAGCCGGAAGGCTCAAAGCGGGTGTGCGCGAACTTGTCCACCAAGACCTTCATCGGCACGCCGTACTGCAAGGCCAGCGAGATGGCGGTGGCGAAGCTGTCCATCAGTCCGCTCACGCTCGAGCCCTCTTTGGCCATGACGATGAAGATCTCGCCCGGCAGCCCGTCCACGTACATGCCCACCGTGATGTAGCCCTCGTGCGCGCCGATGGAAAACTTGTGGGTGATGGCCTTGCGTTCTTGGGGCAGCTTGCGCCGGATCGGTTTCCAGTCCGCGCTGACCGGAGCCGGAGCGCTGGCTTTGGCTTCTGCCGGTCCGCTTGCTGATCCCTCGGCTTCTCCCTCGGTTTCGCTCGGGACATGGCTCGGGACAGGCGCGCGCGGCTCAGAAGCCTCCTTCCGGGAAGCGGTGCTCAGCGGCTGGACGCGCTTGGAGCCGTCCCGGTAGATTGCCACCGCCTTCAGCCCCATCTTCCAGGCGGTGATGTAGGTGTCCATCACATCATCCACGGTGGCGTCCTCGGGCAGGTTGACGGTCTTCGAGATGGCGCCGGAGAGGAACGGCTGCACGGCCTCCATCATGCGGAGGTGGCCCAGGTAATGGATCGAGCGTTTGCCGTTCGCAGGCCGGAAGGAACAGTCAAAGACCGGCAGGTGCTCCGGCTTCAGGTAAGGAGCGTTCTCGATGGTGCCGCCATGGTCGATGAAGTCCACGATTTCATTCACCTGCTTCGAGCTGTATCCCATCCGCAGCAGCGCCGTGGGCACGGTGTTGTTGACCACCTTGATGACGCCGCCGCCCACCAGCTTCTTAAACTTCACCAGCGCCAGGTCCGGCTCGACGCCGGTGGTGTCGCAGTCCATCATGAAGCCGATCGTGCCCGTGGGGGCCAGCACCGTCACCTGCGAGTTGCGATAGCCGTGCTGGATGCCCTGGTCGTAGCAATCTTTCCAGACTTTTTTCGCCGTCTCATAGAGATCTGCATTAGACAGGTTCCGCGGGTCGATGCGGTCGAGCGACGCCCGGTGCATCGCAATGACCTCGAGCATGGGCTCGCGATTCTGCGCGTAGTGCGGGAACGGTCCCACGGCCTCCGCCAGCCGCGAGCTGGTCAGGTAGGCCTGCCCGTGCATCAGGGCTGTAACGGCGCCGGCGTAGTCGCGGCCCGCCGCGCTGTCATAGGGCAGCCCGCAGGCCATCAGCAACGCGCCCAGGTTGGCATAGCCGAGCCCCAGCGGCCGGTAGTTATGCGAATTCATCCCGATCTTCTCGGTCGGATAGCTGGCGCGGTCCACCAGGATTTCCTGGGCCACGATCAGGGTATCGACGGCGTGGCGAAAGGCCTCCACCTCGAAATGGCCGGTCGGGGAAAGAAACTTCAGCAGGTTCAGCGAGGATAGATTGCAGGCCGTATCGTCCAGGAACATATATTCCGAGCAGGGGTTGCTGGCGTTGATGCGGCCGCTGGCCTTGGAGGTGTGCCAGCGGTTGATGGTGGTGTCAAACTGCATGCCGGGGTCGCCGCACTGGTGCGCCGCCCGGGCGATCCGCTGCATCAGATCCTTCGCTTTGTAGAGACCCGCCGCTTTGCCGGTGGTCACTTCCCGCGTGGTCCAGGGGCCGTCCTCCAGGACCGCGTTCATGAACTCGTCGGTGACGCGGACGCTGTTGTTGGCGTTCTGGAAGAAGATGGATTTGTAGGCCTCGCCGTCCAAGGAGGGATCGTAACCGGCATCCACCAGGGCCCACGCCTTGCGCTCTTCCTTGGCCTTGCACTCGATGAACTCCACCACGTCGGGGTGGTCGATGTTCAGGATCACCATCTTGGCGGCGCGGCGCGTCTTTCCGCCGGACTTGATGACGCCGGCAAAGGCGTCGAAGCCGCGCATAAAGCTGATGGGCCCGCTGGCGCTTCCGCCGCCGGAGAGGGATTCATCCGCCGAGCGCAACGGAGACAGGTTGGAGCCGGTGCCGGAGCCCCACTTGAACAGCATTCCCTCCGTTTTGGCCAGGGTGAGGATGGAGTCCAGCGAATCGGTGACCGAATTGATGAAGCAGGCCGAACATTGCGGATGGCGATACCCGGTGCCCTCATAGACCGGCTTTTGCTCGGTCTTGCTCCAATGCCAGTTGGAAAAATTGTTGTCGGGCTCGCAACGCTCCACGCCGCAGTTGAACCAGACGGGCGAGTTGAAGCTGGCCTTCTGCTGGAGCATCAAATGGGCCAGCTCGTCGTGGAAGTTCGCCGCGTCGTCGGCGGTGGCGAAGTAGCCGTCCACGAGCCCCCACTCGGCGATGCTGTCCACTACGCGGCCCACCAGTTGCCGGGCGCTCGACTCACGCCCCGGCGTTCCCAGCTTCCCGTGCAGGTATTTGCTGGACACAATGTTGGTGGCGGTCTGCGACCATCTCTTGGGCACCTCCACGTTGCGCTGCTCGAAGATGACCGTGCCTTTCTCATTCGCAATGGAGGCCGTGCGCATCTCCCATTCGACCTGTTCATAAGGAGAGATGTTTTGCTTTGTAAAAAAACGGGGGAAAGAAATCCCCTTGCGGGTGCCGACAGGTGCCGTGGTCTTTGGCATTACGTCGCTCGTTTCGCTGTTAGTATTGCTGTTCGTATTGGTATCCGTCTCGCTGACATTCGCATGAACTGAGGTCTCTCCCATGAACACTTCCTCCATATATTTTAGCCGCTGGGAGACCTCATGTGTTGCACAAAATCCCAAGGTCGCCGACGGTTTTCTTCTGCTGAGCGTGAAGCCGAATTTAAACAAGATATTGTGGCTTGTCAAGAGGAATGTTCAATATATTGTGGTATGCGAATTGCAAGGGCCGACCGGTTCCTGGGACTGGAAACCGCTTTGGTTTCTTGCAGAAGCAGCGCGGACGGGAGCGGAGTCCCAGCGGTTCCATTGATTGGTTTGGTTCCAAACATTCTCTTGCCGGGTTCTGCCATTTGGCTGCCAAACCCGCCGGTTATGGATTAGGAACTTCCCGTAGTCACCCAACATTTCAGCTTTCGGCGGCGGCGCTGCAATGAGAGAATCCGTAATGAAAGAATCCAATGAGAGCGTCAAATGAGAAAATTAAATGAGAAAATCTGGAAGAGAGAATCCAACAAGCGAATCTAACTAATCATGTCGCGACAGCCAATGCCTACCGCCACCGATCCAGTGGCATCGCAACAAAAATGGGAGGCCCTGCGCGCCCGTCATCCCCGGTTCGTCTACGAAAGTTTTTCTTTGGAAACTGCGGGGGAGGGGTTGCAGGCAAGGTTCCATTTCCGCATCGAGCCCGGCATCGAGTTCGCGCCCGAGATCACCTTCGAGCGGATCGACCGGCGCCAGGTGGAGGCGATCCCGAAGGCGGCGCTCGAAAACTTGGTTTTTCACCTCGGCCTGATCGAGATGCTGAGCTACTGGAAAGCGGCTTGTTCGCCGGAGATCGTTGTGCGGGCCGGGGCGCTCAATTCCGAACAGCGGGCATGGTGGACGGAGTTGATCCATCGCGGCATGGGCGAGTATTTCTATGTGAACCAAATCGATTTGCAACGAACGGAAGTTGTTCGGATTACAGCCGGCCGGGAAGGAAAGCCGCAGGAGGAAAAGCAGATCCCTCGCTTGGTTGGGGATGACGATCAGCGGGACTTGGTGCTGACCAGCGGCGGCAAGGATTCGGTGGTGGCGCTGGAGCTTTTGCGCGAAGCGGGCAGGGAATTCGACTGCCTGTTGCTGAACCCCGCCGAGGCGGCCCGCGCCGTTGCCGGGCGAGCGGGATGCGGACGGACGGTGGTGGTTCGCCGCACGCTCGACCCGCGACTGCTCGAGCTCAACGCAGCCGGTTATCTGAACGGACACACCCCGTTCTCGGCCCTGCTGGCGATACTCGGCGTCGCCGCCGCCGTCCTGGGCGGTTACCGGCGGGTCATCGTCTCAAACGAGCGCAGCGCCGAGCAGGCCACCCTCCAGTTGCCGGAGGGCGAGGTGAATCATCAGTACAGCAAGACGTTTCACTTTGAGCGCGGCTTCCGCCGGTATGCGCAAACCTATCTGGCTTCCGGGGTCGAGTATTTCAGCCTGCTGCGGCCGCTCTATGAGCTGCAGATCGCCAGATTGTTCTCCTCCTATCCGCAATACTTTCCTCTGTTCCGAAGCTGCAATCGCGCCGTGGACCGCAACGCCTGGTGCTGCCGCTGCCCGAAATGTTTGTTTGTATATACCGCGCTCTATCCGTTTCTCGAGAAGCAGCAGTTGGACGGCATCTTTGGTGAGGACCTGTTCGCCTGGGAAGGGGCTGCGGAGGGGCTGCGGGCGTTGCTGGGGATGGACCGGGACAAGCCGTTCGAGTGCGTGGGTACAAAAGAGGAAACGCTGGCGGCGATTTATCTGTGCGTCGAAAAGGCGCGGGGAGAAGGGTCGATCCTCCCTCCCGCTTTGCGCGCCATGGAGGAAACGGTTTTGTCGTCTTTATCGCGATCTGCCGGGTCCGATCTGCCAGCGTTGGCCGAGAATATTTTGACGGCCTGGACCGACGAGCATCACCTGCCGCCCGATTTGGCCGCAGCCCTTCGGCAAAAGGTAATCCGCAGATGAGGCGGCTTAAATCCGGGCCGCAAGAGCCTGTCCCGAGCCTTGTCCCGAGTGAAACTGAGGGAAGAGTCGAGGGGGCAGGGAGGGGACAGCCTCCGAAACCATTTCCGAAACTATGAAACTCGCTGAGTTGCCCGAAAAATCGATCTTGATCCTGGGGCTGGGCCGCGAGGGCCGCAGCAGTTGGCAGTACCTGCGGGCCGCCTTCCCGGAAAAGACCCTGGGACTGGCCGACCAACTGCCGCGCGAAAAGTTGTCCAAGGAAATCGCGGAACGGATCGCGCAGGACCCCCGCCTTCGCCTCCATCTCGGCGAGGACTATCTGGCGAGCCTTCCCGAATATGAAGTGATCGTGAAGTCGCCGGGCATCCCGGTCGCGCTTCCCGCCTACCGGGAAGCTGTTCGGACGGGCGGGCGGATCACCTCCCACACGG
>JADFGZ010000023.1 GCA_022567475.1 Acidobacteriota bacterium | reverse complement strand
AGAAAACGACCCCTTGGTAAGGGAATTTTACATTCCCGCATCTTGCCGCGTTGGGTACAAATATAGGACTGAAAATAGGGATGGCAAACATGTAGTGATCGACGACCAGCCATACGAAGATCAGGAAGTGACGGACGAAGAATTTGTTCGCTTACGGCAGGATTGGTTAGCGAGCCAGGCTGGAGCAGGAGCGCTAACCGTCGGTTAAACAGGTAGCTGATTTGTTCATTCTTCTTCCGCCCAAACTTCAGCCGTACAGGGTGAATGCACGTAAAAGAATCAGCCCGTTGGAAGCAGGCGGAATTGAATTTTGCAGCCAATCGCTTTCGCGTATCTGCTGAGGCTGCTGACGCTTGGCAAGCGCTTTCCGCTCTCCAGCCGGGCGACGGTCGATTGTGTTGTTCCCATTTTACGGGCCACTTCCGCCTGACTCAAACCGGCCCGGTTGCGGGCGGCGATCAACTGCCGCGCGATGGCGAACTCGGGTTTCAGGGAAGCATAGGCCCGGCGAAATTCCGGATTGCGCAACCATCGTTTCTTGAGTTGCTTTAGAGTGCTCATCGAATCCTCTCACAAGGTGTTTCCAAATCCAAGTTTTCCTACACAGAGCGAACAGTGCTACGGCTGTCATCCCGAGCGCAGCGAGGGATCTGCTTGTCAACCCAACAGTACCTGAACAAGCAGATTCCTCGGTCCCAAAAAGCATTGGCCCTCGGAATGACACACTGACAGATTTTTCAGCAACCTCTGGGGTTTTCGAATTGTGGAGCACGGTATCTTCATTGTCTTCTTTTTATCGCACTTTTGCGATAATTCTTGCAAGGGCATTCTGCCGAATCCCCGTCACAGACCATCGGCGCGGGGTAGAATGTCACTCGGATTGCTGTCGAGAAAGGAACTCAGAGAACGGTAGAGAATCGTTTGCCGAACACTCCCACCCCCGACCCGCACACCTCCTCTGCTGCCGCGCATCGTCGCCGGATTTTTCTGCAATCGGCGGCCATTGTAGGGGCGAGCGTTTTTCTCAGCCGGGTCCTGGGGTTTCTGCGCGAATGGGCCATCGCGGACCGCCTCGGCTCCAACGCCACCACCGACGCCTACTACGCCGCCTTCACCATCCCGGACATCCTGAACTACCTGCTGGCGGGCGGCGCGCTCAGCATCACCTTCATCCCTGTATTTCTGGAGTACTTCACCACCCGGCGCGAAGAAGAAGGCTGGCGCGTTTTTTCGATTGTCCTCAGCGTCATGTCCGTGCTGCTTCTGATCCTGCTGATCGTCGCCGAGGTCTATGCTCCCGTCTTCACGCACTGGATAGCGCCGGGATTTACGGCGGAGCAGCACCGCATCGTCACGCACCTGACCCGCATCATGCTTCCCGCGCAGGCCTTCTTTTACATCGGCGGGGTGCTGAGCGCCGTGCAATACGCGCGGGGGCGTTTTCTGATCCCCTCGCTGGCGCCGCTGGTCTACAACGGGATGATTATTTCCTTTGGCATGCTCCTGACTGACCGCTGGGGCATCGAAGCGTTTTCCTGGGGAGTGGTCGCGGGGTCTTTGCTCGGGAACTGTCTCTTGCAGGTCTATGGCGTGTCGAAATTCTTCCCGCAGTTTCGTTTCTCTCTCAACCTGCGGCATCCGGGCTTCCGCCAATTTCTCCGCCTCACGGCGCCCATCATGCTTGGGTTTTCTCTCATCTTCGTGGATGATTGGGCGATGCGGTGGTACGGCTCTTTTCTGGTTCCTGCCTCCATCACGTGGCTCTTTTACGGCAAGACGCTGATGCGGGTGGTGGTAGCGATTTTCGGCCAGGCGGCCGGGGTGGCGACGTTTCCGGTGCTGGCGCGGCTGGTGGCGGAAGAAAAATGGCCGGAGATGAAAGAGAGCTTGCAGGACGCCCTGCGGCACGTCATCCTGACGATTGTCCCGGCCTCAGTCCTGATGGCGATTCTCAGCCGCCAGATCGTCTTTCTGCTTTTCTCCCACACCCGTCTGCAGCTTGCAGACATCGAGCAAACCGCCCTGGCCATGGTGATCTTTCTCGCGGGGGCGTTCGCCTGGGGCGGACAAGCCATCCTGGCGCGAGGGTTCTACGCATTGAAGGACACTCTAACGCCCACGCTGATCGGCTCCGGCTTGGCGCTGGCCTGGTTCCCTCTTTACCGGCTGTTCGCAGAGCGGTGGCAACACCTCGGCCTGGCGGCAGCCAGCTCGCTCGGCATCGTGATCTATGCCGCTGTCCTGGGCATCGTATTGTTCCGCCGTCTCCGGCTTTCGCTTTTCCCGCTGGGCTCCTTCCTCCTGCGGACTGCGGCGGCATCTTCGGTGGCGGGAGGAATTGCATTCCTTCTGGAGCGCCGGCTGGAGGAGTCTGTGAGCTGGCAGTCCATGACCGGCTCCCTGGTTCACGGTGCGGCGGCGAGCCTTACATTTGTGGTCAGCTTCCTGGCGCTGGCGTCGCTGGTGAAGCTTTTCTCCTGGGATAAGCTGCGTTTGGCATTCGCCGGAAAAGGTGGGCGCAAGCCGTGGAATATCTAAAAGACCTGATTGTGATCTTCGGGCTGGCGGTCGGTGTTGTTGTAGTCTTCAGCCGCCTGCGGTTGCCGGCCGTCATCGGTTATCTGGCGACGGGAACGCTGGTCGGCCCGCATGGTCTGGGCTGGATTGAAGGGGCGGAGCAGGTCCAGGTTTTGGCAGAGCTTGGCGTTGCTTTGTTGCTGTTTACCATCGGGATTGAATTGTCCCTGGCGCAGTTGTTTCGCATGCGGACTACGCTGTGGCTGGGCGGCGGGCTGCAGGTCGCCTGCACGGTGGTTCTGGTGGCGCTGGTTGCTCTGCCGGTATTGCCGTCCTGGAAACAGTCGGTCTTTCTGGGGATGCTGGTGGCGCTGAGCAGCACGGCGATTGTCCTGAAATTGCTTTCTGAGCGCGGCGAGCTGGACAGCCCGCACGGGCAAATGGCGCTGGGGATTTTGATCTTTCAGGACCTGTGCATCGTGCCCATGACGCTCCTCACGCCCTTTTTGTCCGGCGAAACGGCTGGCGTGGAGGAAGTGGCCCTGGTGGCGGGCAAGGCCGTCTTGGTCGTGGGGGCGTCTCTGCTGGGCGCCCGGTTCGTCGTTCCCTGGTTCCTCCACCAAGTGGTCGCCACGCGGAACCGGGAGGTTTTCCTGCTGAGCCTTGTCCTGCTGTGCATGGGCACGGCCTGGCTGACCGCGCAGGCCGGACTGTCGCTGGCCCTCGGCGCCTTTCTGGCCGGGCTGGTGGTTTCCGAATCCGAATACAGTCACCAGGCTCTGGGGGAAATTCTGCCGCTGCGCCATGCCTTCCTGGGCATCTTTTTTGTTTCCGTCGGGATGCTGTTCGACGGGCGAACGTTGCTGATAGCGCCCTGGAATATCGCTGTGGGGGTGGCCGCTCTGGTGGCGGGGAAAGCGGCGATCACGGCGGGCGTCAGCGTGGTGCTGGGCCATTCCCGCCGGGTCTCGCTCATCACGGGGCTGGGGCTGGCGCAAGTGGGAGAGTTCTCCTTCGTTCTGGCAACCGTAGGCCTGAGCTCCGGGGTCATCACGGAACCTCTTTACCAGCTCTTTATCGGCGCCGCCATTATTACAATGGCGGCCACGCCATTTTTGTGGGGATTGTCGGCCCGCTTGTCCCAATGGCTCACATCCTGGCAGCCATCCTGGATCGGCGGTTCCCAGGAGGCTCCGGAAGGCTCGGCTGTTTCCGACGAACTAAAGGACCACGTCATCATCGTGGGATACGGGGTGAATGGGAAAAACCTGGCGCGGGTGCTGCGCCGTGTTCCGATTTCCTATATCGTGGTCGAGATGAATCCGGAGATCGTTCGCACGGAGAGCCGGGAGGGCACCCATATCCTGTACGGGGACGCGGCCAACCAGCAGATTCTGGAGCGAGCCGGTGTGCGGCGCGCCCGCGTGCTGGTTTTGGCGATCTCCGACCCCTCTGTGACCCGCCATGCCACGGATACGGCTCACCGCTTGAATCCCGCGTTGCACATTATCATACGGACCCGTTACGTGAAAGAAATGGAGGCTCTGTTTGCGCTGGGAGGCAATGATGTTGTCCCGGAGGAATTTGAGACTTCCATCGAAATCTTCTCGCGGGTTTTGAGAAGGTACATGGTGCCCAGGGATATTGTGGAACGAAGCGTCCGGGAAATTCGCCAGGATGGCTACGAGATGTTTCGGGGGTTGCAGGAGCGCCACCATCCCGCCGAGGACATCCGGAGGTTCGTGGCCGGCGTGGAGATGGAAATCTACCGCGTGGAGCCGGGCTCCCCCTTGACAGGGCATTCCCTTGCCGAAGCAAACCTGCGAGGCAAGTCGGGCGCGATGGTGCTGGCGATCCAGGCCAACGAGCAGATACAGCCAAATCCCGATCCGGGCACCGTCTTTTCGGCGGGCGATGTAGTGATGCTGCTCGGAACCCCGGAGCAACTCGCGAGGGCGGCTGCATTGTTTGGTGGTGTGCCCGCCTCGGGTTCAGAAGAGGCAATTCCCGAAGCGTAACCGCCGCTGGAAATCTCGTTCTGTGCCCTGAGCTTCCCTGTATTTCTTGTCTGACTTGAACTGTTTAATCAGGAGTTCCCTAGAGGCTTGCGGGCGACCACGTTGACTTCCGAAGTCAGCCGGGGGCAAAGCTTGCCCCAAGCGGCGTTCAAACGGTAATACCAGCGCCAGTTTTCGAGCGGCAAGTAGCGTCCAGCGGATAAGAACCGGAAACCGCGGATGTCTTCAATCTGGAATTTTTTGAGCAAGGCTTTCAGTGAGGGCAGGGTGAAAAAGGATACGTGACCGAACCGGGCCGCCAGCATTTCCGGGCGCTTTTTGGGCGCCAGCAGCGGGACCAAGTGGATGCGCAAGAGCCGGGTCAACCACACGCAGATGGGGACGCCCAAAATGAACAGGCCGCCGGGGCGCAGAACCCGCATGATCTCGGAGGCCATCTTTTCCGGGTGCTGCAAGTGCTCCAGGATATGGCTGCTGACGACGATATCGAAGGATTCGTCCTGCCAGGGCAAACTGTCGGCGAGGTTCGCACGGGCGAGCCGGGCATAGCCCCTCTGCCGGGCGGTCTCCAGGCTGGAATGGCTTACATCGACGCCGCTAAATTCAACGTCCGGGTAGGGGCCGTAGAGGATCAACCGGCCCTCGCCGCAGCCGGCATCCAGAAGCTTTAAGGCCTTCTTTTTCGTTCGGGCTTCCCGGCGAATAAAGTCCGCCATGGCCGGATAGCGGGCCAAAGTGAGCCGGTATTTACAGGAAGAGATCTCGGCGCCAAACGCCAGGATGTTGTCTTTTCTTGGAAAGTTGGAAAAAATATTCATCGTTACCGCCGAAAGGCAGCAGCTATCATAGCGGCCTTTTTTGCTGTTGCACAGAGAAACCGGCTGCATGTTAAGTGGAAAATTCAATAATTCATGAATTAGTGAAATTTCCACTTGACACAGATTTCATCTTGCCTTAAGCTCTTAATAGATGAGGTTCTCCCTTGGAGGTGCAATTCAAAGATGCTGTGCTGGAGAAAGTGGAAGCCGATGCGAATTTTAACGGTGGTCTCTCTAAGGCGATTGTCAAAGCATTCCGAAAGCGGATGCAGCAAATCCGATCTGCGGCTGATGAGCGGTTGTTTTATGCGCTGAAATCTCTCCACTTCGAGAAGCTCGAAGGAGATCGGAAACACCAGCACTCCATGATGCTGAATGACCAATGGAGGCTGATTGTGAAATTCGAAGGCGAGAGTCCAAACAAGATCGTCGTCATTGTTGAGATCACCGACTACCACTAAGGAGGGGAAGCAAAATGGAGAACAGATCAATTGCGGAAGCCTTTCCTCCGGGAGAGTTCGTCAAGGAAGAACTGGAGGCGAGGGGATGGACGCAGGAGGATTTGGCTGAAATCATCGGTCGGCAAACTTCGGTCGTTAACGCAATCATCAATGCGAAGAGGGCTGTTTCGCCAGACCTCGCCAACGACTTGGGTACTGCGTTTGGCACCGGCCCTGAGTATTGGATGAATCTTGAAACGATGTACCAGCTATTCATCAAGAGCGATGCGGACGATTCAATCTCAAGAAAGGCGCGTCTGTTTGACCTAGCTCCTATAAAAGAAATGGTTAAAAGGGGCTGGATAAAGGAAACCAAAGACATAGGGGTGTTGGAAAGTAGAGTCCTAAAATTTCTTGAAAGGAAGTCTGTAGAAGAAGATTCCAAACTACTCTATGCCGCAAAGAAATCAACAGCAACCGCTAATCCTGCACAGGTTGCCTGGGTTTGCCGTGCCAAGAAGATTGCACGGGGTATTCGGGCCGCTAGATTTTCTGACAAATCATTCGCGGATGCTTTAGCGAAACTTCGGGAGCTTCGAGCAAACCCGGAGGATACTCGATACGCTTCCAAGATTTTGGGTGACGCGGGTGTTCGGCTTGTATTAGTTGAGGGTTTGAGCAAGGGCAGAATAGACGGTGCGACGTTCTGGCTTGACCAATTTTCGCCGGTGATTGCTATCTCTATGAGATACGACCGACTCGATCACTTCTGGTTTCTTCTTTCCCATGAATGCGGCCACGTAAAAAATCGAGATGCATTAGGCGGGAAGCCAATTCTAGATATTGACCTTGTTGGAGATAATGCTACTCCATTTGAAGAGAAGACGAATATAGAGCAACACGTTGACATTTTTGCTGAGGAGTTCCTGGTTGAAAAAGACGAAATGGAAAGTTTTATCAATAGAGTCAGGCCTCTATATTCAAAGCAGAAAATCAAGAATTTCGCAGCCCGAATTGGCGTACACCCTGCTATTGTTCTGGGACAATTGCAGTATCGCAAAGAAGTCGATTGGTCTCACAGCCGCGAAATGCTTGTCAAAGTTCGCGAAATACTGATTTCTTCGACGCTAACCGATGGCTGGGGTCATACCCTACCAGTAAACATGTGAGGAATGTCATGAGCCTGATAGAACAAAACCAGAGAATAATTGCCAAGTATCGTGCATCAGGTGAGCAGTGGCCAGCTACAAAAGTACAGATTGCTCGTTGGGCAATCGAAAAGAAACTTTGGGACATCCACCCATCAAAGGTCGTTCGACAGTGTGCTGACCAAATCGCCGAGGCGATGCGCGAGGAATATATCGACGACCCTCAGGGACGCAGGGTCCGCGTCAAACACGCAGCCCCATATGAAGCACAGAGGAAACTTGAATTTAGATGGGACGATATGCGAACCGCGCCGCATGTGCACATGGAGACCTCGTTTGCACATACGAGACAGCAGCTCGTCAGCCAGTGCCATCAATTAAAAATAGCAATTGACAGCTACAATGATAATTGGAATAAGACGGGAAGGCCAATTCAGGGATGGTTCGATTTCAGGGACGATCTAACCGAACTAGAGCTGGAAGCTAAACAGAGTCGCGCTGCTTAGCCCAACGTGCTTTGGCGGCCTTTCGAGCTATCGCCGCTTTCCTGGTAGGTGAAAGTTTCGCAGCCCTTGCCTTGCCGCCCTTCTGTCCTCCGAGCCGTCCCAAAGCGACGGCATGCGGATTCTTCTCCGGCTCCTTGTCCAACGGTTCCCCGGTCAACTTCTCCCCGATGGACCTCTCCACCACGGATCGGGCAATAGTGAAGAAATCATGGTCTTTCGGCTTGCTTGAGCGGCTAGGCATGGTATGATTATGGCATAGAATGCCCCTGTGAAGCAAAATGGATGTTCCTGCAGAAATACGTCTGCTGGGCCGTGTCCGTGCAATATTCCTAGAGTGGGCAATAGCCCAACAAGCTAGGGTGATCGAAAATGCTTTCAAGGAGGATTTGGCCCAAGCGAAGGATTGGGAGTCTAGGCAAGTGATCAATGCTCAACGTGATTTCGAGGCTAGCGAGCATTGGAATGAATTGAGAGAGTTGCGGAGCCGAAAGCTATGGAAGAGGGCGCTCAAACTTCATCTCCCTTTAGCGGACATCCACTGGCAAGATGATCAATTTGCAAACAGGTTTTTGGAGGGTGAATCCGAATCCAAGCTATATCGCGCCATTCGGGAAGATAAGCAGAAGGTCTGGGACTTCCGCCTTAAGATCATCGCTGCACTCACCGGCCTCATCGGAACCGCAATCGGATTGATTGCCATCTTGAGACGCTGACTTCTCCATTTTTTCATAGCTCATTATTTCAAACTGACCCACTACCCGGCTGCGGCTGTGCTTTCAATCTAACCGGGCAATCTCGGATTAGGTATAATAGGCGTTCTTTTTCATGAACGGTGGCGGGGCACGCAGGATTTTTTGCAAAACCGCTGTGGACAAAGGCCCCTCATGCGGTGCCGGAGCAATGAATACAAATAAGGTGTGAGGGAAAGGGAAAGCCCAGGGAAAGTATGGTGAAGGCATGGAACTAGGATTGAAAGGCAAGGCCGCGCTGGTCTGCGGCGCCAGTTCCGGGTTGGGCAAAGCCGTCGCCATGGGCCTCGCGCGCGAAGGCGCACGGGTGGCGATATGCGCTCGCACGGAGGAAAAGCTCACGCGGGCGGCTGAGCAGATTCGCCGGGAGACCGGCGCGGAGGTTGTGGCCACCACCGCCGATGTGAGCGTTCCCGCCGAGGTCAAAAAGCTCCTGCAAAAGACAATTGCCGAATTGGGGAAGCTCGATATTCTGGTGACCAACGCCGGCGGTCCGCCTTTCGGATATTTCCTCGATCTGCCGGAGGAGTCCTGGCAACAGGCCTTGGAGATGAACCTGCTCAGCACGCTCCACCTGTGCCGGGAAGCGGTCCCGCACATGAAAGCCGCCGGAGGGGGCCGCATCATCAACATTACGTCTTTCGCCGCCAAGCAGCCTCAGGACGGCCTGATTCTCTCCAACATGGCCCGCGCCGGCGTGCTGGGTTTGGCCAAGTCCCTGGCGAACGAACTGGCGCCGCACAACATTCTGGTGAATACTGTCTGTCCCGGAGCCATCGAGACGGAGCGGCACTTTGCATTGGCCGAGCGGCGCGCGGCGAAAGAGGGCGTGCCGGTGGAAAAGATCCTCGAGACACGGGCCAAGGAGATTCCGTTGCAACGGGCCGGAAAACCGGAGGAGTTTGCGGACCTTGTGGTTTTCCTGGCCTCCGAAAGGGCCTCCTACATTACGGGCACCGCTATTCAGATTGACGGCGGAGTTGTCCGCTCCCTGCTCTAGGCAGCAAACAAGGGCAGCAACATCGAGAAATTAGCAACCAAGAGCCACCAACTAGGAGCCACCAACCAGGAGTAAGCAACAATGATTAAACCCATCCAAGTCGCTCACGTGAATCTGAACGTCACGGACCTGGAGCGGTCCGAAAAGTTCTACACCGAGATCCTGGGATTCCATGTGTCGGGAAAGGTCGCGGGCGCTATCGCCTGGCTGAACATGGGTCAGTACAAACCGAACGACGAGCTGGCCTTCCATGATCTGGCTCTCTTTCAGGTTCCCCACGGGCTGCCGGACAATTACCGCAAGCGCGTCGGACTCAATCATGCGGCCTTTCGATTGAGCTCCGCGAAGGAAGTCGACCAGGCAGCCGATTTTTTGAAGTCCAAAAACGTGAAGGTGCTCAAGGGGCCGATGACCCATAAGGAAGATCAGGACCGCTACGTCTACTTCGAAGACCCGGACGGCAACGTGCTGGAGTTGGTCGCCTCCACTTTGGCGGGATACCCCCAGGAGTACATGCGGAAGGAGAGCGGCGCTTGAGTGCTGTAGAAGAAAAACTTCGGCAGATGGGCCTGGAGCTGCCGGACCCTCCGAAACCTGTGGCGGCCTATGTGCCCTGCGTGCGCGCCGGGAATCTCCTTTTTGTTTCCGGACAGGTTCCGCGCGTAAAAGGTGAATTGAAGTTCCGGGGCCATCTCGGCGGCGAGTTGAGCCTCGAAGAGGGAGTCCAGGCGGCCCGGCATTGCGCCTTGAATGCGCTCAGCGCAGTGAAGCAAGAGCTGGGGAGCTTCGACCGGATTCGCCGCATTGTCAAAGTCACCGGTTACGTGGCGAGCGCCGCCGGCTTCAACGACCAGCCCAAGGTCCTGGACGGGGCATCCCTGTTGCTGCATGAACTGCTCGGTGAAAAGGGCCGGCACGCCCGCGCCGCCGTGGGCGTCAATGAGTTGCCGCTCAATGTGGCGGTAGAGGTCGAAATGATCGTCGAGATAGAATCCTGACGGCGTCGAGAGTTCATCTGTATTAGGAGGAGAAAAAATTGAAACCGGAATTCAAAGTTGGATTGTCCGCAGAGCTTGCCGAAACCAGCACCGAGGCCCAAGGCGTGCGGCACCTGGGCGAAGGGGTGCCCGCTTTTTACTCCACCCCGGCCATGATTGCGCTGATGGAGCGGACCTCCATCGAACTGCTCAAGCCCTACCTGGAAGGTGGCGAGGGCTCGGTGGGCGTGAAGGTCAACATCAAGCACTTTGCCTCCACCGAGATCGGAGCCAAGGTTCGGGCGAAGTCCACCCTGCAGGCGATCAACGACCGCCGGTGTGTCTTTGCCGTCGAAGCCTTTAATGAGAAGGGGAAGATCGGCGAGGGCACCCACGAGCGCACCATCATCACCGTCAAAAAATTTGCAGGCCAGCCCTGACGGCTCCCTTCACCGGCCCCTTTTATTAGGGGCGCGTTTCTTCGGAGACCGCTTCCTGCCGGCAGGTTTCCCCCAACCGCCTCCTCCGGGAGTCTCAATTTTCAGAATGCTTCCCTCCGGCGCAGTGAACCCAGCCTTCGAGGGGAGGGTAGAATCGCTTCCCGGCAAGATCAACTGATTTTTTCCAACCTGGCCCGGCCTGCCTCCCGCCAAGCCGTAGGGCGGAAACCGCCGCCGGTCCGAGAGTATTGTCCCGCGCACCTCGGTGAGGAATTCGATTTCCCGGATGAGGCCGTCGCCGCCGCGAAACCGGCCCGCGCCGCCTGACCCGCTGCGGAGCGAGTACCGCCGCACGCGCACGGGATAGGCCGATTCGAACGCTTCGACGGGGGTGTTGAGCGAATTCGTCATGTGAGTGTGAATCCCGCTCAGCCCGTCAGCCGTGGGGCGCGCTCCCATCCCGCCGGCAATCGTTTCATAGTAGGCAAAGGGTTGCCGGGTGCGCGGATCGATTCCGCCGAAGGAAAGGTTGTTCATCGTGCCGGAGCTGGCCGCGGGAATGCGGCCGGGCAGCGCCTGGGCCAGCGCGCGAAGCAGCACGTCCACGATGCGCTGGGAAGTCTCGACGTTCCCGGCGGCCACGGCGGAGGGCGGCTGCGCGTTCACAACGCTTCCTGCGGGAGCGCGCACTTCGATGGGCGCCATCAGTCCGGCGCAGGCGGGAACGTCTTCCTCCAGCAAGCAGCGGAAGACGTAAAACACAGCCGACAGGGTGATGGCCAGCACGGCGTTCACCCCGCCTCGGCATGCCGGGGCGGAACCGGCGAAGTCCACCCGAGCCCGTCGTCCGCGAATCCGTATCGCCACGCGCAGAGGAATGGGGCGGTCGCTGTAGCCATCGTCGTCGAGGCAATCCTCGGCGCGATAGAGCCCGTCGGGGATTCGCCCCAGGGCTTCCGACATCAGGTGAGCGGAATATCGCTGGAGGGCATCCAGGTAAAAAAACGTTTTCCGGTTGCCGTATTTTTCTCTCAATTCCGTCAAGCGGCGCTCCCCGAGCCGGCAGGCCGCTATCTGGGCGGTCAAATCGCCTTCCCGCTCCCGTGGCGTGCGGACGTTCGCCAAAAGCATCGCCATCACGTCCCGCTCGATCCTGCCGGAGCGTGCCAGCAGGACCGGGGGAATGCGCAAGCCCTCTTGATAGATCTCTTCGCTCAGCCCCATGGAGGCGGGCTGCGCGCCGCCCACGTCAGAGTGGTGAGCGCGGTTGGCGACATAAAAAACCGGCTGCCGCGATCCAGGGGCCATGACCGGCATCACCAGCGTGATGTCGGGCAAGTGTGTCCCGCCCGCGTAGGGATCGTTCAGCATGGCGATGTCGCCGGGTCCCGGGTCCAAAGCCTCCACCGCAGCGGCCACCGAGCTTGGCATCGATCCCAGGTGGACCGGCATGTGGTCGCCCATGGCCGCCACCCGTCTGCTGCCGTCAAATACGGCGCAGGAATAATCGCGGCGTTCTTTAATGTTGGGAGAAAAGGCGGAGCGCCGCAGGGCGGCCCCCATCTCTTCGGCCACCGAGTGGAAAAGGTTCTTGAAAATTTCCAGTTCTGTTGCGTCAACGTGCATGTTGCGTTAACACCAGATTGTGATATTCGTCCACGCGGCAAACAAAGCCGGGCGGGACGACAATCGTAGAGCTGTACTCCACCACCACCGCAGGCCCGCGGAACCGCGCTCCCGGACGGAGAGCGTCGCGGTTGTAGAAAGGCGTCCGATGCCGGCGCCCGCCAAACCATGCGGCCTTTTTCTTCACAAGCAAACCGCCTCCGGCATTCCCGGCAACCCGCCCCTGTTGCAGCCGGGGTTTGGGGGTAGGGATCACCAGGCGGATTCGGAGATTTACGATCTCGAGCGGCCGCGCCGTGTCGCGGTATCCGTAAGCCTTTTCGTGCTCCCGGTGGAAAAGCTCGCCAAAGCGCCGCGTGAAAGGAACGGAAAGCTCGTAGCTCTGCCCGGCGTAGCGAATGTCGAGCCGCCGCTCGACTTTTACCGGCCCGCCCGGCATTTGGTCCCGGCGAAGTTCCGCGCGGGCCGCCTGCTCCAGCCGCGCGAAGCGGCGCTCCAGCTTCTCGAATAATTTCTGCGACCGGCTGGATCGAGTTTGCTTTCCAGCGAAAGCAACGGGCAGCAGCACCGACTGCGAGAGGTCCTTGACGATATCGGAGAGCAGAATGCCCATGGCGGAAAACGTGCCGGGATTCTGCGGAACCAGCACCCGTTCGAGGCCCAGCGACCGGGCCAGCTCTGCCGCGTGCAATCCCCCTGCGCCGCCGTAGCAAACCAGCGAGAACTCCCGCGGGTCATGCCCGCGCTCGATGGAGATTACCCGCAACGCTTTTTCCATGGTGGCGTTGGAAACGTCCACGATTCCTTGGGCAAGCTCCAGCGGGGTCATCCGGCTGGCTCGCCGGACTTTTCCGGCACCGTCCCGGTCGCGCAGGAATTTCTCAAAGCCTTTTTGGGTTGCCTGCGCGTCGAGCGGAAACTCTCCGCCGAGAAAATACTCCGGGTCCAGCCGCCCCAGCAGCAGGTGGGCGTCGGTCACGGCGGGCTGCGTGCCGCCCCGTCCGTAGCAGATCGGTCCCGGCACGGCGCCGGAGCTTTCCGGGCCCACGCGCAACGCGCCGCCCGCATCCAGCCGCGCCAGCGAGCCGCCGCCTGCGCCGACCGAGTGCACGTCCAGGACAGGCACGGCGACGGGCAAGCCCCCCAGCGTTGTCTCGTGGGTGGTGCGGGCCGGGCCGTCGAGCAGGCAGACATCGGTCGAGGTTCCTCCCATGTCAAAACTGATGACGCGCCGGATTCCCAGCCTGTCCGCCAGCCAGCGCGTGGCGACCACGCCTCCTGCCGGTCCGGAAAGAATCGTGCGCACGGGTTCGCGGGCCGCGCGTGCAGCGGTCGTAATGCCGCCGCTTGACTGCATGATGAAAATGGGCGCGCTGCGTTTCTTTTTTTGTAGCTTCGTGTTTTGTAGCCTCGCGTTCTGCTGCTTCCCGCCTGCGGGCGGCCGTCCTATCCCGAACCATCTCTTTGCCTCCCGGTCCAGACGGTCCAGATACTGGCCGAGCCGGGGAGCCAGAAAGGCGTTGATCACGACGGTCGAAAGCCGTTCGTATTCGCGGAACTCAGGAAGAATTACATGAGAGACCGAAAGGGGCAGGCCGAGGTCGCGAAGAGCCCTGGCGACGGCGCGCTCGTTGGCGGAGTTTGCAAACGAGAACAGGAAGCAAATAGCGACCGATTCCGCGCGGGAGCGTTTTACCGCCCGGCGCAGGCGAGCCAGTTCCGCCGCGTCGGGCCGTGTGAGAATCTTCCCGTCGGCGGCTGTTCGTTCCTTCGCGCCCCAGCGGAGCGCCCGGGGAACCAGGGCGGGATCGCGCCGGACGTTCAGGTCATAGAGGCGCGGGCGGTTCTGACGGCCGATTTCGATCAAGTCCTCGAAGCCTGCGGTTGTCACGAGAGCCACCAGAGCCCCCCGCCGCTCCAGCACGCTGTTGGTGCCGACCGTCGTGCCGTGAATGAGCGTCGGACGGCGCCGCTGGCCGTGCCCCACTAGCCGGCGGACTCCCTCCAGAATGCCTTCGGTGGCATCCTCGGGCGTTGAGAAAACCTTCAGAATTTCAATACGGGAATCTTTGAGGATTACGCAGTCAGTAAACGTCCCGCCGGTATCCACGCCAATGCGCATGGGTTCCACAGTCCCTCATTGCTTCAACCGGCGGTAAACTTGCCTGCTTCTCCGGTCAGCCGATGCGCCGGGATGGTTACTTTCTTTTGGGGGTCCTTCACGGTGAAGCCGATTCGGAGGCATTCCACGCCGTGGTCCTGCGCGATTTGCTGCACAGCGCCGAAGTCCTCCGGGGCTACGACAATGCAGAACCCGATTCCCATGTTGTAGGCGGCAAACATCTCGGCGTCGCTGACCTTTCCGTGACGCTGGATGAGCTGAAAGATGGGATGCGGCTCCGGCAGTTGGTCCAGAACGTATCCGGCATCGGCGGCCGCCCGGTTCAGATTCAAAAACCCGCCTCCGGTAATGTGCGCCAGCGCCTTGACCCGCAGCCCCGCGCGGAGCATCGCCAGGACTTCCTTTACGTAGATTCGCGTCGGTTCCAGCAGCTCCTCCCCGATGGTCCGTCCCAACTCTTCCACGTGGCGGTCCGGCGCCCACCCGAGGTGGTCAAAGAAAATCCGGCGAGCCAGGGTCAGGCCGTTGCTGTGGATGCCGCTCGACCGCAACCCGGCGATCACGTCGCCGTCCTGGATATCCTGACCCGTCAGAATTTTATCCAGGGGAACCTGACCCACACAGGTGGCAACCATGTCAAAGCCGTAGCCCGGACGGACACCGTGAATCATATCCCGCACCTGAGCGAGTTCTCCTCCGGGGATGGTTACGTTCGCCAGCTCCGCGCCCCGGTGCAGGCCGCGTGCGATCGGTTCGAGCAGGTCCGCATGCAAGGCCTCGACCGCTATGTAATCCAGCACCGACAGGGGTTCGGCCCCCACGCAGAGGACGTCGTTTACATTCATCGCGACGCAATCGATTCCGATGGTGTCGTACTTGTGAAGCATCTGGGCAATGAGAATCTTTGTTCCGACTCCATCGGTGGAGAGCGCCAAGCCGGTTCCATTGCCGAGGTCGATGACGTTGGCGAAATAGCCCAAGGGAAGCTTCACGGCCCCGTGACCCTGCCGCAGGCGGAAGGTCTGTTCAACCCACCGGCCGAGCAGGGACAGGACGTGACCCTCCTGTTCGGTATCGACGCCCGCAGCCTGGTAGGTTAAGGAATTTTCCTTCATTCTCAGAGTGGGTATTTTCCAGTAATGTAGTTGCCCAAATGCTGGATGGTCTCTGCCTGTGTGGAGATGACCGCTTTCACCAGGTCGCCAATGGAAATCGCACCTGCGAGTTTTTCTCCCTCGAGCACCGGAAGATGACGGATGTGATGGCTGGTCATGATGCGCATGCACTCATCCACAGTATGGTCGGGAGTCACAGTGATCACCGGGCTCGTCATGACTTCCCCGACCAGGATCTCTTTGGAAGATTTTCCTTGCAAAATGACCTTGCGGGCGTAATCCCGCTCGGAGATGATGCCGACCAGTTTGCCTTCGGAGACCACCAGAAGCGCGCCAACGTTCTTCTCAGACATCCTGGAGATGGCCTCGTAGACGGTTGCGCTGGGAGCCAGCGACCAGATCTGGCTCCCTTTAGTTTTTAGAATGAGACGGACGCTTTCTACCATCAGTCAAGAATTTCCTCTCCCCGAAAGTTGTCTTATTTTTTCAGGCCTGCGGCTGTTCGTCAAGGCAGAAAAACCAAAAAGCTGGCAGGGGGCAACCGGCCAACGAGTGCGCCGCCCCTGGCCGGAGTCGAACTCTCCCGTATCGGCGCTTGGGAGCATGCCGGAATTATACTGGCCGCCCGGCATTTTCGAGATTGTTGTGCGGAGGGGGAAAAGCTAGCGGAAGATTGCGCTACAATAGCAGCGGTAGCGGGAAGCCTAACAAAAATTGTTTCACTTTGGAGGTGTAGATGATCGTCGGTGTACCTGTGGAGTCCCATCCACATGAACGGCGAGTTTCCCTGGTGCCTGCGGCCGTCCCAACCCTGGCCAAGGTCGGGCTGGAAGTCCTTGTGGAACGGGGAGCGGGTAAGAACGCCGGTTTCCCCGACGCCGCATACGAGGAGCAGGGAGCCCGTCTGGCACAGGATCGAATCCAACTCTTCTCCTCGGCCGATGTGCTCCTCCAAGTACGCGGTCTGGTTGCCAACTCTGAGGCGGGCCACGCCGATCTGGAGTTGCTCCGCTCGGGTCAGGTGGTGCTGGGACTGCTGAATCCTTTGGGAGTTCCCGACGCCGCGCGGGCGCTTGCCGGAAGGGGAGTCACCGCCTTCGCTCTGGAACTGCTGCCGCGCATCAGCCGGGCGCAGTCAATGGATGCTTTGACCTCAATGGCCACGGTAGCTGGCTACAAAGCGGTTCTCCTTGCCGCTGCGTCGCTTCAGAAGATGTGCCCCATGATGATGACCGCCGCTGGCACGATCACCCCGGCCCGGTTCTTTGTGGTGGGGGCAGGCGTGGCCGGGCTTCAGGCCATCGCCACCTCGCGCCGCCTGGGCGCAGTGGTGCACTCCTACGATGTCCGGCCAGCAGTCAAGGAGCAGGTGCAAAGTCTAGGCGCCAAGTTCCTGGAACTAAAGTTGGAGACGGAGGGAACTGAGGCGTCGGGAGGGTACGCACAGGCCATGGGCGATGAGTTCTACCGCCGCCAGAGGGAGATGATGGGACAAGTGGTGGCCGAAAGCGATGTGGTCATCACCACAGCGGCGATTCCCGGCAGAAAATCCCCGGTCCTCATCACCGCAGAGATGGTTCAGAGGATGCGCCCGGGATCCGTTATTTTAGACTTGGCGGCCGAAGGAGGCGGGAACTGCGAACTCACCCGGCCAGGGGAAACGGTGGAAGCCGACGGCGTCACCATCCTGGGGCCCCTCAACCTTGCCTCCACCGTCCCCTACCACGCCAGCCAGATGTACGCCCGAAACCTCACCGCCTTTCTCCAGAACCTGGTGAAGGATGGCGCGCTCCGCCTCAACTTGGAGGACCCGATCCTTCGGGATACCCTCCTCACGCATCAAGGGCAGGTGGTCCACCCCCAGGTGCGTGAACTTCTAGGCCTGCCCGCTTCCGTACCGACAACCGAGGAAAGGAGTAGTTCCTGATGGAGTCATTCGTTTTGGCATTGAGTATATTCGTGTTAGCTCTCTTTGTGGGCTTCGAGGTGATCACCAAAGTTCCGCCTCTATTGCACACCCCCCTCATGTCTGGAGCGAACGCTATTTCCGGCATCACGCTGGTGGGGACGTTGGTGACCTCGGGCCAGCAGCTAACCACCTTCACTACCATTCTCGGGTTCGCCGCGGTGACAATGGCAACGGCCAACGTGGTGGGAGGCTTCCTGGTAACGCACCGTATGCTCGGAATGTTCCGAGGAAAGGCAAAGGATGTCAAAAGCGTTCATTGACCTTTTCTACCTTGCCGCTGCCGTCCTCTTCATCCTTGGCCTGAAGGGACTGTCCCATCCCCGTACGGCGGTGCGGGGCAATCTCCTGGGGTCTGCGGGCATGCTCCTGGCCATCGTGGTTACGCTTTTGGACAGGCGCATTGTCAGCTTTGAGACCATCGTGGCAGGACTGGTGGTGGGAGGCCTGATAGGGGTGGTGATGGCCTACCGAACACCCATGACCGCTATGCCTCAAATGGTCGCTGTCCTGAACGGCTTCGGAGGGGGCGCCTCGGCCCTGGCGGTGGGAGCCGCTCTGGAGGAGGCTCTCAAGGGAGGATTTGTGGAAGAGGTCTCGGTTCAGTTCACCGTGGCCGCGGCGCTCTCTGGGATCATCGGCGGAGTCTCCCTGACGGGGAGCGGAATCGCCTTTGGCAAACTGCAGGGTCTCATCAAGGAGCGACCCGTCCTCCTGTGGGGCCGCCACGCAATCAACCTGGTGCTGCTGTTGGTCTGCCTGGGCCTGAGTGTTTGGTTGGTGGCAGAGCCTACCTCTTCCACGCCGTTCTGGATCTTGGTAGGGGTTGCCGCTCTGCTTGGAATCCTGGTGGTGATCCCCATCGGCGGGGCCGACATGCCGGTGGTCGTTTCCCTGCTCAACGCTTACTCCGGACTGGCGGCTGCCGGCCACGGCTGGGTCCTCAACAACAGTGTGCTGATTATTGCTGGCTCGCTGGTAGGCGCCGCGGGCTTCATGCTCACCGCCCTGATGTGCCGGGCCATGAACCGCTCCCTCCCCAACGTCATGTTCGCCGGCGTGGGCGCGGTCGTCGCCACGGAAGCGGAGAGCGAAGATATCTACGCCGGTCGAGTGAAGGCGGCCTCGCCAGAGGAGGTGGCGATGCTCATGGAGGGTGCCCAGCGGGTGGTGATCGCCCCCGGATACGGGATGGCGGTCGCCCAGGCTCAGTACGCGATCCAGGACTTGATGAACCTGCTCGAATCCAAAGGGGTGGAGGTAGAGTTTGCCATTCATCCCGTGGCCGGACGAATGCCGGGACACATGAACGTCCTGCTGGCGGAGGCGAACATCCCTTACGAGAAGCTGAAGGAGATGGACGAAATCAACCCCACCTTCCGGCAAACGGATGTAGTGCTGGTCGTTGGAGCTAATGACGTGGTCAATCCCCTGGCCCGCGAATCAGACCCCTCGATTCCAATTGCGGGCATGCCGATCCTGAACGTGGACCAGGCGCGTTCCGTTGTGGTCATCAAGCGGAGCCTTAGTCCAGGATTCGCTGGAATTGCCAATCCCCTCTTTGCTGCCGACAACACCCTGATGCTCTTTGGCGATGCGAAGAAGATGGCCATGAGTCTGGTGGCCGCTTTCAAGTAGGCCGCACGCAGAGAGAGAGACGGTGTATACAGAGAGGAGGCCACCCGGCTCGGGGAGGGCCCTGCGGAGGGGAAAATGCGGCTGATTATTTTGAGCTCTGGCGATTTCCCTCGGGGGCATCCAGTTTAGCCGTTCTTTTTCAACGATTGGTCTTGTCATGGCAGAGCAGCGGGAATTGAATCCGGAGACGAACAAAATGGATGGGATGGTCGAAAAAATTTTCATCGCTTCCGCGGGCGGCGCGGACATGGAAGCGGTGGAAGAGGTGGAGGCGCAGGCCGGTTGCGGGTTGCGCGGCGACCGCTACAGCAGCCGGACCGGCTACTGGACCGGAGTGGATGAGTGTCAAGTCACGCTGATCGAATCGGAAGACCTGGAGCAAATCCGCTTGCAAACCGGAATTCGGATCGAGAACGGCGAGCACCGGCGCAATCTGGTCACGCGCAACGTCCGGCTGGAGGAGTTGGCGGGCAAACGGTTCCGGATCGGGGAAGCCATCTTCGAGTTCGACCGGCCTCGCCCGCCTTGCAAGTATATCGAATCGATCACCGAGCCGGGCATGACTCGCGTGCTTGTCCGCAATGGCGGAATCTGCGTCCGCGTCGTCCAGTCCGGTGTGATCCGCACACAGGACCCCATCGTGGTTTTATAGAACCCGGGATTTCAGTAGGCCTGCGGGGCTGCTGCGAGGAGATCTCCAAAAAATGAAAAATAAGATTGCCAAGTCCGAGCAGGAGTGGAAAAACCAGCTTACGCCCGAGCAGTTCCATGTATGCAGGAAAAAGGGAACGGAACACCCCTTCACCGGCGAGTACAACGCCTGCAAAGAGAACGGAACCTACCTCTGTGTCTGCTGCGGCAACGAGCTGTTCCGCTCGGAAAAGAAATTCGATTCCGGAACCGGCTGGCCCAGTTTCTGGGAACCCGCCGGAGCGGAGAACGTCATAACCGAGTCCGACCGGAGTCTGGGCGGCGAGCGAACCGAGGTGTTGTGCAGCGCCTGCGACGCCCACCTGGGGCACGTATTCGAAGACGGCCCGCCGCCTACAGGGCTTCGCTATTGCATCAACTCCGTGGCCCTGAAGCTCAACCGGAAGCCATAGAGGGTTACGCCGCGCAAATTGACAAGCGCGAACGGCTCTCCCAAAGGCCCATTCAGTTTGCATTTCCCTACTGGCCTGGATATGCTACCCCTGCGTGCGCGTGTGATGCGTTCCTTTCACACGCTGGCTGGAGTTTTCCATGTCAAACGCCTGCTGAGACCCTCTTGCTTCATCAATGAAGCCTCCCGTTCTCCGATTCCCTCTTGAGGCTTCCAGGTCGGCAGGAATTGACGAGACCAACGATCTATACAAACAAAATTTCCTTCCGTTTCCAACAGGGATTTTCGATGCTTCGACTGAGCATCTGCGGGCTGACAGCGCTCATTTGTTTGACGGTTCCACTGCTGTCCCGCGCGCAGGACATCATCACTACCGCGGCAGGCGCCACTTGGACCTTTCCGGGCGATGGGGGGCTGGCGATCACGGCCCCCCTGGGAGAGATTATGGGAGTGGCGGTGGACTCGGACGGCAATGTGCTCGCGGTTGATCTCGGCAACAACCTGGTGGTGAAGATTTCCCCCGGTGGCGTTCTCACCGTAGTGGCGGGAAACGGAATCAGAGGCTTTTCCGGGGACGGCGGTCCGGCCACCAGCGCTTCGCTGAATCAGCCAAGCTCCGTGGCGGTGGACACGGCGGGCAATCTCTACATCGTTGATAAGGACAACCAGCGCATACGCAAGGTCACTTCCGGCGGGACCATCACTACAGTGGCCGGCAACGGAGATTTCGGCTTTACAGGCGACGGCGGTCAGGCGACCAGCGCCTCGCTGAATTTCCCGCGCGGTGTGGCGGTGGATGCAGACGGGAACCTTTACATCGCCGACACCTACAGCAACCGAATTCGCAAGGTCACTCCCGGCGGGACCATCACCACCGTGGCCGGCAGCGGCAGCGCGGATCCGGGAGCCGGCGGTCCGGCCACCAGCGCCTTGCTGGATGTTCCTACCGGTGTGGCGGTGGACGGGACGGGCAACCTGTATATCGCCGACGGCAGCAACCGCGTTCGCAGGATAAGCTCCGGCGGGATCATCGACACCGTGGCCGGCACCGGAATCGAGGACTTTTCCGGCGATGAGGGTCCGGCCACCAGCGCCACGCTCAATCAGGCTTTCGGTGTAGCCGTAGATGGGTCCGGCAACTTATACATTGCCGACACGGGGAATAACCGCATCCGCAGAGTTGCTCTGGACGGGACCATCACCACCGTGGCCGGGAGCGGCGGCACGGGCCGGTTGGCCGGCGCCCTTTCCGGCGATGGCGGCCCGGCCACCAGCGCCAGGCTCAACCTTCCCTCCGGTGTGGCGGTGGATGCGGGTGGCAGCCTCTATATCGCCGACACCGTTAACCAGCGCGTTCGCAAGGTCAGCTCGACCGGGACGATCACAACGCTGGCCGGTAATAACCTGTTCAAATTTTCCGGAGACGGCGGCCCGGCTACCAGCGCCTCGCTGAACTTCCCCACCAGCGCGGCGCTTGACGCGCTGGGCAACCTCTACATCGCCGATCTGGGTAACCATCGCGTCCGCAAAGTCACCCCCGGTGGGACCATCACGACTGTGGCGGGCAGCGGGCCGCCGGGCGCGTTTTCCGGCGATGGCGGCTCGGCCACCAGCGCCTCGCTGAATCTTCCTTCCGGCGTAGCCGTCGATGCGGCCGGGAACCTTTTCATCGCTGACTTGATCAACGAACGCGTCCGCAAAGTCAGCGCCAACGGGATCATCACCACCGTTGCCGGCAACGGTGGTTTTGGCTTTTCGGGCGACGGCGGCCAAGCCACCGACGCTGAATTGGCTCGCCCTGCCGACGTTGCTGTAAATGCGGCGGGCGACCTCTATATCGCCGACACTGATAACAACCGCGTCCGCAAGGTCAGCTCTGGCGGGATCATCACCACGGTGGCCGGCAACGGCGTCCACACAGGCTCAATAGACGGTGAAGGGGGAGATCCAACCGATGATCTGGGCGATGACGGTCCGGCCACCAGCGCCTCGCTCCGTTTTGCTACGGGAGCAGGCGGCGTGGCCGTCGATGCAGACAACAACTTGTACATCGCCGATACGAATAACGGCCGCATCCGCAAGGTCACTCCCGGAGGAACGATTAGCACCGTAGCCGGCAGTGACGCGCCTTGCTGTGATTTAAGTGACGGCGGTCCGGCTACCAGTGCATGGTTGGGCCAGCCTACCGGTGTGGCCGTGGATGCTGCCGGCAACCTCTATATCGCCCACGACGGCCTCATCCGCAAGGTTACCAATGGGACGATTACCACGGTGGCTGGCAGCGGCTGCTGTTTTGGCGGCGATGGGGGGCCGGCCACAAGCGCCTCGTTGAATGGGCCCGAAGATGTGGCGGTCGATGCAGCCGGAAACCTCTACATTGCGGACAGCTTTAACGACCGAATCCGTCTTGTGCTGGCGGGTTCGCCTTCCTTCTCCGCCGCACCGGCGAGCTTGAATTTCTCCGCGCCGGCTGAGTCCGCAGAGGCGCCGTCGCAACAAATCGCCGTCTCCAGCAGCGTCACCGGTCTTGCATGGACCGCGCAGGCCTCGACGGGAAGCGGCGGTCCTTGGCTGATTGTTTTGCCTGCCGCCGGCTCCGCTCCGGGCTTACTTGAAGTCAGCGTGGATGTGGCCGGCTTGGCTCCTGGGACCTACACGGGGACGGTGACTTTACAAGCTCCCCTGGGGACCCCTCCCACGCAAACGGTGTCGGTGGAGTTGACCGTCGAACCGGCTTTGCCCGCCCAAATCGCCGTCGAACCCTCCTCGCTTACCTTTGAGGCTGCGGCTGGGGCGGGTGATCCCCCGGAGCAGACGCTGCGCATCAGCAACGCGGGAGGCGGCACGCTCGACTGGACAGCACAGGCCAGCACTCTCTCCGGCGGAGACTGGCTCAGCGTTTCATTGGTTTCTGGCTCGGTGGCGGCGGGCTCGCCTGCGGTCGTCCAGGTAAGCGCCAAACTGGCGGGCTTGTCACCCGGGGTTTATTCCGGTTCGGTTCGGGTGGAGAGTCCCTCCGCAAACCAACAACAGACGGTTGCGGTGGCGCTGCTGCTTTCTGAAGTGACCCAGACCCTGCTGGTGAGTAAAAGCGGCCTCTTGTTCACCGGCGTGGAAGGCGGCGGCGTGGCGCCCTCGCAAACCATTGAAATTCTCAACACCGGGCAGGGCGTGATGTCCTGGACGGCGGAGGTCACGACGACATCAGGCGGCAATTGGCTGACGGTGTCGCCATCGGGCGGCAGCAGCGACGCAGCCTCGCTGGAGGCATCGCCGGTGAAGGTGAGTGCTACCGCCGCCGGTCTGCCTGCCGGGAACTACAGCGGGCTGATCCAGGTCAGCGCGACGGGGGCGAGCAACTCGCCGCAGTTTGTCAGCGTGGTCCTGAACGTCCTGCCTGCGGGGAACAATCCGGGCGTGCTGGTGCAGCCGGCCGGGTTGATCTTTGCGGCGCAGGCCGGACCTTC
>JADFGZ010000240.1 GCA_022567475.1 Acidobacteriota bacterium | reverse complement strand
GCTGTTCATGACACGGAGAAAGGGAAACAAAATCAGGGGAAGAAAAGAGGTGACCGCCCAGGGGACTGGCTGCGTCATCCACCACAGGATCACCCAGCCGAAGACCGCCATCACAAGCTGAGCCTTCGGCTCCAGCCCTTCCAGCGGCAGCATGTAGAGCAGCAAAAAGGCAAGCGGGCCAGAGGCGAACTTGGCAAATAGCTTCATGAAGGGCTCTCGTCAAACAGAACACTCCCCGGTCATGGGCAGCAAGTCTAAGGAATACGGCGGATGATCGCTCCGTTTCATTCGCGGCATTCTGCAAGCTTCTCTAGGAGGCGCCGCCGTCTTTTCGGGGCGGTTTGAGCGTGACAATAATCATGAAGGAGACCACCAGCAGCACGGCGGCGATATCAAAGGCGCGCGTGTAACTCTGGAGTTGATCGTAGATCCGCCCTCCGAGTTTGGGGCCGAGAACTCCCGCCGCTCCCCAGGCCAGAAAAACCAGCCCGTAGTTGGTGCCCACGTTCTTGGCGCCGAAAAAATCCGCCGTCGTGGAAGCATAGACGGAAAGCTGCGTGCCGTAGCAGTAATAGACAATAAAAAGAATCGGCCACAGCAGCAGGAGCGAATCAATGCGGCCCAGCAAGGGAAGCGCAACCGCCGAGATGAGCACCATCAAGGAAAGGGTTTTGATGCGGCCTATCGAATCGGAAAGCCAGCCGGAAAAAATGCGTCCTGAGGCATTTCCGAACGCGCCGATGGTCACTGCGGTGCCCGCAATCGCCACGCCCACTCCGGGAATAGCCTCCCGCGCGTAGGGAAGCAACTGGCTGATCACCATCAGCCCGGCGCTGGTTCCGAGCGCGTAGGCCACCAGCAGCCGCCAAAACTGCGAGGTCGCGAGCATCTCTTTGGGCGAAAAGTTCGCGCCCGTCGCGCTGCTGGCCGAGCCCGGCGCCGGGTTCCATCCCGGGGGAGACCATCCGGGAGGAGGATTTTTCAATAGCTGCGCCGCAATCATCGTCGCCGCAAAGAAGAAGATGCCCAGCCCCAGCATCACCGGCCGCCAGCCATGCTCGGCAATCAGCCCCGGAATAATCGGACCCAGAATGGCGGAACCCGCGCCGAAGGCTCCAATGCTGATCCCCAGCACCAAGCCGCGACGGTCCGGGAACCATTTGGCAATCACGCCGATCGGCGTCACATAGCCAAACCCGGCGCCCATGCCGACAACGAGCCCGAAGGCAAGGTACATTCCCATGAGATCGGTCGCCCGGCTGGTCAGCAAGAAACCCGCTCCGAACAGGACGCTGCCAATCAGGGAAACAATGTAAGGCCCTTTTTTGTCCTGCACCCGCCCGCCGATCAGAAAGCAGAGGGCAAAGACAACGACGGCGATGGAAAAAATATTGGATGCCTGCTCCCTG
Source organism: Acidobacteriota bacterium (assembly GCA_022567475.1). GTDB lineage: Bacteria > Acidobacteriota > Terriglobia > 2-12-FULL-54-10 > 2-12-FULL-54-10 > JADFGZ01. Next base: position 5,395 of record JADFGZ010000240.1, on the reverse strand, counting down.
CTCAGATTGAGGTCCTGCTGCAACGCCGGGACAAACAAGCTCCAGCCGTAAAGCGCGCCGAGTGAAAGATTCATCAATACCCCGCCGAGAACGCAATACCAGCGATTCATGGACTCCCTCCCTGATCTCTTGCTGCGATATAAAAACTGTCTGGCTGAGCTACTCTTTCAATTTCTCGCCTTTTCAGGTCTCGCTGCCCTGCCGTTGGCTTTTCACTCCAAGATCAAACCCGGCCGCTCCAACGGCGCGGAGCCAGTTCCGGTACAACCGGCTTTGCTTGTCACCCGCCTGCCTCCGCCCATAAAAGTTCGGTTGCGCCTATGGAAACAGGTTGCGGCCCACGGCTAGCGGCTATTAGAGATGTCTCGCACAGAATTACCGGAAATGCTGGCGTGCGCAGGCTACTATACCTTAAGAAAGCGATTTTGAAAGTGAAAATCAAGGCTCCGCGAGCTTGGCAGAATAAACCTTATCAGCATACGCCCGATGGCCAGGGCGAGGTGAGCTTGAGTCGGCAGGTCGGCTGGCATAGAATCGAGGGCCGGACGAAAGCTAAAACCGGAAATTTTCCGCTGCAACTCCAGCCAGTGAAGAGGTCAGCATGGAGGCGAATCAGATAGTCAGCATTTTGAGTAAACAATGCGCTCGCCTGAATACTGCCCGGGTCATTACGAGTGATTTAGGGCTGATTTGTCAGGCGCGATTTTCCAGCCTCTCTGCGGAGAGCATCCTGCTCGAATTGCTGGACCCTCCAGAAACAGCCTACTTCCGCCCGCTGTCGTTGTGTGTGGTTTCCTTCAACAGCGGGAGCCGTCACTGCATCTTCCTCAGTTCAGTGATCCACTTCAAACAAGACAAACAAGAGGAAGAATTGCAGACAGGCCAACTGCTTCTCAGAATCCCCTCAGACATCATTGCGGCGGAATCGCGCATTGCGTTCCGCGTGTCTTTGGGCAGTGACACTGAATTACGCGTGCGCGTCGTGGATGAGAACGGCAAAACCTGGACTCCGCAGCCCATAGACATCTCGATGACCGGAATCCTGATTGAGTTCCCTGCGGACGACGTTCCCGGTTTCCAAATCGATGACCGGCTGCAGGTGGAGTTGCGGATGAATAACCACGTTGAGCAACTGGAAGGAACTGTGCGCCGTTGCGAAGGACGGGGCTATGGGTTGATCTTCCCGGAGGTCTTGCGCGGCGCAGAGTTCGACCCGCCGCCGGCGCTGCGCGCGATTGTAAACGCCCTCGAGAGAACTTGGTTGCGCAGCCGGTTCCCGCGAGCCACACGTTAGCTGGAAATTTCGCCTCCACGGGTTTGAAAACACCCGATGCCTGTGACCTGCCAACCAGCATAGCTGTGGAAGGCGCGCTGAGAGCAGTGACACCTCGCCTTGTTCCCCGATTTTCTCCATTGAAATCTTCTCCAAAAACTATAGAATGCCGTGAGGCGGCTCCATAGCCCGGTTCAACACCAGAAGGGGCAACCATTGTCGGCGTCCCGAGGGGAGGGAGAAAGCTCATGAAGCGAATCGCCATTGCCGCAAGCTCTTTGGGAATTGGCCTGATGCTAACCGTCGCGCTGGCCGGTTTACATCCCGCTTCGGCCCAGCAATCCTCTTCGCGCGCCTCCCTTTCACCAGCGCAGCTAGCGGGCAAAAAACTTTTTTTGCAGCGATGTTCGATCTGCCATCTGCCGCCCTTGAACGTACCCCAGGACCCTGACCCGAAGCCCTATGGTCCGCTGCTGAGCGGTTTCGTACGGGGAGCGGAAAAAGAAAGCCGCGCCCGCAATATTATTCTTAAAGGAACGTCCCGCATGCCGGGCTTCCAGTATGGCTTGCAATCGAAGCAAATCGACGCCTTGATGGAATATTTGAAGATTCTATAAGCGAACACAACAAAAGAAACGGAGGACGCCCCGTGTCAAAAATCCTCGCGTCAGAAATTAAGGTTTTGTTTTTTGTCCCCGCGCTGGCTCTCGCCCTGGGACTGTTTGCCGCGCAAACCGGCTACTCCGCAGACGCCGGCCTGATGGGCACGGTGGAATCCTCGGACGGCAACGCGCTCGACGGAGTTACCGTCTCGGCCCGGTCCAGCGATAAAACCTATACGACGACCGTGTTCACAGACGAAGCGGGAAAATACTTTTTCCCGCCGCTGGCGGAAGGCAATTACCGGATTTGGGCGCAGGCCGTGGGATTTGAAACCGCCCGCGCGGAGCAGACCCTGGACGCCGCAGCCCGAGCGCAGCAGGATTTCGAGATGAAGCCGCTCGCCGATTTCAGCATGCAGCTCTCCGGCACCGAGTGGATGGCGGCTCTGCCCGAAGACACTCCCCAGCACCGCCGCATGAAGGCGATCTTCCGCAACAATTGCTCCGGATGCCACACGCCTAGCCTCGTGCTGCAAAACCGCTTTGATGAGGCCGGCTGGCGCAGCATCATCACCTTGATGGAGAAAGTCGGCATCTACGGGAACCCGCCTCGTCCCGACGGCGCGCCGTTCCCTTTTCTCCGCGCCTTCAAGGACGAGTTGGCCGCCTATCTCGCCGAGATGCGAGGCCCGGGACCTTCTCCGATGAAGTTCAAACCGTTTCCCCGCCCGCGCGGCGAGGCCGCTCAGGTGGTGATCACCGAATATGACATCACGTCCAGCTCCAACACCGACGAATATGTGACCCATGATGGAAGCGACTGGATGGAGGGTACGCCGTCGGCATATGAGGCGCGCGGGCCGCACGATGCCGAGGTCGACCCCGACGGATTCGTATGGATCGCAGACTCGCAAATCGACCGGGTCCGCACGGTCGCCCGGCTCGACCCCAAAACAGGGGAAGTGAAAAACTTCAAGCTGGAAGCCCGGCACGGAGTGGCCATGCGGAGCCACGGCATCATTATCGATGGAGATGGAATCGCCTGGTTCAACGCCAACGGTGGCCTGGGAAAGATCAATACGCGAACGGAGAAAATCGAATACTTCGAGCCGCCCCGGGGGATGGCGCGGGTGGGAGGAACCATCGACACGGGCACCGACGGCATTATCTGGACCTCCTCATCCGCAGGGGCCCTGGCGTTCAATCCGGAGACCAATGAATTCACCGAATTCAAATCCATCCAACGCGGCCGCCAGGGACGCACCTACGGGGTGGCCGTCGATGCGGAAAACAACGGCTGGTGGGCGCAGATGAATTACGACACGGTAGGCAAAGGGAACCTCCGCACCGGCGAAACGACCGAGGTGGTGTTTGAACCCTTTGAGCACGGCAAGGACGCCGTTTCCGCAGCGGACCGCGCGGTATATGAATTGACCGGCGGGGACTGGAACTCCGCGCCGCCCTGGCAGCAGGCTCCGCGCCGCCTCGGGGGAGACAAAACGGGCAACGTCTGGGTGGCGCTGTGGTGGGGAGACCGCTTGGCGAAGATCGACATCCAAACGCACCAGGTCACCTACTACCCCTACCCCAATCCAGGATTTGCCGGGGTTTACGACACCTCGGTGGACCGCAACGGCATGGTCTGGATGAACCTGCTGCACGCCGACCGGATCGCCCGGTTCGATCCCGCGACCGAGCAGTGGACCGAATTTCAATTGCCTTCCCTGGGCGCCGAGACACGCCACATTTCCGTCGATAACCGCAAAGACCCGGTGGAAGTCTGGACACCTTACTGGAGGACCAGCAAAATGACGCGCTTGCAGTTCCGAACCAAAGCACAGTTACAGGCGCTTGCTCGCCCTTGACAGAGCGGCTCACAGAGGAAATTGTCAGGTGCGGTGATGAAGAAAATGGAAAAATATTCGGAAATTCAGAAACGCGTGGAGATGTACCGAACCGGCAGCATCACCCGCAGAGAACTCCTGGGGTCCCTCATCACCCTCACGGGCAGCTACGCCGCGGCGCATCTATTTTTGGAATCGAGCGGAGTGGCGGCCACGCTCATCTCACAAACGGAGGCGGAAGCCACAAACGTCTCTGCCGAGACCGTCCGGTTTCCCTCCGGGCAGGTTCAGATGGAAGGCTACCTGGTTCAACCGAAGAGTGCGGGCAGGCATCCTGCCATCCTGGTGATCCATGAAAACCGCGGCTTGAACGAGCACATCCGCGACGTGGCCCGCCGTTTCGCAGCGGAAGGCTTTGTGGCGCTGGCGCCCGACCTGCTGTCGCGGGTGGGCGGCACGGGGAGCATGCAGGAGCAACGGGACGCCATCGAAGCGATTGGCCTGCTGCCGGTCTACGGCGTGCTGGATGACCTGCGTGCAGGCTTCCGATTCTTGGAGAACGATTCGGCCGTGGACTCCCAAAAGATCGCCTCGGTGGGATTTTGCTGGGGCGGGTGGCGAAGCTTTATGCTGGCCACCGTGGAGCCGAAGCTTTACCGGGCGGTGGTTTTCTACGGCTCCAGTCCGGATTCCGGTTTTGAAAAAATTCAAGCTCCCGTCCTGGCGCACTATGCCCAGTGGGACAACCGCATCACGGGGAACGCTCTCTGGACCGAGAAAGAAATGAAGCAGGCGGGCAAGCAATATCAGTACTACGTTTACCCGGAAACGGAGCACGCGTTTTTCAACGATACCGGGCCCCGGCACAACCCGGAGGCGTCCCAGTTGGCGTGGACGCGTACGCTGGAATTTTTGCGCAACTAGGGAAACGCAGGGATGAGCCGGGCGATTCCAAAAGTGGGGAGGGCTGGAAAGGATTCGGCAAAGCAGTCCAAGTAATCTGCGCAGCCTTCCCAGGGTGGTTTTTTGTGGCCAAGGCAATAACTAACTAAGACCACGACTGACTCCGAGAAGACCAACACCCGCAACTGGCCGCAGTGGAGAGACCCCCGGACGAGCCGGTCGCAGTTCGCCACGTTGTCGGAGACCCATATCTTCTCGCCGACCGTGCTGAACACCTTCCGGTTCTCCTTCAGCCGCACCAACCTCAGGACGGATTCACTTTCCGGGGTCATCGGGCCGGAGTTCTCGCACGTGGCGGGCGAGGAAGTGGCCAATATCTCCATAGGCGGTCTAACCAGCTTCAATGCAGATAATGCCAGCCCGTCGCACAACAAGCAGAATATCTTCACCTGGAGCGACGATCTGTTCTACACGCGGGGACGGCACGCGCTGAAGTTCGGCACCCTGGTTAACCGTTACCAGTTGTTCACACGGCTCGCCCTGCAGTCCAGGGGGAATATCGTCTATACCGACCTCGAGGAGTTTTTGGCCGGTGATGTGTTGAGATACGGCGTGCTCTCGCCGGGCTCCCTGCAGCAAAGGTCGTATGAGTTCACCACGTTGGGATTTTACGCTCAGGATGACTTCCGGCTCAGACCCAATCTGACCTTGAACCTGGGGTTGCGCTATGAGTTCGTGACCGTGCCGCAGGAAGTGAGCGGAATGGGGTCGAA
>JADFGZ010000239.1 GCA_022567475.1 Acidobacteriota bacterium | reverse complement strand
TGCCTGGCGCTGTGGACCTCCGTGCTGGTGCTCTCCGGCACGTTTGAGCAGTTGATCGTCTACGCCGGATTTACTCTGGTGTTTTTCTCCGCCTTGGCGGTAGGCGCGGTGATCGTCCTGCGGGTGCGCCGTCCCCAACTGGTCCGTCCCTTCCGCGTGCCGCTTTATCCCTTTGTCCCGCTCCTTTTCCTGGCATTCGCCGCCTGGATTTTGATCTTCACATTCCGGGGCCGGCCAACGGAGTCACTGCTGGGTATCGCTACCGTCCTGCTGGGTTTGCCCCTGTACTTCTACTGGCGTCGGCGAGGTCTTTCTAAGACTCAGGACTCCTAAAGCTTAAAACCCTCCAGCCTCTTTGACGCAACTTCCGCCAGTTTTAGGGGTTTGCTATACATAGGGGTGGGGTGTGCCAATTTTGCCCGCACCGCCTGGGTGTCAATCCACGACATACCGGCACGAGGCCCGGATTAGCGGTGGCGGCATGAGGGACGGGAAAAGTGCTACCACCGGCGGAAACAAGGGATTGGCTATATCTTCGTAACGAATCCGGCCGGCGATACGTCATACTTATGAGAGGGTTTTTTTCAATGCGGACGCTTTCTCTGCTGATCGTGCCGCTGTTGCTGGCAGCGCCGTCCTGGGCACAAACCGAGACGCTGAAGGGTCGCGTGCTCGACTCCACGGGGGCCTTCATTATAGACGCCTCGGTCACGGGCTATAGAGGGGACGAGGTCGTGGCGGAGACCCGGACCGACGACGGCGGAGAGTTTGAACTTCTCCTGCCGCCGGGCGAGTACCGGCTGGAGGTGAGTGCCGCGGATTTCGCTTCCTACATTCAACTCATTCAGGTCCAGTCCGATATGGACCCCCTTGCCATCACGCTCCTTGTGGCTCCGTTCCTGCAAGCCTTGGATGTGGAGGAAGCCCCCTATATAATCAGCCTGGAGCCGGATCAAAACCTGACGGCCATCGTCCTCGATGAAGAGGACTTGCGCGACCTGCCAGACGACGAAGAAGAGCTTGCCGAACTGCTCCGGGAGATGGCCGGGCCGGGAGCCGACGCCACCGGCGGAACCGACTTCATCGTCGATGGCTTCTCCGGCGGACAACTGCCTCCGAAGGATCAGATCCGGGAAATCCGGATCAACCGGAATCCCTTCAGCGCCGAATACAGCCGCCCGGGCCACGGCCGCATTGAAGTGTTCACCCGCGCGGGAACGGACCAATTTCGCGGCAACCTCAGCTTCAACTTCCGCGATGAGTCTCTAAATGCGCGCAATGCCTTTGCCGACACAAAGCCTCCCTACCAGCAACGCTCCTTGCGCGTCAACCTCAGCGGCCCCATTCTCCGGGAGCGGATGTCGTTTTCCCTCTCTGCCAGACGTTCCACCGCGGAAGACAGCGACACCGTGCAGGCGATTACCGCCGACGGGCCGTTTTCCACCGCCATCGTTCGCCCCAACCGGAGAAACGAATGGATGGGCCGCAGCAAGTACGATCTGTCCCGGAATCATTCCCTGGGCCTGATGGCGAGGTATTCCACACGCGACCGGGAAAATCAGGGTGTCGGCGGCTTCACGCTGCCGGAGCGGGCTTCGGAATCCGAATCGAATAATTTCACTTTCCAGGTCAGTGAAACCTCCATCCTCTCGAATGCAATGGTTCACGAGACCCGGTTCCGGTTCCGGCGGAACCGTTCGCGCACCGAGCCGCTGGGGGAAGGCGTGGCGATCAATGTCCTGGATTCCTTCCGGAGCGGCGGCGCCACAAACCGGAGCCGGCAGACGGACCGCAACTACCAGTTCGGCAACGCCCTGATGGCCACCTTCGGAAACCTCAGCCTCAAGACGGGCCTGCAGGCCGACTACCAGCAATACCACAGCCTTTCGGAAAACAACTTCCTGGGAACCTTCGTCTTTTCCAGCCTGGAAGCGTTTCAGGAAAACCGCCCGACAACTTTTACCATCAACAGCGGAGACCCGAGGCTCGATACGAATCAGTTTGAGTTGAGCGCGTTCCTGCAAAGCGATCTGCGGCTGAAGCCCAATCTGACGCTTTCTTTCGGCCTCCGCTACGAGGCGCAGACCAACATCGGCGACAAGAACAACTTCGATCCGCGCCTCGGCGTGGCGTACGCGCTCGGCCGGACCACGGTCTTGCGCGGCGGCGTGGGACTGTTCCACCAAAGGCTGGGGACGGGGACGGTGGCATCGCTGCTCCGCCTGGACGGCAGCAGGCAATTGCAGACCGTAATCCGGAATCCGTCGTATCCGGACCCCTTCGTTATTGGAGACGGAATGGAGGCGATCCCTCCCACCTCGTTGCGCGAGCGCGCCGGGGACCTGGCTTTGCCTTACACGATGAACTCCTCGGTTTCTTTTGAGAAACGCCTGCCGAAGGGCCTGTTCGTGGCAGTGAGCTATAACTTTGTGCGCGGCATCCACCTGTACCGCAGCCGGAACCTGAACGCGCCGCTCCCCGGCGAGACCGAGGCTCCCGACCCAACCCGTGGGAATATCAACCTGCTGGAATCGACCGCAGCCTCCAGCTACCACTCCCTGGGACTGCGCGTCAACGGGCGGATCGGCCGCACCTCTATTTTCGTCCGCTATACCTATTCCAGGAACTACAGCGACACCGACGGAGCCTTCAGCCTCCCGGCCAACAACCACGACCTGCGCGCCGATTGGGGACGCTCCTCGCAAGACCGGCGGCATTCGGTCTTCACCGGCTTCACCCTGCAGCTTCCCTGGAACCTCAGCGCCAACACGCGCCTGCGGGCAAACTCCGGTCGGCCATTCAACATCACCACAGGATTCGATGACAACAACGACACCGTCACCAATGACCGTCCCGCCGGCGTCAAAAGGAACTCCGGCGAGGGGCCGGGACTGTTCAATATTGACTTGACCCTGTCGAAGACGATCTCGCTGAAATCGAACGGCAACGGCCAGCAGGGCAGAAACTTTCCCGGCGGCTCTCCCCCGCCGGGAAGGATCGGCGGGCCCGGCAGAGGCGGTGGAGGAGGCGGAGGCGGTTTTGGGGGACGCGGCGGACGAGGCCGGGGTGGCGGGCCCGAGATGCGCATCTTCGCAAATCTGCGGAATGTCCTGAATCACACCAACTTCACGCGGTTCAGCGGCGTTTTGACGTCGCCGTTTTTCGGACAGCCGAATTCCGCCCGCAGCCCCCGGGAAGTGGAGATGGGCGTCCGATTCAGTTTTTAAGGAGTGAAGAAACATGAAACGCGCTGTATGGATATCGCTGGCCTTGCTCATTTTCCTTCCCTTGCTGGCCCAGCGCGGAGAAGACTTCCGCCGCCGGAACCCCCTGGAGCAGGTTCAGAATATGCTGACGGAGGCTGGCGTTCCCCTGAGCGACGCGCAGCAGGAGACGCTTCAGACGATTATGGAAGAGCAGAGAAGGGCCTTCCGGGAGCAGTTCCGCCGGCGAAGGCAAGAAGGCGGGCAGGAAGGCGGCGGGCAGCGCAGAGGAGCTTTCGGCGGCAGAGGCGGCTTTGGCGGCGCGATGCAGGAAAAAATACGGGACGTGCTTACGGCGGAGCAGATTGAGATCTGGGACAATTACCGCAACGAGCAGATACGCCTGCGGGGCGGTTACCCGGCGCTGCGGTTGATGTTGGAAGAGGTCGGGGCTCCTCTCAGCAGCGAGCAAGCAGAGCTGCTGCAAGCCGAATTCCGCGAATACAACCAGCAACGGCGTCAACTGCGCGGAGAGGGTGAACAGGTCGACCCGGCGAAACTGCAAGAACTGGAGGGCCCGCATCTTTCCAAGGTAATCCAGTTGTTGGATGCGGAGCAGCGCCGCGCCCTGATTCAGTCGCGACGGAAAGCGCGGGGGCAACAATCAGAATGAATTCATTTCGTCGGCAGATCTTCCGAACCGGTGATGCTAATTTTTAGCGACTTCAAAAACCGTGTGTCTTGGGACGTAAGATTGAGTTCGCCTGCGTGGCCTTGCGGCAGAGGGGTCTCGGCTTCCTCTCCTCGCTTGTTGAAACCGATGGTGGCCTCCAGAACCAGGAACACGTCATAACCGGCGTCCTTGATGCTGGCGATTGCCTTGGAGATGGGCTTGGAGTTTGAGAGCGATTCATTGATCGCTGTCCCCAGATTTTTAGTCAGTTGTTTGAGATTGTCATCGAGTTCCATACTCCCCCTTCCCGAGCAGGCCAGCCATTCTCCACGAACGCTTTAGAAGGACCTCCAGGGGCAAAAGCAAAGCCTTTTTCCGCCCTCTCAGCCATTCTATGAGCCCGTGCGGAATGTGTCAATGTGTCCCTCTGGAAGCGGGGAACAGCAGGGCGCCACAACTTTTCTTCCGCTGGCCGCGCGGTGGGCAGACCAACGGGTGTTCCAGCGGAGCACAAGCCCAACTGTTGTTGTTCGGGTTGTTGGGAATGCAAAGGAAGATTTTGCAACGGAAGAGGGTAGTGTACAATTTACATGCAAGTAGGTTGCTATCGGAGCTTGCGGACATACCGAGGACATGCGCAGATTGTCCGTCTCGATGAGGAACCACTTCGGAGTGTTCCTCGCCAGCAGGAACGTTGGAGGAGGCTTTGCGATTTTAAAATATTTCCTGAGCATTATCATTGCGGGAAGCGTTCTGGGTGCGGCGCTCCTCATCACGCTTCCGGCCCTTGCAGGACAGCTCCAAGAACAAGGCGTCGCGCAGGAAGACGGTACGGGCATGGCAGAGGGCCGGACGAACCGCGAACGGTTCACCATTGAGGCTGTGCGCGTGGAGAAAGGTCCGATCCTGGATGGGATTCTGGACGATGCGGTTTGGCGATTCGCTCCGATGGTGGAACAGTTTGTGCAACAGGAACCCGAGGAGGGCGACCCCGCGACCGAACGCACCGAAGTGCGCGTGCTCTATGATGCGCGACATCTATACATCGGAGTGCATGCGTTCGATTCTGATCCGTCGGGCATCATCGCCACGGAAATGCGGCGCGACTCGGACCGTATTCTGGAAGAAGACAACTTTCAGATCATTCTCGACACTTTCAACGATTTCCGTTCCGGGTATATGTTCGTGACGAGCCCGCTCGGCGCCAAGCTGGAGCAGCAAATCTCTGAGGAGGGCGAAGGCGGAAACCGGGGGGGCAACTCCAACATCAACAGGAACTGGGACGGGGTTTGGGACGCCGTGGCTCGCCGGACCGAAGACGGCTGGACGGCCGAGATTTCCATTCCCACTGCAACCCTGCGGTTCCGCAACAGCGAAGTGCAGACCTGGGGCATCAACTTCGAGCGCAACATCCGCCGCAAGAATGAGCAGGTGTTTTGGGCTCCCATTCCCAAGGCCTACAACCTGACGCGCGTGAGCCTGGCCGGCACGCTCAGCGGGATTCGCGGCTTGAGCCAGGGGATGGACCTGCGCCTCAAGCCTTTCCTGACCAGCGGATTTCGCAGCAAGCGATTCCGGGACGCCCCGGCATCGAACGAATTCCTCCGCGACGCCGGCCTGGACATGAAGTACGGCGTCACATCCGCCTTGAACCTGGACATCACGCTCAACACGGACTTCGCGCAGGTGGAAGTGGATGAACAGCAGGTGAACCTCACCCGTTTCGGCCTGTTCTTTCCCGAGAAGCGCGATTTTTTCCTGGAGAACGCGGGACTGTTTAACGTCGGCGATCAAGAACGGAACGCCTCTCTGTTCTTCAGCCGGCGGATTGGCCTTTCCTCTAACGGCCAGCCGATCCCGGTGATCGGAGGCGCCCGGCTGACCGGCAAAGTCGGTCCGCACAGTATCGGCCTGATGAATATTCAAACCGCCGAAGCGTTTGAAACTCCCGCCGCCAATTTTCTGGTTTCCCGCTACAGCCGCGACGTGCTGTCCCGCTCTCGCATCGGCGCTCTTTTCATCAATAAGGAAACGTCCGGTCAGGAGCACTTCAATCGCACCATGGCTTTGGATGCGAATCTCGCGCTGGGCAACAGCATCATGGTAAATTCCTACGTTGCCAAGACCTCGTCGCCCGGTGTGCGCGACGGGGACATGTCGTATTACGGCCGGGTGAGCTTGCTGGATCCCAAATGGAACCTGTATGCGCAGTTCACCGACATTCAGGACAACTTCAACGCCGAAGTCGGTTTTGTTCCACGGAAGGGCATTCGCACCACGAAGGTCCGCTTTGGACCGACGCCGCGTCCAGGGAGGTTTCATCTGCGCAAGGTGGACCCGATGTACATCGTGACCTACACGACGGACCAGGACAATCGTCTTGTGAGCCGCCGGATTCACCACATGGTCGGGATCACTCTGGACGACGGAACATGGATCAATTTAGTCTACAACAAATATTTTGAGCAACTGGATGAGCCCTTCGACATCCGCAGCGATGTCTTGATACCGGCAGGAACGTACCGGTTCAACGAGGCGGTCATGATGATTCGGACGAGCCGGGCCAGAAAACTTTACGGCTGGATTCGCTATTCCCCGCAGACGTTCTTCGACGGTTTCCGGAAAGACTACGAGACGGGCGTCGGCGTTCGGGCGAGCAGCAGGCTTTCCGCCGAGGTGGAGTACCGGCGAAATGACGTTCAATTGCCGTTCGGTGATTTTGAGGTGAACCTCGGCACCCTCCGGATAGACTATGCCTTCTCACCGCGTATGACCGTGCGCAGCCTGATACAGTACAATTCTGCCAGGAACGAAACGAGCACCAGTATTCGGTTCAATTGGATATACCGGCCGGGCAGCGACATTTACGTTGTTTATAACGATCTGCGCGCCTCCCTGACAGCAGACGTCCCGCGCGACCGCCAGCT
>JADFGZ010000238.1 GCA_022567475.1 Acidobacteriota bacterium | reverse complement strand
CGTGCCGAAACGCTCTCAAGCCAAGTGCGCTTTAGCGCCTGAGGTGAGTCTTGCCGAGAGTTTCCCTCAGTGAAGCTTCCCAACACAGAGGCACGTTAAATTTGCCGGCGGCAGCCCCTCAGCGGCTGAAGCCGTAAGGAAGGGCAATTGATTTAACTCGACTTACGGCACGGTTAAAACCGTGCCCTGACACAAGGCCGGGGTTTTCACACAGACTCCCAAGCTGTGCCCTGACGGGATACACAATCCATAAAACGGTCTAAACCGGATCACCAAACCTGCAATCCCGGTTAGAATGGACCTTCCGAAACCTGTCACGACCGAGTGACAATCAGCTTCTGAACTATAGATTCTGAACGATAGAGTCTGAGCTATAGAGATTTAGAGAGCAAACAATGCTCGAATTAACCGGTGTCTCCAAAACCTACGACGGAACGCAAGTCTTGCAGCCCATCGACCTGCATGTCCAACGGGGCCGGACCACGGTGCTGATCGGCCCGAGCGGTTGCGGGAAGTCCACTTTGATCCGGGTGATGATGGGCCTCATATGGCCCAACAGCGGGACGGTCCGTTTCGAGGGCACCGAGGTCACGCCCGCCAATGCCCTGCTCCTGCGGCGTCGCATGGGATATGTGATCCAGGACGGCGGCCTGTTCCCTCACCTCACCGCCCGTGGCAACGTCTCCCTCATGGCCGGCTATCTTGGCTGGAGCCCGGAAAAGGTCGAGACGCGCCTGGACGAGCTTGCCGCGCTGACGCAGTTTCCCCGCGAGGGTTTGGACCGCTACCCCGTGCAACTCTCCGGCGGCCAGCGACAGCGCGTGGCCCTGATGCGTGCCCTGATGCTGGACCCGGACGTGCTCCTGCTGGATGAGCCGCTGGGCGCGCTCGATCCCATGATTCGCTCCGAGCTGCAGGCCGACCTCCGGAAGATCTTCCAGACGCTGGGCAAGACGGTGGTGATGGTGACGCACGACATGGGCGAGGCGGGATTTTTCGGCGACACCATCGTGCTGCTGCGCGACGGACAGATCGTGCAGCAAGGCACCCTGAAGGAGCTGGTCCAGTCACCCGCCACCCCGTTCGTCCGGCAGTTCATCAACGCCCAGCGCAGTCCGCTGGAGTCGTTGCGGGGAGATTCCGCATGAGGGCTCCCCAAATACTGCCGGCCTTGATGGCAGCCGCATGGGCGGTGCTTCTGCCCTCCGCCGGGTTTGCCCAGCAGGCCTCTGCGGAAAGGGAAATTACCTTCGGCTCGAAGATATTTACCGAATCCGTGATCCTGGGAGAGATGGCCGTCCATCTGGCGCAGAGCGCGGGAGCCCGGACGCGGCATCGGAGCGAGCTGGGCGGCACGCAGGTGCTTTGGAGCGCGCTGCTGCGGGGCGATATCGACGTTTATCCGGAATACACCGGCACGCTCAGCCAGGAAATCCTGGCAGGCAGCGGCGTGAGCGGAGAGCAAGCCATCCGGCAGGCGCTGGCCGAGCGTGGCATCCGCATGAGCCAAATCATTGGGTTCAACAATACCTACGTCATCGGCATGAAAGAAGAGGTCGCCGAGCGGCTGGGAATCCGGACCATCTCAGACCTGCGCCGCCACCCGGATCTGAAATTCGGTTTCAACAACGAGTTCATGGACCGCGGCGACGGCTGGCCAATGCTCCGGGCACGCTACAACCTGCCGCATCAGGACGTGCGCGGGCTGAATCACGACCTCGCCTACAGAGGTCTGGAAGACGGCTCAATTCATGCGATGGACCTCTATTCCACCGATGCCGAGATTCAGTACTACAATCTGCGGACGCTCGAGGACGACCTCGGCGTTTTCTCCACCTATCATGCGGTGCTGCTCTACCGGGATGACTTGAACGAGCGCGCACCGGAAGTCGTGGCGGCTCTGTTGCAGATGGAGGGGCTCATATCCGAAGCGGAGATGGTGGCGATGAACTCGCGCGCCAAGCTGGATGGCGTCGATGAACGCGTCGTCTCCGCCGACTTCCTGGTTGCAAAGCAGATTATCGAGGACCCCCAGGTGGAGGTGGAGGGCGCTATGGCGCGCCTTTTGCGGAACACCCGGGCGCACCTGTTTCTGGTGTCGATCTCATTGATGGCGGCGATCCTGATTGCGGTGCCGCTGGGGATTCTGGCGGCCAAACGAGCCCGCCTCGGGCAGGTGATCCTGGGAATAGCCGGGGTCATTCAGACGATTCCTTCTCTGGCGCTGCTTGTGCTGATGATCCCGCTGCTCGGCCTCGGCGAGCCGCCGGCCATTATGGCGGTTTTTCTCTACAGCTTGCTTCCAATTATTCGGAACACCTACACCGGGCTGCACGACATCCCGACCGGCATCCGAGAATCAGCGGCGGCGCTGGGGCTGCCGTCGGGCGCGACCCTTCGTTTGGTGGATCTGCCGATGGCCTCCCGTGCGATCCTGGCCGGGATCAAGATCTCGGCGGTGATCAACGTGGGGACCGCCACGCTCGGCGCGCTGATCGGGGCGGGCGGTTACGGCCAGCCGATTCTGACCGGCATCCGGCGGGACGATATCGGGCTGATCCTGGAGGGCGCCGTGCCCGCCGCAGTGCTGGCGCTCGTGGTGCAAGGACTGTTCGATCTGGTGGAGCGGGTGCTGGTCCCGAAGGGCCTTCGCCTGAAGAGGTGACCCGCTATCCTGTGTCTTTTGTCTTCCCTGCCCGAAGAACCCCCTGTCGTATACAAAAGTCGTGTACAAAGGTCGCGTACAAAATTTGTTTGAAAATTTCCGCCAATCGCCGTGGTGAACTATTCTCGTCAACAAATTCTGCAAAATTAGTCGGGCAAACAGGCCGCTGAGCCGATATGCTATATGCCTTTGTCTCTAACCGGGAGGATTACTCATGCTGAATCTGAAACAGGTGTTGCTCTCTTGCGCCAATTGCGGCACGCGCAAACGATTTAGTCTTACTTCGGAACAGTTCGGGAAATTGGCGGAAGGCAAGCAGCAACATTTTTTCTGCAACTACTGTTCTGCTCAAAGCCTCTGGAAGGCTGCGGAACCCCTGAAACTTACCCCGGAGGATTCCCCGGACGAGGCCGCAACAAAAAATATCCTTTTGGTCGATGACGATGACTTGACCCTGCAGCTATTGGAGAAAGTGCTGGAGGCGGAAAACGTTCACATTGAGATGGCCCAAAACGGCAAAGAAGCCCTCGAAAAACTGGGCGCAACAAAATTTGATCTCGTTATTTGTGACATCCAGATGCCGGAGATTCGTGGAGAGGAACTCTTCCGGCATATCCAGGAAAATGCCTGGGTGGCCCCACACCAAATCATTTTCCTAACCGGGGATAAGAGCGTTGAGGTAAAGAAGTTTCTGGAAAGCAGCGGCTGTTCTTACATTTACAAACCCTTCGCGATGCTCCAATTCGCGCAACAGGTGGAGGCTGCGCTCGAAGATTAAGGCCTCGGAAACAAGCCTGTCAGGCCAACAGCCTGTCCGCTAAACACTTGGCGTTTCCGACAAGAGGCGCGACACGAACCGATTGCTCCAGGGTGGCCTTGGAATTCCTCACCAACATCAGCGCACAAAACAACATCATGTAGGAAGTCTTTTCGTTGTTCACCTGTTTCTCGAGGGGTAGAAGATTTGTCATGGTTCACGCCTTTTTGTTCTAAAATTTTGAGATTCCATCTCAACTAACAATTAGAACTATGAGGTCTGGGTCTGCATTGGGCAATGGCGAGAAAGTACCTTTTTCCCAGGTACTAGTGGCTCATTAGCGATATCGCTATCAACCTACCCTCTCTCCACGAAATGCCGCATTCTCCAGTGGGTTATCACAGCGCGAGGGTGTACACCCTCAGTTGCAGCCACACTAATAATTTCGTGGGGTGATGCAGCAGTCAGAGCCAGCTCTGTTTGCGCATCATGCGGGGACGCGCTCGGAAGCCGGCGGGCGGCCCTTCCGGATCAGCCGGAGCGTGCGCCACAACTCGTTTTTGATGTAAGATGTGCAAGCACACCGAAGGGCACGTAGCTCAACTGGCAGAGCAGGGGACTCTTAATCCCAAGGTTGCGGGTTCGATTCCCGCCGTGCTCACCATATCTTTTCGACCGGTTGCAGCGATTTCGTTAAACTGACCAATTTGCTGTTGTGGAAACTTTTGCGGGAGCAGAGCGTCCGCTACTGCACGCCGGGTGAACTCTTCCAATAGGCGGGTAACTGCGGCTTGGTATCGCGGAGGATCTCCAGCACGGCCCGGCGATCCTCAACCGACAGGTGCGCGAACTTCGGGCTGGCATCCTTGCCGGTCAGGACACCGGTCGGGACCCCAGTCAAAACATCATAGAGCGCGCGCAAAACCTCTTCCCGAGCTATGTCCGGGATACTGTCAAACGCCTCGCTGTACACCATATAACTCAGCGGATAGCGAAACAGCCGCTCCTGCAGATCAAAATCACGCAGGGAGCGCCCCTGCGCATCGCGCGGGCCGCGTTGCGAAAACGTTTCTGTAAACGTGGAGTCCCCTTCGATGCGTTTGGGAATCGGCGCTTCGTCCGCGAAAAGCATATAGGTCACTATTTCATCGACCAGGAAATCCAGCCGCTGGCGAAACTCTTCCCTCTTCCCATCTTCGGCAGCAACCCGCGCCTCCCAGCCAATCCGCAGGATCAAATTCGTCATACGGGTCTGATGCTCAAGCGTCATCAACGCAACGATATCGCTGGAGGGACTCAAGTAGGCGGACTTGTTAAACGGCTCACCCCAGCCAGCCGGGTTTTGGCCTTCGCTTCGGCCAGCCCCAGTATTGCCCGCGATGGCGACTCCCCTGTGCGCGATCCCGCCCAGCGTTCCGGAGACGTACCATCCGCCCCAGCGGTCTTCCAATGGGATGCGGTGATCGGTTGCGAACGCGCGCGTGGAGGGCGACCCGTCGGGCCGGGGAACCGTGGAGCTGACCACAAGGCCCGGGACGTTCAGCGTCGCGGGACCCATGTGGCACTGCAAGCAGGACATCACCTGGCGGCTGAAGCTTGGCGCGCCGGATGGACGATTTGCCAGCGTGTAGAAGACCATGCCTTGGGTGGGATCGAGAGCCGCCACTTCCAGCACCTGGCTGTTTTGCACAAACCCAATCGATACGCTGTCATTAAAGTAAATCGCCCGCGGCCGTGCCGGAGAAATGCGCGAAGCCTGCGTGCTGGTTTTGGAAAAGACCAGCACCTGTGAATCGACGTTGATCCCCAGGTGCTCCAGCAGACTGGGCAGATATCCCCGCTGCGGGTCGAACTCCAGCTTCGCCTCGCCCTGATCCATCTGCCTTTGCAGATGAGCTGCGGGATCATCCGCCGGACGCTCCAGATATTGGATGGCTTTGTGATCGAACGGAATTGGAGAATAGTCGAAATTTACGTCATGCCCTTGCAGCGCCCATCCGGTCCCCATAAAAAACATGCTCGCGGTTCCGAGCAGCAACAAGCGCCGAGCGATCATGGGCTTCAGCCTCCAGCGATCCAACCGACACCTCCGTTGCATGCGGCAATCGTCTGCCCCTGCGGAAAGGTACGGCGCAGGCAGCAGAGACAGCTCACTGCGCCTTCTCCATCACCGCCGCGAACTCCCGGTAGGAAAGCGGCACGCCGTGAACTCGCACAATGCGGTTCACATTGAGGCCTTCCTGTTTGACAAAAGCATAGTAAGCGCGCGCCCGGTCTTCGATATTGGACGGGTCAAAACTGCCGGTCACCAAATCGGCCGTAAGCGTAATCCCCTCCCGTGGCATATAGAGCGCCAGCATATCCCTGACGTGCGGGTTCGAGATGGGATAAATCTGCACCACGCGGCTTCCGTCGGTGTACTCCTTCATGCTCTCCACGCCCTCCACGGCAAATTCCGGCTGAGTTGCCATGCGAGAGAGCGAATCCGGGCTGATGGTTTTCGGCGCTTGGAGCATGCCCTCGACGAACGGAACGATATTGGCATGGGCGATGATGGTCGAGCCTTCCGCTGCATATGTCCGGATGCCTCCGGAGTGATCCTGATGATAGTGGGTCATCATGGTGTACCGGATGGGCTTGTCAGGAAATTTTTCTTTGATGGCTGCGATGACCTCAAGGGAGCGCTCCTCAAACAGCGGCGCTTCGAACGTCATGACGTGATCCGCCATCTCGACGACCAGCGACTGATGCCCCGGACCCTTCGCCAGCCATACACCCGGAGCCACCTCCTCCAGCGTGGCGTCCTGCGGACCCGTGAAAAACATATAGGAGACACCCATCGACACACGGCGCAACGGCCATTGCGAGATCATCCGCTCGCCGGTCTCCGGCGCCTGCCGCACCTGCTCCGGAATGGCGAACGCAGCGGTATCGACGGCGGGATTGTTTTCTATCTCCTGGATGGTTTCCTGCCGGATGAGCTGGCCATTCAAGTTTTTATCTTGGCTGAAGGGAAGCATCACACCGCTGACGTCCCTCCAATCGGTCCACACAAAGGCATTGCGCGCATCGCCGAAGGTGACGTCGTCTTCCAGGTATGTAACGCTCGCCGGCAGATGCGTGGCCGCGTCAATGCGCAACTCCACCGTCTGGCCTGCATCCTGGTAGCGCAGCACCTGAATGGAACGCCCGCCGCCGGACTCCTCTTCATCCGGCGCCCGGTCCAGCCCCTGAGCCTCGCTTGCCGTCAGCAGCACCCGGACCGGCGCGCGGCGCAGGTTGCGCAGCCGCGTTGCATAAACACTCCCGTGCATGCGGCTTTGGGTGACCTCGCCGCCCGAGTCCGCTTGCTCCCGCATGCCGGCATCTCCCGCAATGACTTCCGTATAGGAAAGCGACCGTTCCCTCGGGTAATAAAAATCCAC
>JADFGZ010000237.1 GCA_022567475.1 Acidobacteriota bacterium | reverse complement strand
CTCGGATAATCGCTTTCGGGTTCGTGTTCCCTTCGTCGGTCCGGTTGAAGATGAGCAGTTGCCCGCCACGGCGGCTTCCTCTACCCCCATGATTGCCGCTCACGATCAGCAGATTGTGTGCCGGGTCCACAGCCAGTCGCGCGGCGTCGAGCTGCGTGTCCTGGCCTTCCAGGATTCGGATCGGCGCTACGTTGCCCTCGGCTTCCCGTGGGAAGACAAGAATCCTTTGCGGGTGTTCCGAAGGAACGAAAATTTCGTTGTGGACCGGATCCAGAGCAAGCGCCATGGGATTGGACAATTTTGTGTCTGGGCCTTGAATGATACGAATCGGGGCTTCATTGCCGTTCGCGTCTCCGCGAAACGTTAAGATCGCATGCGCATAAAATTGGGGCACTACAATCTCGTCGCGGATTGGATCATAAGCCAAGTCGTGAATTGTGCGAGTGATCAAAGTCTTCTGTCCGGCAATGGAGCGTGTGGGCTTCGCATTTCCTTCCGCCAACCTGGCGAAAGCCGCTATTTGCGGATGGGCCACTCAATTTGCCACCAAAATCTCTTCCCGCTTGGTGTCATAGCGGATTGTATGGGGGTTGCCGATGATTGGGGCCGGCTGATCGAGTGGCGCGCTTCGAATCACACGAAGAGGAGGTGTGTCGCCGGACGCGGTGATCGGGAAGACCGTCGCGGTGTGATTGGCAAAATTAGTCACCCACAGCTCATTGTTTTTCAGGTCCAAAGCCAGGCCAGTGGGGTTTTTGATCAACGTGTTGGGACCTTTGAGGACTCGGGTAGGAGCCGCATCACCTTCGGCATTTGTGCGGAAGACCAGCACGGAGTCTCCTGTGTCGTTAGCCACAAACAGCTCTCCGCGTTCTGGATGTACGGCCATCGCCGTAGGCCAGTCCAACTGGCTTTGCGGACCTTGAATGACCCGGAGCGGAGGGGTGTCTCCGCTCGCAGTCCGCGGGTAAACCGTAATGGAAGGAGGCAGGAACCTGCCGGAACCGGGAACCGTGTAATTTCGTCCCACGGGCCAGTTTTCGACTCCAGATCCTCTTAGTAACGTTCCGATTCTTGGTCCAGTCTTGGGAGCGCGATGTGTATTGACGGATCCCCAATTGCTAACAAACAGCAGATCGCTTTCCGAATCCAGCGCAATGCCGTGTGGATCAGCCAGCAGCGTGCGGTCCCCTTGCAGGAGACGAATGGGGCCCTCGTCCCCTTCTGCCATCTTACGGTAAACCACAACAGCAGCATCATCCTGGATCGTGAGAAACATTTCTTGGCTCTTTTCGTCCACTGCGATTCCAAAAGTCGTGTGCGGCGTGTATAGCTCTCTGGTGGGTGGCACGTCACCCCGGGCATCGCGGGAGAACACGACCAGCTTGCCGAGCGTGTCATTATTGGTCGCATAAATGTCGCCACTGGCTGGGTCCACATACACGCTGCACTGGAACTCGATTTCCGTCTTCATGCCCCGGATCATCCGCTTCGGCTCGCTCATAGTGGCCTGGGGCGGGGTGTTCTCCAGGCGATCGTAAACCATGATGCTGAACAAATTTTCTTCGGTCATCACAACTTCATTTCGGACCGGATCCACCGCGATGCCGCTGAAAGCGGGATAAACATCCCGGATGACGCGCTCCGGTTGTAGTTGCGCGGCTGCAGCTCTGGCCTCCGCCGTCGGGTTTCCTCTTCCATCAGCTTGTGAACCGATGGAAGCAGGCATTGATTCCTGGTTCAGCACGGCCACATAAGGCGAAGTGACACTGGCTGGCACCCATTGGCACATTGTCCCGTCCATCCCCGGCAGCGGCTCATAAGCAATCAATCGAGGAGAGCCCGACCGGGTATGCGCTTCCATTTCCAGGTTGGGGCCGGTTGATGCAATGACTCCAAGGCCAACCCCTGCCAGCGCAAAAAAAGCCACCAGTAAGATTCTTGCTCGCAAGCGACATAGCTTCATCATCTTCAAAATACCCCCCCGGAAAAATTCGTTGCTCAGGCGTGTTTCGCCTGTTCCGATCTTAATGCAGCCGTATCGTCTCCCGTCACAGGATCAACCTGCTCTTTCCACTACAGCAGCCCACTTTGCATTAGCCGAGCTTACAAATCGAGAGACTCGACCGAACCCATTCTTGGCTTCGTTCGCCCCAAAAGCATAACCAACTGCAGGGAAGCCCTAGAAAATTTCTGGAAAATAAAAGGTCAGCACGGCATTGAGTCTCATGTCCGCGACGACGATTTCCTTATGTTTCGGGATCAGGGCAACTCCTCGCGGCTTTTTCAAGGTGGTTTGCGGCCCCGCATTGATCTTCCAGCGCGGCGGGACATCTCCGTTATCATCCAAACTCCACACGCCGATGAAGGCCCCTTCCGGCTCCATCTCGGACGTAATGCCGGGCTGGGTGGCGATGACCAATCTGCGCACCGGATTGACCGCCATCTGCGTAATCCGGACGATGCCCGATTTCGGCCCGCGGATCACTCCGCGCGGCTTCACGTTCCCGTTGTCGGTACGGTTAAAGATCGTAAGGCCCTCACGCCCGTTCTGTCCAATTACAATCAAATTGTTGACGGGATCTACGGCAATTGCCGCAGCGCGTCTTAGCTGTGTGTTCTGCCCGCGAATGACCCGAATGGGAGCAACGTTGCCGCTCGCTGTACGCGGAAATACCAGGACTAAATCGACATTGGGCACGAAGATCTCATCATGCACCGAGTCCACATCCAGCCGGTCCGCGTCACCAATGAGCGTCTTGGGGCCTTGAATGATGCGGATTGGCGCTTCCTCGCCTTCCGCCGCACCCCGGAACACCAGAACGGCATTGGCGAAGGGATTCGTAACCAGGATTTCATCGTTCACGGGGTCATATCGGATGTCGTGCATTGTGCGGCTCAGTTTGGTAGCTTGACCAGCGATCACCCGGTTGGGTGCTGCCGAGCCCTTCGCCAGCCTGGCGAAGGTCGCAATCTGCGGGTGGCCCACTCAGTTCGGCACGAGCAGCTCTTCCCGCTTGGTGTCATAGCCGACCCCCCCCGGATTGACGATGAGGAGGGAAGGTTCATCCGACGGTCCACCTCGGATCGTCCGGAGCGGGGCGACATCTCCGTTCGCCAACATCGGATATACGGTGGCCGATCGGTTCCCCATGTTCGCAGCCCAAACTTCCTGGTTTTTCAAGTCCAGGCTGATGCCGGCGGGGTTCTTGAGGCCGGTCTTCGGACCACGGATCATCCGGGTCGGCGCCACGTCTCCATGATCGTTAACTCGGAAGACCAAAATGGAGTTGTCCATATCATTGGCTACGTAGAGCTCCCCACGCTCCTCATCCACCGCCATGTGAACCGGCCAGTTCAGCCGGGTCTTGTGACCTTCGATGGTTCGCAGCGGGGCGACGTTCCCCTTCGCGTCCCGACGATATACGGTAATCGAAGGAGGGTCGAAGTAGCCGGAACCAAGGAGAAACTGTCGTGTCGATCGGTTCGGATTCGGGTTCTCACGGTGGCCCGCCTCCAACTCGCCGCCGCCGCGCTCCCGATAACGTCCATTGCCGTGGTTGCTCACAAACAACAGATTGTTCTTGCTATCGACCGCAAGACCGTGCGGGTCTTCCAGTCCCGTATCGTCTCCGAAAATCTCCCGTAGCGGCTCCTCTTCTCCCGACGCCATCTTGCGGTATACGACCACCGCGTTATTGTGTTGTATGGTTATGAAAAGCTCTTGTCGCTCCTCGTCCGCCGCAATGCCGAAAGCTCCGTGCGGAACTGCCAGAAACCGGTCGGGCTCCACGTTACCCTGGGCATCCTTAGAGAAAACGGCCATCCAATTCTGTGTGTCATTGTTCACGACGTACGTGTCCAGCGTCTTCGGATCAATATAGACTCCGCACATCATCTCCGCTTTAGTTCGTGTTCCTGCAATGATCCGCTTCGGCTCGCTCATTTTGGCCTGGGGAGGGGTGTTGTCCCGGCGATCATATTCCAGGATTTGGAATAGGTTCTCGTCGGTCACGACAAGCATGTTGCTTTCCGGCTCGACGGCGATCGCGCTAAAGGTCGGATATGCATCCTTGATCACCCGGGCGGGCGGACGATCCACATCGACGGCCACCCTTGCGTCTTTAGGAGGTTCTGCTCCGCGACCCGCCGATGATTGTTGCAGGGTAGTTGCTAGGTTTGTGCTGGTGCTGGCGGGGACCCACTGGCACATCTCCCCGTCCATCATCGGGAGAGGTTCAATGGAAACCAGTTGAGGAGAACCTGTGGGCCTTCGCAAAGCGGCCTGGGAGGCTGCTCTCCATTCCGGCTGTTTTGCCTCACCGAGGAACAGAATCCATGCGGCGCCTGCGACCACGAGAAGTAGCATCGCACCCCAGCCTTTTCTTGCCTGCCCATAAAGTCTTCGACACATCGGAGCCTCCCTCTGTCTGAATATCAGGTTCGTTATTTGATGCTTAGGATGCAGAATCAGGACATCCGAAACTCAGGGATCCGGATTTCCGATATTAACCTTCCCCTTCGCCCAGAAGCATACGCCAGGCAGTCTGGCAACTCAATCTCAGGTTGTCATGGCTGAGGTTCAGAAAGAATAAGAGCCAGGGAGCTGGCTCTGGTTTTGTTTGGGTGTGGATTTGTGAACTGCCATTTGGCGGGATCATCATTCGCGCGAGTCGCGCTTCTATTTCATGTAACCCCTTTCCTTGTAATAGCGCGCGGCTCCCGGATGCAGCGGGACGTCGAAAGCCTTCCACACCGTGTGCGGATTATAGGAGAAGTTCATATGGGTCCAATGCAACAGATGTTGTTGTTCATCCATTGCCTTGGCTAGGGTATAGGCAAAATCGTCCGGCATATCTTCCCGGCCGTAGATCGCGGTTCCCGTACGTCCCACCGTGGGAATCGGGCGATCGACACCGCGCAAATAACCAAACGGTAAGTTCCTTTGCTCCAGATAACGCTCCTTTACCAATTTTTCCCGAAGGTCCTCCGCCACCTCCAGATACTTGAGATCGTATATCTGACTGATCCTGTACCACATTCTGAATTCCGGAGCATTAACCAGAGATCCGATACCCATGACGATGTCAAAATCCTCCCCCTCAGAGTAGCGCGTGCTGTAGGCGCCACCGAAAGATTCCACCTTCTCCTGCGTCAGGCCGTAATAGTCCAGAATTATCCGCATGAGGTTCCCGCCGCGGAAGATTGCCAGCAGCTTCACGGGCATGCGCTCCTTCACGATCTCACTGAGGTCCGTTATCCCACTGAACCGCGAATCGGCCTTCACCGCGACGATGAGGTAAGTGGGCTCCTGAATGTTGGCGACCAGGCGAAATTTTTTATACAGCGGCAGTTCAGGAGTGTTAGCGAAAAAATCGATCCCTTCATAGGCCCACTGCAGGTAATGGGCGCCGGTCACCCCAAAATCCACGGGGCCTTTCGGCGTCGGCATGTGGCCGCTAGCGACCGCGCGGGGTTCTGGTATCAGTGCGCTGGCGACATGCCGTGCCGCTCGGGCTCCTCCTGCGCAATTGTGGCAAATTTGGACATCCCAGCCGTAGAGCAGCATCGCCTCCCTGACGACATCGGCCATTGCCCCCCAGGGACAGAGTGCGCAGGCGCCACCTATGTCAGGTTTTTTGACTGCATAGCCTGTGTTTTGGGCGCTCGCAAGCCTAAAGCCCCCCGCCAGCGAGGCCAGAAGAATCAGCATTACATATACGATCACCGAACGCATTGAATGCATAGCGCCACCTCATCCGGAATTTCCATTTTAGCTTCCAACAACCCCATACTATACGCTCCTGAAAGAGAACTTAAAGTCTAGAAGTATGAAAAAATTTGAGGTCATGGATTTTGGGGCGTGAAAAAAATCTTGCCTTGGGTCCCATATACGGTTTTCAAAATGGCAGGCGTGCCTCTACTTATGCGGCTTTCCCAAGATCTGTCGTTCCGGCTGATCGGTAAGGAGCAAATAATTGTCATCACAAGAAAGTGTAACCTGGTTAGCCCTTTCAGGAACAAGCCCCTTCCCAGGAAGGTCGCCTTTCCACACCCCTCCGAAGAGACCCATTGGACAGCCAGGCAGGAAAAAATTTCCTCACTAACTCTTCCGAGACGTGACAGCGAAGAAGGCAGCAGGCTTTTGCTCCACCTTGCCACTGCCACAGGAAGGACATTTCAATTTGTCCTTCCCATATTCTTTTAAAGAGAGGGTCAGTGTGAAATTCTTATTGCACTTCAGGCAGGTAAAGTCATAGACCGGCATGACGAAACCCTCCTATCTGATATTGCAGCACTTCCATTGCGGGACCGTAGAAACGGTGTGAACCGGAATTCCCATTTTAAGCTTCCCTTTTACCCAAAAACCTATGCCTCCTGCCCTGTAGTGTCAAGGGCAAATTGCTCTGGCCCTTCTCTCCGCCCGCAGCTTGATTTCCGCACAAAAAGGGGACCGTCCGAAAGGCGGTCCCAGAACACAATCCAGGTTACAGCACTGCTCAGCGCAGAGACGAAATGATCTTCCGGTATTCCTCCTCTGTAAAAGCCCGCAGAGTCTCGGTGCGGATGCTACCGGCAGACGCAATGTTCAGCATAGTTGTCGTGAATGCCTCGTCACTAGGTGCCTCGGAGATGGCCACCGCATCGTATTGGCCCATGGTAAGGTAGAAAGCCTTCATTTCACCGCCTGCTGCTTTTATGGCCCGTTTGGCCTTTTCCAGGCGGGCCGGACTCTCCTTTGCGTTCTCTATGCCTCGTTGTGTATATCGAATCAGGGTGATATAGGTTGGCATCGCTCTATCTCCTCCTTTCAGTTGAAGAAGCAGCCTAGCGGACCCACCCCCGTGGGACTCG
>JADFGZ010000236.1 GCA_022567475.1 Acidobacteriota bacterium | reverse complement strand
TTCGGCTCCGCGCCCTTTTCCAACAGAAGTAGCGCTACCTCCTCCTGGGCGCTGGCGCTGGCCACCACCAGGACGCTGCCGTATTCTGGCGTGGCGTAGTTCACATTCGCTCCCGCTGCCAGCAAGATCCGGGCAGACTCCACATCTCCCATCCGGGCAGCAAACATTAACGGAGAGAAGCCCCCCTTCGAGGTGGCGTAATGGACGTCGTCGCCGTAGAAATCCACCCGCTTCGCCGCGAAAAGCTCCAATACACGCGAGCGGGCATTGACGTCCGCCCCGTGCTCGATCAGTACCCGCGCGACCTCCGGGTGTTTTGCCGCCACCGCCCACATCAGAGCCGTTTGCCCCCGGTTGGTCTCCTTGGCGTCTACGTCCACTCCATCGCGAGCCAGCAGCAATTTCACCGCCTCCAGGTTGCCCGCGCGCGCGCATGTCATCAGCACGGTCTCTCCTGACCCTTGGGCGGCATTCGGATCCGCCCCGGCCTCGAGCAGCTTCTCAACCATGGCAGAGTTCCGGTTGGTGCAGGCAAGGGAGAGAGGGGTGACGCCATAGTCGTTTGCCGCGGTTGCGTCGGCGCCGGCGCGAATCAGCATCTCCGCTGTTTCCAGATCATCGCGGTGGGCTGCCCAGGCCAGCGCTGTCGCGCCGTCCCCCAGGGGCTCATTCACATCGGCGCCTTCTTGCAGCAAAGAGCGCACGGCCGCCTTGTCACCCTTCTTGACCGCCTCCGCCAGCCGAAAATCCCCGCCGGCCGCGGCCAGACTTGCGACCGACAGCAGAGAGACCACCCACCAGAGACTCTGGACTTTAACTCTTACGAACATACCCTTCCCCCCGTTCCTTGCCGTATCGGCAAACAGTTGCCGGCACAGGAGATTCCCACCTCCCGTATCCTATATGGAGAGGTGTTCCAGCTTGCCGGTGGCGTCGGTCTCCTCGCGGGTTAACTCCTCTGAGGGAACACCCATTATGTCCATCACGGTCAGGTGCAGGTTCGTCAATGGCAGACCGGGATACCGGATGTGCCGTCCTCCCTTGATCCGGCCTGCTCCCCCGCCGGCTAACAGCGTGGGCACGTCATTGTGCGAGTGCCACATGCCGCTGCTGAGACCGCTGCTGTAAATGATCATGGAATGGTCCAGCAAGGTGCCATCCCCGTCCGGCGTGGATCGCAGCTTCTCCAGGTAATACGCAAACATCTCGGAGTGCAAGCGGTCGATTTTGCCTATCATCTCGATCCACTCGACATTGCCCGCGTGGTGCGACAACTGATGATGCGCATCGGCAATGCCGATCTCGCGATAGATGCGGTCGCTCTGTTCAGGACCCAGCATCATGGTAGTCACGCGGGTCAAGTCGCCCTGGAAGGCCAGAACCTCCAAATCAAACATCAACTTGATATGCTCGGAAAACGTGGCCGGCATACCCGCGGGCCGCTCCATCTCCGGAAGCTTCCGGGAGACTTGTTCCTCGGCGAGCTGGATGCGTCGCTCGATATCGCGAATGGAGTCGAGATACTCGGTGAGCCGGGTGCGGTCGCGCGGACCGAACCCCGTCAGGAGGGAATTCACTTCCTCGGTCACGGAATCGAGAATGCTGCGGTTCCTCCGGATTTCGCGACTCCGCACGGCCGGGTCCGTGCTCTCACTCCCGCCGAGCAGACGTTCGAATACCGCGCGGGGGTTGGCTTCCATGGGGAGCGGCGTCATTTTGGTGAGCCAGGAGATCGTTTTGGTGTAGGCGTCGCTATAGGCGCCGTCGCCTTTGCCCAGAATGTCAGGAGACTCCAGGGTGAGCTCGAGCGACCCCAGTTGGGTGTGTTTGCGGAGTTGCCTCGCAACGAGCTGGTCCACCGAAGTTCCCATCGCCCCGCCCGGCTTCGCGTGAATGCCTGTCAGGAATGCGGAGCAGGGGCGTCCGTGTCCTCCTCCGGCTTCGCCCGGCCGCGGAAAAGCGGCCTTGATGTCCAATCCGCTCAGCACCAGGAGTCGATCCTGAAACGGGGCCAGCGGCTCCAGCGTGGGACTGAATTCTATCTTAGACTCAATTGTCGTGGCGGAATACTTCCCATGAACGGTAGGGGCGCCATTGATGGACGGCAACCACTTTTCCATGATTCGCCCGTTGGGATTATAGATGAATCCCAAACGCTGCACCGGTTTCGCCTTGTCCCCGGTGGCGGCGAACGCCGGAACCATGGAGTCCAGCAGCGGCAAAGCAACGGTTGCCCCCACACCGCGCAAAAAAGTGCGGCGGGGAATGGCCTTCTTGAAAATCATCATGGCTCTCTTGTCCTCCTCATCTGAAATGGCGTGCTATTGACGATACCTAAAGCAAGGGAAGACCAGCGATAATCGCTACCAGCGGCCTCCCGTAGAATTTTGCGAATGGCCGGAGCATCGTAGGATTCGACCTCGCGGCCCAAAGCGTAGGTGAGAAGTTTTTCGGTGATGGTTTGGGCAAATTGTTCCGGACGGCTCAACAGCATCTGCCGAAGCTCCGCCGGCCCATCAAACTCGGCGCCACCTGGGAGCGACCCGGAGGCATCAATCGGGACATCGCCGTCGGTGGTTCGCCACTGGCCGATGGGGTTGAAGTTATCGAGCGCGAAGCCGATCGGGTCCATCCGCACGTGGCATCCCGCGCAGACGGAATTCGCCTGCTGGTGCTGCTCGATCCTCTGGCGCATCGTGAGGTTTTCGATATCCCCGCCTTCTTCCTTCAGGGCCGGCACGTCGGGCGGCGGCGGCGGGGGGGGCGTGCCCAGAATGTTTTCCAGCACCCACTTGCCCCGCAGAACCGGGGAAGTCCTGGTGGCCCGCGAGGTCACTGTCAGAATACTGGCTTGGCCCAGCAGCCCTCTCCGGTTCTCGTCTTGCAACCTTACCCGACGAAAGTGGCTGCCATAAACATCCGGAATCCCATAGTGACGGGCCAGACGCTGGTTCAGGAACGTGTGGTCCGCATTCAACAACTCCGCCACGGGGCGATCCTCGCGCAGCATGCTGGCAAAGAAAAGCTCCGTCTCCTGCTGGAACGCTTCCCGCAGATTCTCGTCGAAATCGGGAAATTGTCCCTGATCCGGCGACACCGCGCCCATATTTCTCAGGAACAGCCACTGGCCCGCGAAATTGTCCACCAAAGCCTTTGAGCGGGAATCGGTCAGCATCCGCCGTACCTGCTGTTCCAACACTGCCGGATCTTTCAGCTGGCCACCTTCGGCCAACTCCAGAAGCTCGTCGTCGGGGATGCTGCTCCAGAGGAAAAACGACAAACGGGAAGCCAGTTCCAGGTCGCTAATGCGGTAGGCGGCATTCGGCGCCGCGTTCGCCGGATCGCGCGCCATGCGGAATAGGAACTGCGGGGAAACTAATATCCTTTGCACCGCCGTCCCGATTCCTGCCTCGAAGCCTTCCTCGCTCCGGATGGCCCGGTAAAGTTTGAGGAGAGGCTCCACGTCACGATCCGTGACCGGCCGGCGATAGGCGCGACGGGCCAGATTGGAGAGAATCTTCCCGGCGCAGGCCTCCTCAGCATCCCCGGCGGAAGGGTAGCACACAAAGATCTTGCGGCGGCTGGGAGTATCCCCCGGCCCTGTGGCGTTGATCGGACCGGTGATCATGATACTGTCCACCCCAATTGGGCTCGCTTTATAGTCCGGGTCGCCCCCCTTATATTCCAGGATGTCGGAATAAAGCACATCCGGCAGAAGCATCCCCTCCGACGCCGAGGGGTTCGTCATCGGGAAGGTGGCGCCAACCACCCGCGTACCCGCCTTCGCCGCAAAGCGGAATTCCAGGTTGTCATCCGCCGAGTATTCGTAAGGGTCCGTTTCCCCCCGGTGTTCCGGACCATTGTGTGTCCAGATCGGCCCTGACTTCCCCTGGGCTTTTTCAATCGTGAACTGCTTGATGAGAACGTCATCCAGGCGGACATCGAGCTGGTGCGGCCCTGTGAGCAGGCCGCGGATATATCCATTCCCTTCTCTATCCAGTCTGATTTTGAGGATGTAGTCGGCGTCGAGCGGGAAGTGATGGCGAACCGCGATGCCGCCGCGCGACCCGAAGGGGAGATCTTCGCTCATGCGGTCGAGTTGCAACCTGCGTTTGGGGACCAGGTACTTCTCGGTGACCGCTTGGAGATTAGGATCGCCAATGGCGAGCCGGCTGATCTTTCTGGCCGCCTGCATGTATCTTTCCGTCAGCAACGGGGATACCGGGAGCAGGTCCGCATAGTTGTCAAAGCCGCGCCCAGAATCGTCCGCCGGCAGCAACGCCTTCCCATCGATTTCAATTGCAAGCAAGTCACGAATGGCGTTCGTATATTCAGCACGGTTGAGGCGATGGAGCGCAGCCACCCTGCCGGGATGGGGATTGGCCTCCGCTGCACGGTCGAGTTCCGTCTCCAGGTACGCGGCGAAAGAATCGTAAGCGGCCTGGTCCGGACGCGGCATGCCCGCAGGGGGCATCGCGCCTGTCCGAAGCTTCCGCACCACCTTTTCCCACACCTCCGCGCCTTCGCTGACATGCTCGACGTCCATCTTGTCCAGCGTCAGTTCTGCCGTACGTAGTTTTTCATTGTGGCAGGTAACGCAGTAACGATTCAGTAGCGCGCGGTGTGGTGAGGCGACCGCCGGAGCGGGGCTCGACGGCTCCTGGCTCGCTGCCTGAAGGCAGCAGACCCCGACTAAGGCGATTCCAATCCCGCCCAGGATAGTTCTCAACATTAGTAGGCAACCCCCGCCAATTTATGGCTACCTCTAAAATAGGCGAAGTATAGTATATCACGAGGGGGAAGTGGAAACCCCTGGAACCGGAATTAGTTTTTTGACCCTCCGGCGGTTGCGAGTATACACCCGTTTGCCTCCAGTCGAGCCCTCCGAGCACTATGTTTTCTGCCAGATGGTCCCACCACCTCTTCGGCGCTCTGACCATTACTAAACAATAGGCGACTACTCATTACCTATCTCGCCGATGAAAGGCATTCGATACGGACACGCCCGGCCGCGGACCATGCTTGTCGCCGTCCGGCAAAGTCACATAAGACGCAGGTAGCCGCAACATCTGTTGGCGGAGCGTCATCTGACTCGATGGTTGTTCGGAGCCATGACGAGGCGAATCGGGGGCGTTGTCGCTGCCAGCTGGTTTAAGTCTGGCCGACGCTGGCGGGAGGAAACTCCGCGACGATTGCATGTGGGAATGGAGGGTTGTCGAATCATCAATCGCCCGAAAATGAGGCAGTCGGCGGTTTTGTTTTGCCCGGAGGCGGAAGGCGCGCCTCCGGAGAGGTGCTGCGGGGCCCAAGCGGCCAAAAATGTGGCCTAAACTCAGGCCAATGGTTGTAGACTTGCAGCCGATGGCAGGTCAAAAAGGAAATGTCGGGTGAGTTAGACTTGTGGCCCATCAATAAGAAATTCGGAGGCATCACAATGAGAAGCAAGCTATTAACCGATTTGGCCGTGGCTGTGGGTTTTCTCATGCTTGCGGGCCCGATGCTTGCCCACCACTCATCGGCGATATACGACAGAGAGCATCCGGTCACCCTGACGGGAACTGTAACGGCGTTGGAGCTTATCAATCCCCATTCTCGAATTCGTTTCGAAGTGAAGGACGACAAAGGCAACATCGAAAAATGGGTTGCCCTATCCGGTGCTGTATCGAGGATGTTCAGGGCCGGCTGGAGAAGAGACACACTGAAACCAGGGGACCAGATCACTATTACCGGCGCACCCGTCAAAGATGGCGGCAAGGTCATGAGTCTTATAAAGCTCGTGGGGCCTACCGGCCAGGTGCTCACCACCCAAGGGGCCGGATAAGGGGCCGCTCCGATGAAGCGAGCGTTGCGGCACAATGGAGTGGGTGGTGTTCAGCGGCTTGGGCTGATTTTCAGTAATTCGCATAGCGACGGAAGGAGGAGTTTCCCAATGCGAAATCGCATAAATAGTTCGATCCTCATGATCGTGGTGGTGCTCGCCCTCTCGCCCGTTATACTCGCTCAGACCCCGTCCGGGCCAGGATCGGGAGCGGTGGGGTCCTCACCGGACCTGTCTGGAGTCTGGATGGCCGGGGGGGGGAACACCCGCAGCTTTTATCTGCAAGAGCCCCCTTCACTGGCGCCTTGGGCAGCGGAGATATTCAAAGCCAACCGCGAGGGGGTAGAGGACCCGCTGGAGTCAGGGGCCGACGAGCTAGACCCATCCATTTATTGTCTGCCGGACGGTTTCCCACGGGTCTATCTCGTCAACTATCCTTTCGAAATCATTCAGGTCCCTGGCCGGGTGTATATGCTCTTCGAGAATTCTCACATGGTGCGGCGGATCTTCATGGACGGGCGGAAAATGCCCGAGGGTTATCCGCCCTCGTTTATGGGGTACTCGACTGGCAGGTGGGAGGAAGACACACTCGTTGTCGAAACGGTCGGTCTAAACGACCTGAGCTGGATGGATCGCGTCGGCACTCCGCATAGCGACGCTTTGCGCATTGTGGAGCGCATCCGGCGCGTTGACCATGACACGTTGGAGATCGATTTCCTGTTTGACGACCCGAAGGCGTTTACGAAGACCTTGGAAGGGAAGAGAGTCTTCCAATTGCACCCGGAATGGGAAATCATGGAACACAACGGTTTCTGCGAGGATCGTCAACGGTATGACTATGCGCGGAAATCGCTTCTGGGAACCAAGGGATGGATCATCCCTGGCGAATACTAGAGCATTTCTCCAATTGGTGTAGTCTGGCTAATCTTTGGTAGCCACGGCGAATTGTTTTTTCGCCGTGGGCTTTTCATTGCCCGCAACGACCCACGACGAGGAAAGCGCTCGTCGTGGCTACCACTGCACGATATACACCAAGGAGAGAAATGCTATAA
>JADFGZ010000235.1 GCA_022567475.1 Acidobacteriota bacterium | reverse complement strand
CGCGGGCAAAGGAACGCTGGCGGCGCTGACCAGTTGCACCATGGTTGCCCCTCCGGTAGAACTCACCCCCCACACCATCCCGTTGTGTGCAGTGAGGACTCCGATTAAGCTGGCAGCCACCAGGAAGACATGGCCCGCCGCCGAGATCAGCAGCGGCCTGCGCAGCAGCCCCCTGCCGCTGGCGGTTTCTCGCCGTCCCGCTGGATTGCTTCCCCGCGCTTTCGACACTCTATTGCCCCTATGTTCTTGTCGCTTTCTTCTTCAACCGCTGGCTTCAATACGCTATCTAATACACTATCTGCGCCGCTCCTGCGGTTCCGTCACCATGCTGATTTGCTCGATCCCGGCCAGACGCAGCTCGTCCACCACCATGGCGACGGTGCCGAAGGGCACGTCCTTGTCGGCCCGCAGAAACACCGACTGCAGTTTGTCCGAGGCCGCTTTTTCGCGCAGCAGGGGACCCAGCTGGTTAATGTTTACCGGGTCGTTGCCCAGGAACAACCGCTGCTCCCGGTCAATGCTGACCACCAATTTCTCTTGGGAAATTTCCTGGACGGTTCGCGTCTGCGGCACGTCCAGCTCAATG
This sequence comes from Acidobacteriota bacterium, assembly GCA_022567475.1. GTDB lineage: Bacteria > Acidobacteriota > Terriglobia > 2-12-FULL-54-10 > 2-12-FULL-54-10 > JADFGZ01. The sequence goes on along the minus strand of JADFGZ010000235.1, from coordinate 6,287 downwards.
CCGGATTGCAGGATGGGCGCCGTCAGCATGAAGATCACCAGCAGCACCAGCAGCACGTCCACGAAGGGCGTCACGTTGATGTCGGAAAGCGATGTTTGCGTTCTTCCTTGAGGGTTTGTAAATGCCATGATAAACGCCTCGTTCTAATATGGTTCCGATGCCACGGCCAACCGCAGGGTTGCCGGAAGCTGTTTTCTGGTGCAACCCTGATTCAATTTTAGTTCATCTTGTCATTTCTTGCCGTGAGTCTTGCAATGGGCCTGGCATTTTGCCTGGCTTTGGGTTCAAATTCTTAGCTGTTTCAGGGTTGGTTGCGTTCGGCCGCGTTCAGAAATTCCAGGGAAAAATTGTCCAGGCGTATGCCCATTTCCTTGATCTTGCTCAGGAAGTGGTTATAGCCGATCACGGCCGGGACCGCCACGAATAGTCCCGCCGCAGTAGCCACCAACGCCTCTGCGACCCCCGGCCCGACGGCGCGCAGGCTGGCTGCTCCGGCGGCTCCCATGCTAAGAAAAGCGTCCATAATGCCCCAAACAGTTCCGAATAGTCCAATGAACGGCGTCACGGCGCCGGCCGTGGCCAGCCAGTTCAGGTTTTCTTCCAACTCGCTCAGTTGCTGGCTGGAGGCGATTTGCAGGGTCCGCCCCAGGGCCGTCGAGTTCGTGACGGGCCCGCCGGGATTGCCCACCTGGTTGACGACCTCCTTGTATCCTGCCTCAAAGATGACTTTCAGCGGCTGGGAAGGAAAGTTGTCCGCGACCACGTTCATGTCGGAAAGTTTGCGGGTCCTGCGAAAGGCTCGCACAAACTGGTCGCTTTGCACTTGCAAAATCTTAAATTGCTTCCATTTGGAATAAATGATAGCCCAGGAAAAGATGGAAAAACAAAGCAATATCACCAGGACAATTTTCGCGACAACGCCCGTCTGAGCAATCAGGCCGGGAATGTCGGTCTGTATTAAGGAAAGGAGTAAAACGGCAAATACGTTCAATCGATAGCGCCTCGGCTTACATTCCTCAGTGGTCGCACCAATACTGGTCCCATCACGGTCCCAGCAATGGTTTCCTGAATCTAAAATTATCACAGGGCTAGGCAGCCGTCAATTTGTATCGTGTTGCGGCGCTGTAGGTTGCGTGCCGAAAGAGGCAATGGGGAAGGGAGGGCGGCGGCGGCGTTGTTCCATCGCGTCAAATTGGATGTTGTAATTTGACGCGGGTTTGTAAATTCGAGGAAAGACCATTCATCCAGGAATTCCGAACGGGGGAAGGCAATACAGCAAAGCGCCGGACAGCTTGGAAAACCGTCCGGCGCATCCTCATTGCCTTCCCTAATCAACGATTGTTCTCAACCATATGTTCTCAACTACTGTTCTCAACCACGTATCTGCCCCAGGTCATTGCACAGCCTCTTACTGAACAGCAATGGTGACCAGAGGGCTGGTCTGTCCGGCGACGTTCAGAAACACTTCCACGGCATCGCCGGGCTGGATTCCCTCTGGGATCACCGCGTTGACCTGGTAGAGTCCCGCAAAGCCCGGCGAGAGCCCGGCAAACTGCACCTGGGCATTTTGTCCGCCGATGTTGACGCTAACTTCATCCAGCGTCCTGGCGAGCGGGGATGCCGGAGCGGCGTCGCCCGCCACCACCGGTTGATCCACGCCTCCCAGCCCGGAGCACCAGATGATCACCACGTCGCCCGCCTTGGCCGGGTTCGCGGTGTCGGCCAGCACCGAAGTCGTGGCGGTGGCCACAAAGACCAGCCCCTGTCCCTGCCCCGACTGGTTCAGGGTAAAGATGGCCGGTTGTGCCAGCGCCAACGTCACCGGCTCGGGCACCGTGGAGGCGGTTCCCCGCCGCACCACCAATTGGTGCTGAGTGTTGACGGCAATGTCATAGGGAATCATGGCGTTGATCTGCCCGGCGCTGGAAAACAGCAGCGGCAAGGTTTGCCCGCCCAGCAGCACCGTGGTGCCCTCCAACTGCCTGGCCAACGGGAGCGCATCCGCCGCGCCGGTGGCGTCCGCCATCGCCACCCCGAAGATGGAGACCAAGCTGCCCGGCGCTGCCGGGGTCTGCGACGCAAAGCTCGCCGCGCTGACCACGGCTCCTTCGCCCACCTGCGGGGCCGCGGAATTCGATTGCACGCCGCCGAACCGCTGGGCCGTGCCCTCGAACGTCGTGCCGGGTATCGTCGCTGTGGCCGTGATCGTGACCCTGGAGTTGACATTGCGCCCCTGCCAGGTCCCGCTCCATCGTCCATCCTGCAGCGACTGGAGCGGCAGCGGCGGGTCGCCATTGGAAAAGGTCAGTACCACCGAGCCGGTTGTCACCGGGTCGCCGCAGTCGTCCACCACAATGGTCTCAATCGGGATCGGCCAGGCCGCCGGGACAGCGAACTGGTTGCCCAGCAAGGTAAAGACCACGGCCAATCTTGTGGGAGTGCAGCCGGCCAGCCGCGCGATGAACGGCGCACGCTGCGACGACGACGTATCGGCCACCACCAAAACCAAATCGACCGTCAGAACGGTTCCGTCATTAAAGGACAAGGTCAGCACGCCCTGGCGCACTCCGGGCGCGAGGCCCGCGATGCTCGGCTGAATGGTGATCTCCACCGGCTGGCCCGGCGTCGCCGTGCCGGTTGCAGGCGACTGTGTAAACCAGTCCGCGCCGTCGGCGGTGGACCGGCCGGAGGTGAACGTCTCCGAAACGCCTTTGAGGGTTGATACCGAGATCGTCTGCGAAGCAGGATCACTACCTCCGGCGATTCCTACAAAGACCAAACCGGTGGGCTGCAACACCGGATCCAGATCGCTGCCTGCAGGCAGTACATCCAGGACGACAGAAGCGGCCTGCGGCGAGTTGTCCGCCTCCGGCGAGGTGATCTCCACCTGCCCGTAGTACTGCCCCGGAGTGAGGCTCGCCAGGTTGACGCTTACCGTTACTCGCGGAACACTCCCGGAGGCCGCGTCGGAGGAGCCGCTAGGGGGAGTAACCGTGAGCGAGTTGCCGGAGAGGATTGAAGTACCCGTCGACCAGTTCAGTATCCCGCTTCCATTGTTGATGACCGCAAAACTTTGCGAGGGGGGCGGCGCGCCGCTATCGGCAATCGCCCGGAACAGCAGGCCCCGTTGCGAGAGGCGAAGAATCTGCTGGACCGAGCTGACCGTCAGCGTCACGGGAATCTCAATGGTCTGGCCGGTGGTGGAACTGGTGATCGTGATCAGGCCGGGGAAGGTGCCCTCGGACAATCCACTGGGGTCGGCCGTCACCGCCAAGGAGACAGCATCCGACAACGTGACGCTGCCGCTTGCGACTGCGGCTATCAACCAGGGAACGCCGGAGGAGGTGCTGATCGTGACTTGGAAGTCCGCGGCGCCTCCACCCTCGTTGGTGAGCGTAAGCACCTTGGTGATGGGCGCCGCGCCCAGCACGGACGAGAAGGTCAGGCCGCTGGGCCTCACCGCCAGGCTGGCGTTTCCCGCTGCATCTACAAACAGGTTGACAAAGAAGACTCGGGTGGAAGGGTTGGCGCCGGACGCCGTGACCGTGATGTCGGCAAAAAAACTGCTGCCCGGCGACAGGCCGGTTGGGTCCACTATGACGTTGAAACTGAAGGGCGCGACCCCGCTGGTCGAGCTGAGCGACAGCCAGTTCCCGGTGTTGAAGGTGTCGAACGTAATGGTAACAGGCAATCCGGTAGTATCACTGTAGACAGAAACGACATGCTCAATCTTTTTGGTGGAACCCTCCGTGACTCTCGAGGATATCGAAGTTAGGCTCAGCAGAAACAGGGGGGCGGTGCCGGCCTGATCTACGGTAAAGGTTTTCTCGCCGATGGTCAGGGTCTCCTGGCGCGCTGCGGCGCCACTGTTTGTTCCCACGTTATAGCTCACCGTGCCGTTGCCCGTGCCGCTGGAGCCCGAAACGATTGAGAGCGATGAATTGCTTACAGCTACCCAGTCACAATCGCTGGGCGCGAGCACGCCAACGGTTCCGCTCCCTCCGCTGGCTGGAAAAACCTGGCCGGTGGGAGAAAGCGAGTCAATGCAAGGCAGGAGGTTGAAGATGACAATGCTGACCCCACTGCTCAATATACCGCCACTGGACTCGGCCCTCACGCGAAAAGACGCACTGATTCCAATCGTGGGCGTGCCGCTGAGCGTGCCGGTAGAGGAAAGAGTGAGCCCCGGCGGAGGGTTGCCGGAGGATATAGAAAAAGTGAAAGGTGTGGGCACTTCGTTGACGTTGTCGGTCACCACAAGCGTAAATGAGTATGGTTCACCGACAACGCCGTCGGGCGCTTCGTTGTAGTTGTCGCTGAAAAACTGCGCTTGGGCCCGCCCGCTGAAGAACGTCAGGAAAAGTATCGCGAACCAGAGAATGCTGACCCGATGCCAACGTAGAGGAAGAAAATAATTTTTCATATGGTCCTCACTTTTGGGAATTTTTTCGCTAAGCCATTTTCAGGGTTGGTGTAGCGCAACTGCCAAAGTAGGGACAGGCCTCCAGGCCTGTCCTCTCAAGGGCAGGCAGGCTTGTCCCGAGTGAAGCCGAGGGAAATGCCTGCCCTACCTGCGGACTATACAGCGACGCCGTTTAGATCGTCTAGCTCAACGCAGCCGGTTCGGCTGTTCCAGGCTTACTTTTTCTTCTTTCCCGAAGTTTTTGGGGCTGGCTGGGGCACTGGACCATCGGCATCTTCCTCGAAATGGCGGATTTGCGGAGGCGGCATCTTCAAACCGAACTCCTCCCAGCGGGACAGGAGCTTCTCATAGACCTCGCGCCGCAGCCGGGAGCGCTTGGCAAACTGCTTCAGGTATTTATGCTCCTTGCAGGCATTGATCAGCGCCTTGGAGCCATAGGGACGCTCCTCGGGAGGATTCTTGGTGGGGTCAAGGTAGGTGGACCATGTGTTGCGCAGTATATCAATATCCTTGGCAGGATCGGATCGTGTGCACATGGCCCATAACACCTGGTGAATGTCGGTGGGATCAACGTCCTCATCGACCACGATGATGTATTTGGTGTAATAGGCGCCGCCTGGAACCTGTGCGGCGAGGGCTGCGACCTGCGAGGAATGCCCTGCATAGCGCTGCTCGATGGAAATCGCCGTGGCGCCGAAGCCTCCGGCGGCTTCCGGGAACGAAAAGACACCCTGGATGCCGGGGATGCCCAGCCGCTCCAGGTCCGCCCAGATGCGTGCCGAGCGCACGACGCTGAACAGCAGGCTCTGCTCGCAGGCCGGATAGTCGGCCATGAGCGCGCAGGTGAGGATGGGGTCCCGGCGATGCCGGATACACTTCACGTCAATTATGGGGGTCGCAGCCTCCGGGCGGCCATAGTATCCGGTAAACTCTCCAAACGGGCCCTCTGCACCATTATTGCCGGGAAGCATTTCTCCTTCCAGGATGATCTCGGCGTTGGTGGGAAGCAACAATCCGGTAACGGGACTCTCAAAAACCTCTACAGGTTGATTGACGAGTCCTCCCGCGTAGTCATATTCCGATTCCGTCTTCGGCAGCGTCTGCGTGCTGACGGTAAACAACAACGGGTCAGGACCGATGACGGTGGCCACCGGGAAAGGCTTGCCGCGGCTCCAGTAACGTTCCGCCTGAAGCCGTGCATCCTTGCCGGGAGACCAATAGACGAACAACTCCTGCGCGCTTTTGACCATCTGCCGGTAGGTCCCCAGATTCAGGTGGCCATCCTCCAGGTCCCGCGTGATAAAAACGTTCCATGTGCCGAGGTAACGGCCCCCGTCCAGGGGCCACATCTTGGGAGCCGGAAACATGGTGATATCCACCTGCTTCCCCTCGATCACATTTTCGTTCACCACGGCGCCCTCGGCGGAAACAACCGTGGGAGGAAGCTTGCGCCGGAAGTTGGTGCGCACCATATGGATCAGTTCTCTCAGAGGCGTGCCGAGGGGAAGGCCAAACGCAAGCGCGATGCGTTCCTTGCTGGTCCCGAACAGGTTGTGCAAGGTGCGGAATCCGGGCGCGGCGTCCTTGAGCTTTTCAAACAGCAGCGCCGGAGAGCCTTCCTGCTGGGCGACCATGTAGTTCAAGGCCGAGGTCTCCTCATTCCAGTCGAGCTCCTGGGAGATGACCTGAAGCTCTCCCATCTGTTCTACTTGTTGCAGCCATCTACGCAAGTCGCGCATGCTTCCTCCGTGTGCGGGTGGGTTATGGTTTCGGATAAGCGGCACCGGCGGGATGCTTCACAGACAAACCCGAACTGACAATCATAATACAGAATGCCGGTTGGAATCGCGGGGAGGAGGAAGAC
>JADFGZ010000234.1 GCA_022567475.1 Acidobacteriota bacterium | reverse complement strand
GCCACTTCCGAACGAAGACCGAGATGCTGTAACTGCTGAACTCCACGTCCTGCGGCGTAAGCGCCAGGGTCTGCCATGCCTCCCTCCCCCCTCCGCCTACGAGGCCGACCCAATAGCTTCCTTCCCGCCCGTACTGGACCGCGCCGCTCACGGATTTCGATTTCTGATTTCCCGGCCGGACGTTGTTGAAATTCAGACTCCCCTGAAAAACAAAGTCCCTCCAATAGTAAATGGCTCCGGCCCTGCTGACACGGCCATTGACGGGATTGCCGAAATACAGCCGCGTGAGTCCGCCCGTCAGAATCAGACCCGGCAACGGAGGAATTTTGAGGTTGGCTGTCGCGTCATAGCGAAATCGAGGGAAAAAAGCAGCCGGGTTGTCCGGGCCGCCCCCGCTCAAGGTCAGGTTTGTATAAAACCACTTGGACCAGTTTACGAGCGAGCCAAAAACAAAAAGGCTCTCCGTCTCCCCAGGCCGCCGCTGCAAGATCACGTCGCCGGAAACGGTCAGCCGGTCCGATTGCCGATAAGACAACCCGATGCCCGTGCCCGCCCAATGGCCAAAATCGTTGCTGACGACATGGTCGAAGCCGGTGGCCTCCATGTGAAACCGCCGCGCATTGCTCCCGGAAACCTGCTGCGCTCCAGTAGCTTCGACGGCTGGACCGCTCTCAACGGCTGCACCCGATTGCGCCAAGGCCCCCGGAACACTCAGGGCGAAAACGAAGATTGCCAGCAACTTTCCCCGACAGCAACTGCGTTTACCGTGACCACGTTTCATGACAGCATCTCACGATCAAACGGCAAGCACCGCCCGCCCGGCAGTCACCTTGCCGCAAACCGCCACATTGCGTTCCATCCTCACCTCCCCGCCCGCGCTGACGACTGCAAGCGCGCTGGATGCGCCCACGCGCACCCCGGCGCAAAGCAGGATGTTGGCATCAGCCGATAAAATTTCTCCCACGAAACCTGATTCGCCGATCTCGATGCTTCCCCCGGAGGCCATGCTTCGGCACACCCTGTTGCGAGGACCGAGCTTTACACGGGCCGCCTTCACGGGCTCGGTGAATCGGCAGCCGGGGCCGGTGCGCAGATATCCCTTCACGACCAAGCTGCTTTCCACGCGGCTGCCAGCCGGTAATTCCAGATCGCCACGCACCAGCCAAGTATTGGCCCCCAACCGGGAACACCGGGCCGGGTCCAAATACGCAGGAACCTTTTCCGGCGTTGCAGGCGGAGCTTGCACGGCAAGCAGGCCTTTTTCTTGTTCTCCGTCATGGGCGGAGTCGGGCATTGGACGATAGCCGGTTGTGAAAACCACTGGAGCATACAGCAACTGCGCCGAGGCCTCCGGCTCCAGTTCGATTGCCTCTGCGGAGCACACACGGCTGTGCACCACCGTGCCCCGCGAGAGCAAAATCTTCTTCTGCGCATCCACCCAGCGGGCGACCTCATTGGCCGCGCCTAGCAGAATTTCCCCGTCCGCCGCCACCGCCTGCAATTGCGCATGGCCGCCGGTTTGCAAATTCCCCAGGCAATAAATCTCCCGGTGGAAAATTGCGCGGTCAGAAAGATACAGGTCGCCATCCGAGTAAACCAACTCATCGCGCTCCTCCCGCCCCCCGAAGCGGCCGCCGGACAGAAGCAAAATCCGTTCCCCATTGGGCTTTTCGAGAATCGCGCGAACCGGCGACTCCCCCGCCCTTGTATCGGGATGCGGAATGGGCCGCGCTGTTTGCAGCCATTCCTTCATTTTGGCGCGAAAAGAAATCCCGAAGTAATTTTCTACGCGGACATATTCCACGTCCACGGGCAGAGGGCCGTCATCCTTGGGCCACCGCCATTCCCAGAAAGCAAAATAAAAGTTCAGCGAGAGCAGCAGGAAAAACAGGAGCAATAGTGAAAAATATCCCGCCACGAAGAGTGCCTCCCGTAGAGTGCCAGCGCGCAGAGTTCCGGCGCGTTAGGAAGCCGGAGAGCCCGGAATGATCGATCTCGCGCGAATGAAGTTCAGGCCCCGCCCGTTTGGATAACCGTTCCCGGAAGAGCCGCCGTTGCCATTCCCGCCCGCATGGTTGTTTCCATTTCCGTTACGATACCGCTCCGTCTTATGCCAGGGAGGCCGGAGGCCCAGAATTCGCCCGCCGTAATATTTTGCCAATGCCAGGCTGACGGTCAGGGTGCTGAAAAGAAAATTGGCGATATTGAGGGGAAGCAAACGGACCCGCGCATGGGCTCCGTCCAGGATCACGCTGTTGCCGATCTCAAAAAATGAGGCGAAATTTCCGACCGCATTGTAGCAAGTGCTGGCCAGAAAAAAAGCGGCGAGCGCCGGGAGAAAACTCTGGCCGCTGAAGAAAAGCAGCACGCAGGCGGCCCAGCCGAGAAGAACCAGCGGCGCCGTCAGGTACACGCCCAGCAAAAGAACCCCGTCCAATTTGGCCTTCCGGCTCAGATAGGGAGAACGCAACAGAGGCCATAGATACCGGCGCAAACACTCCGTGTGGCCGATGGCCCAACGCTCGATCTGCCGCCGCCGGACTGCCCAGGTCACCGGCACCTCTTCGTAACACTCGGCGCGGTTCACATAGGCCACTTTCCATCCCCGAATCGCCAACTGCAGCGTCAGGTCGGTGTCTTCGGTCAGGGAAAGCGCATTCCAGCCCCCGACGGTTTCCAAAGCTTCGCGGCGCACGCCGCCCACCGTGCCTCCATATTGGGGGATCAAACCCAGATTGTTGCGGGCTTGCTGATTGATCTGGTACCCGCCGGCGCGCTCCAAATCCAGCAAGCGGGAGAGCAGCGAGGAACCCGTGTTTTCCGGCACCACGCGTCCCATCACCGCCCCCACTTCCGGGTCGGCAAAAGGTGCAACCAGAAACTTGAGCAGGGATTTTCCGGGGATATAGTCGGCGTCAAAGACGATCAGAATCTCCCCGGTTGCCAGGCGAGTGGCCGCTCGCAAGGCAGCCGCCTTGCCCCTGCGGCCTTCCCGCCGGTGCAAGGGCTTAATCCAGGAATAGCGAGCGTCGTACTCATCCAATATTTCTCCGGTGCCGTCGGTGGAGTGGTCGTCGATGGGAATGATCTCTAGGAGGCCCGGGTCGTGCGGATAATCGGCCTCGAGCAGCGCCTCCAGCACATCGTGCGCCACAGCCTCCTCGTTGTGCATGGGAATCAGGACGGTAACAGAGGGCATGTGAAAACCGGCCAGGTCAGTGTAGTTCATTCGTTGCGGGCGGAACAGACGATGGAAGGCGAAGAAAAAGTGCCGCAACGAATAAACCGACAACACGAACACCACCACTAACGCCGTCGCCTTTGCCGCCAGCAGGATCACTGCCAGACCTCCTTTTGCTTCCCTAAAAATACCGCGGCCCGGTCCATCGCCAGCGAGTAGAAAGCAACCATGTAGAGAAAATCCGCCAGAAAGCCGAACACAAAATAGAAAAGAGGCATCCAAAGAGAGCCGAAGTGATGAAACGTCGCCAGGGCCAGCGCCAAACGAACCGCCGACCACAGGAAGGAGTAAGAAACCAGCAGGCACAGCCAGGATAGCTTCATCCAGAACGGCACGGTCAATATGAAATAGCACATGGCAAAAAGCAACGGCAGCAACAACCAGAGATAGGTTTCGCCGCGATACCAGATGGCGCAGAAGTCTTCCGGACTATAGGGAACGCTCGGGGAAACAAGCTGCAGGTAGAGGAAGGTGACCGCCAGGCTCGCCTGTATGAGCAAAAGGACCGGCTTCAGCGGAGCGGGCCACCAACGATACCCGGCCAAAAGAAGAACCGCCGCTCCCAGGAAATACCACGGATAGAGAGGGTGATCCTGATAATCGAGGTAGCTTGTGCGCACCAGCTCTGCGGTGACTCCCGGCAGCAGTGTAATCTGCCTCCCCGCTTCCCAGGGAACCTCCGCCAACTCCAGCAGAAATCCTACGACCCGTGTATGCCAGTGGAGGATTTGCGGCAACTGCCAGTACAGCAGCAGATCGGCGCCGGCAGCGACCGAAACTGCTTCGGCCAGCAAGCCCATTCGGAACGGCATGTGCCGCAGACTTTTATGCGGATAGATGACTTTTCGGCGCAATGCCCACCGGCCTTTCCGCAAGGCTAGCGCTCTTCCGCTATTTGGAGCTATTGTCCACGCGCCCCAGCGGGGAGGCCTGAACGCTATAGATGTCTCTAGTTGATAAAACTTTCCGGCAGCGCAAAGAATAAAGCAGTTCCTTCAAATCGCAAATAGATATCGATCCGATTTACATGGAGAGTTGGGATTCCATTGTTTTCCTATTAATTACCTGTTTATATAATAGGACAGTCATGGGTACGCACCTGGAAACGCGGCAGAACATCCCTGCGCTACTCAGCGAATCATTGCTTAGCAATGAGTGATTAGCAATGAATGAATAGAAATGAGCGAATAAAATTGTGGCGTGGAGCCCGGTCGCTGCTAAGACAAAATCACCGTTAAGAAAAGTAACTGTTAATACAGAAACATTACTAAGGCAAAGTCAAAGCTACTAGCTCTACCGGTTGACTCGCCGCGCCGACGGCATCGTGCAACCTGAAGGACTGCGTGTTCGTCTTCTATTGTGAGTCTTGAGCGCAGACCGGCGGGAACGGCAGCGACCCGGAGTGGAATCTTTGCAATTTCCGCCCTGCGCATGGCAACAGGATTTTTCTTATATTCGACGGCTCTTTTAGCCGTTCCGCCGCCCTTCCGCGTTACGGCTCGCCGGGAAGCGGCCCAAAGGCTGGCGGCCGAGCGCGGCGTTGCGACGCCGCCTCATAGGCCGAGGCTGCTTTCAGAATGAGAGGCTCCATGCCGGGTTCCGCCCAAAACGAAATGGAGAACGGCAAACCGGGCGCGGGCAACGCCGTAGGCGCGGTGCTGGTCCTGCCGCGGTAGAATTTGCGGCCATTCGCATCTGTCGCCATCTCAAAGGCCGGATCGTAGGCGGTCCGCACATACCCGGCCGGGATGAGGACTTCCGTGATCCCGGCGCTGGGACCGAGCGCGTAGGAAACAGCACGGTCGTTGACCACCGGCTCCGGCGCCAGGCCGATTCTGCCAGGCGGCAGCGTGCTGTGCACGTTGATAAGGATGTCCAGTTTGTTTTCCTGAATCACCTTCAGGATCACCCGCCGCAGCAGCTCGCGCAGTTGTATCCGCTCGGCAATCCCTTGGCGAGCGGTCAGCGGGTTGCGAAGGTCCCCCACTCCCTCCCAGTTTTTGAAGGCGACTCGCAGGTCGTCGCTATAGAACTTGGAACGCGCATTGAGCGTGGGCCAATCGACAAGCGTCTCCGTGTAGCCGCGCTCGGCCCAGTCCTCGGCGCGCCGCGTCAAGTACTGCTCCACATGGAACCGGAAGGTTCTGGAGAACGACCGGGAGAGTATGCTGCGCAGCGTCAGGTTGGGCGGCGTCGGCTCCAGCCCCTCCGCCCACCGCAGCATCCAGTCGACCGGCTGCAGAGTGCCGGTTCCTTTGGTCACTCCCGGCGCGAACAGAGTCGGTTCAATGCGCGCCGCAAAGGCCGGGTACTTCGGTTCTTGATTGGAGGTCAGTTGGAAGAGCAGGTCCGGATAAAGGATCGGCAGGATCTCCGCGATCGCGCGGTCGAAAGACGGAGACATGTTTTCGATCTCTGGATCATCCACCCAGCCGGGCGTCACCGATTCCACCAAGGTTGCGCCGAGATGCGCGCCGATCACATTTTTCATTTCGGCGGCGGCGGCGTCAACGATCGGCTCGTCGGCCTGGGCGTGTTTCACCATGAACTCGCGCACAATGCCGATGCGCATCCCCGACAGCGCGCCCTCGCGCCCGTCCTGTATGGCTTGAGAATAGGGTTCGGCCAGAACGCTCGACCTGGGCACGGTAGTAAAGATATCCCTCGGGTCGTAGTACCCCGCGCCATCCTTTGCATCGGTGTCTTTCAGCGCATCGAGCACTTTCGCCGCATCGGTGAGAGTGCGGCAATGAATGCCGGCGCGGTCGTTGTACACGTCCGCTCCGATGGCCCCGCCGTGGAAGGAAAGCAGCGCCTTGTGCGGCAGGATCAACGCCACGGCGCTGTGATTCGCCGGGCCGCGGCACGAGCGGTTTGTTTCCTCGCACAAACTGCACATCGTCATGTTGGCGCTTACCGAAACGCCGGAGCCGGAGCTTGACCCCAGCGAGGCCGCGCGCGTTGTGTCATACACATTGCTGGGATTGCCCGCCCAGGTGCTGCGCTGATAGCCCACCGTCGAAGGGAGAACCTTGGTTCGGAAATTCGCGCCCCCTGGATTGCCGGAAGCGCGCCCGTTGTATTCCGAGTTGTTTGCTTTGGCATAAATGATGGCGCCTTTTTTCCGCAGTTGCGCGACCAGCGTATGATCTCTGGCCGGAAAGTCGATGTCATAGCGGGCGTCCGCGCCGCTGGTCGAGCGCATGTCCTTCGTATCGAACGGGTCCTTCAACGAGAAGGGAATGCAATACAGCGGCAATTGATCGAGATCCGGCAAGCGGCCGTATTGCGTATCCAGTTCCGCCGCTCGCTCCAGCGCATCCGGTTGCCGGGAAAATTCCGAGCACACTCGCGGACACTCGCCGGGACGACCGTCTTTCCTATCGCATTGGGCTTTGCAGGTCACCGACCGCTCCCCGCGAATGTTGAGGGTGCCCAGCGCGCGAAGCTGTCCGGCGTTCGGGATGCCCACGGTCATGCCAAACTGCTGCTCCACGCTTGGATCCGATGCCGTCGGTTCCATTCTTCCGAATTCAATCGGAGGCGTTTTTCGGGGATCGCCGGGCGGGAGGTCGGCGGTGGCCACGACGGCAGCTTTGTACTCGCTGTAGTTGGGCAGCAGGTCCGGCGCCATGGCTT
>JADFGZ010000233.1 GCA_022567475.1 Acidobacteriota bacterium | reverse complement strand
TGCGCTTGGAACACGGAGATTGCGGGTGTAGAGAAAGTCCAGCGAAAGCTCACCCAAATAAACCGGCTGGCGGAACTTCCACCGCGCAACGACCTCCGGATGCAACTCGCCTAACCAACCCACTGCTTGGCCTTCCATCACGAGCCGGGCACTGCGGTCTGGACGATAGTAATCTGGAACGTGCTCGGAATCAATACGATAAGAAGAATTTTCAAACAATTCGATTAATTGTTCCAGGTCCCCCTTCAGGTCGAGAATTTCAAAGCTCTTACCGGCTAATCTCCCGCCATCCTGCTTCAGGCAAGCCTCGAAACGGTCACCCGTTCCCGCAAGCGCCAGCATCAGCGGCTCACGGTAGCTATCCGCTTCGCGGCAATAAATGCTGCCCACCTCAAAGAGACGAACCGTCGTACGGCCCCGGTTCAGATTCCACTGCAAGGCCGCGAGCAGGCCGGGAATCAAGCTGGGCCTCAGGATGCAGCCCTCCTCGCTCAGAGGATTGGCAATGGGCACAGGGGGCGCTGATCCAAATGCTTCAGCGGCATGATTGGTCAGGGTAGAAGAGATCGTCTCATCATAGCCCAATTCCAGGACCCGTCTCCGTACACGCTCCTGTTTGGAGGCATGAGGAGTTTTCCGCGCTGCTTGCCCGGCCATCGCCGGCAATCGTGAGGGAAATTTGTCATATCCGTATTGCCGCGCAACCTCCTCGATCAGGTCGATCTCGCGCTCCACATCCAGCCGATACGCCGGGGCCGTGCAGCTCCACCCCTTTTGACCTTTGGCGCTGGGAGAGAAACCCAGCCGGGAAAGAATCTTCTTCACCGCCGAAGCAGGAGGTTCCATACCCAGGTGACGCCCCAATTCCGCCCGGCGGAGAACGATAGGCTTCGAGGTTCTCTTCCGGGGATACACATCAATCACCTGCGGGTCCACCTTGGCGTCCCCGGCAAGGTCCTGAATCAGTTTGGCGCAACGGTTCGCTGCCAGCACGGCTGCGTCTATGTCGGCGCCCCGTTCGAACCGATAGGAAGCCTCCGACCGCAACCCCTGCCGCTTAGATGTGCGGCGCACCGAGACCGGCTCAAACCATGCGCTCTCCAGCAGAATGTTCGTGGTACGAGCAGAAATCTCGGTATCCTTTCCTCCCATCACCCCGGCCAAAGCAACCGGACGCCGGGCATCGGCAATGACAAGGTCTTCGGTGGTAAGCCGCCGTTGCACTCCATCGAGCGTCGTCAACAGTTCGCCGGAAGCGGCGCGGCGAACAATGATTTTCCCTCCCTCCAGCCGGTCCATGTCAAAGGCATGCAACGGGTGGCCGTACTCCATCAAGACATAGTTGGTGGCGTCGGCCACGTTGTTAACCGAGCGGATGCCCAGCAACTCCAGCCTCCTCGCAAGCCATGCCGGAGAAGCACCTACCTCGACACCGTGGATGAGCCGGGCCGCATACCTCCGGCACAGGTCCCGTGCCACAATTTTCACCACGGCCTTCACCACAACCTTCCCAGGAGATTCCTTGCGGCGCGCCCGCGATTTGCCTGTCCCCGCCTTGCCGAAGGCGGCCAGCGGCTTGCCGTACAACGCGCTCAGCTCGCGGGCAACACCATAGTGGCTCAGGCAATCCGAACGATTGGTGGTGATATCGAGATCCAGGACCGTCTCGCCATCTTCGGTGGCAACCGCGTCCACAGCCAATCCCAGCATGGTCAGATCATGGGCCAGCCGCCGGACGTCAGCGGGAAGAGGAACGAATTCTTTCAACCAGGAAAGTAGAATCTTCATTCGAGTGAGAAACAACCGGCGGTTTGCGCCACCGGTAACGACTATTCCAACCGGTCAGCATCTTTGCTCGGTCAGCGGACCTGAAGGGTTAGCGGACCCGGCTGGCTAACGGACCTAGCTGGTTAGCGGAATTGATGCAAAAATTTTATATCGCCCTGAAAGAACAACTGAATGTCCCCTACCCCATACTTCAGCATCGCCAGACGTTCCACCCCCATGCCGAAAGCAAATCCGCTGTAGCGGGACGCGTCGTAGTTTACATACGGATAGAGCGCAGGGTCCACCATCCCGCATCCCATCAATTCAATCCAGCCGGTCTGTTTGCAGATGCGGCATTCGCCTGCACCACCGCAAAACAGGCAGGAAATATCCACCTCGGCGCTCGGCTCGGTAAAGGGAAAGAAGCTCGGACGAAAGCGGGTGCGCACCTCCGGCCCGAAAAAGGCCTTGAGAAAATAGTCGAGCGTCCCCTTCAGGTCCGCGAAGCTAATATGGGTGTCCACCGCCAGACCCTCCACCTGATGAAACATGGGTGAATGGGTGGCGTCCGGCGTATCGCGACGGTAGGCTCTGCCTGGAACGATGATCCGCAACGGCGGCTGCCGCTTTTCCATGGTCCGGATTTGCACCGGCGAAGTGTGCGTCCGCAAGACGGTCGCGGAGTCGATATAAAAAGTGTCCTGATCATCCCGCGCCGGATGATCCTCCGGGATATTCAACGCCTCAAAGTTGTAATAGCTGCTTTCGATATCCGGCCCCTCTTCCACCGAATAACCGAGGGAGAAAAAAATCCCGGCGATCTCTTCCATGGTTTGTTGCAAAGGATGGGGCACGCCAGCCAGCCGCCGGTTGCCCGGCAGGGTGATATCTACCGCTGCGGCTGGGGCAGGCGAGGCACCTGCACCACCCGGTTCCGCCTTCGCCTTGTTCGCTTCCGAAGTGGCGGAAGAAGAGTGCGGAAGAAGACGCTGAGGATAGGAGGTGGATCTGCCGTTCGGCTTCTTGCCGCAGAGCGTTCAGCCGTTCCCCGACCTCCCGCTTAAACTCGGCAGGAGCCGGGCGCAGCCAGTGGTCGGTGACCGAGCGAACGATCCCCTGCTTGCGGCCCAGCCAGCGCAGACGAAGATTTTCCCGGCTTCCCTGCTCTGTGGAGCCGGGTTCGCCGAGTTGGGCGATATCCTCGGAAAGGCGGCGCGCGAGCCGGTCGAAAAGCTCTTTCAAACCGGCTGCATCCTGGACGCCCAACTCTTTCAGGGAGCGCTCGACTGCTTCGGTAATGTCCGGGGTAGGAAGCTCAGATGATCCCATTCACGCCCAGATACGCGGCCACAAGGAGATATTGCTGGGGAGCCGACACGGCATGAAACTCTTCTAAGCAGCCAAGGCTTGCTTGGCTTGTTCGGCGAGGCTGGCAAAACCTGCCTGGTCACGGGCCGCAATGTCGGCAAGAATTTTGCGATCCAAATCGACGCCCGCCAACTTCAGTCCATGAATAAACTTGTTGTAGGAAAGCTCATGCATTCGCGCCGCCGCGCCGATGCGAATGATCCACAATTTGCGAAAGTCCCGTTTGCGGTTTCGCCGGTCCCGGTAACTGAACCGCAAGGCACGCTGCACCGCTTCCTTGGCGGAACGGAACAGCTTGCTTTTGGTCAGCACGTACCCCTTGGCACGCTTCAGAATTTTGGTGCGGCGATTATGCCGCTTGGTTCCTCGTTTTACTCTAGGCACTTTTCGTTCTCTCCCGGCCCGCAGAAACGACCCTTACCGGGCACGGTGGGCTGGCATTGTTCAAGTATTCCCCCGTCTCGCGACGGTCAGGCATAAGGCAGCATTGCCCGCACGCGTCCCTGGTCGCTCTGGTCCACTACGGTGCTCTGGTCCAGTTTGCGCTTCCGCTTGCTGCGTTTTTTAGTCAAGATATGGCGCGCACAAGAGTGGCCCCTCAAGAACTTCCCCTTGGCGGTGCGCTTAAAGCGCTTGGCCGCGCCACGATGTGTTTTCAGCTTGGGCACTCTTCCTCCTGGGTATCCTGGTCTGGATATCCTGGCAACCCGCCTTGATTCTTCCAGGAATGTCAGGGGGCTCAAAGAAACCTGATTGCTTCACTTCTTCGGCGCGAAGATGGCATGCAGGGAGAAACCTTCCATGCGGGGCCGAAACTCCACCGAGCCGGCCTCAGACACGTCCTCAACCAGGCGCTCGATCATCCTTCGCCCAATATCGGAGTGGGAAATTTCACGTCCGCGGAATGACACAATCGCTTTCACCTTATCGCCTTCTTTCAGGAACCGGATGATGTTGTTTTTCTTAAACTCGTAGTCATGCTCGTCCGTATTGGGACGGAACTTGACCTCCTTGAGGATGATGTTTCGCTGGTGTTTCCTTGCCTCGTGAGCCCGCTTATTGAGCTGGTAGACGTACTTCCCGTAGTCCATGATCTTGCACACGGGAGGCACAGCGGTAGCAGAAACCTCTACCAAATCCAGGCTCTGTTCCCTCGCTAACTTCAAAGCGTTAGACGGCGGCATGATGCCCAGTTGCGTGCCACTGTCATCGATCACTCGGACCTCACGAGCCCGAATCCGCTCATTCACCCGGATATTTGCAGCCGCGATAAAACCCTCCGTAGGCGGGCACGATGCCTTCCCGCCTCAATCATTCCAGTTCATCCCAACAGCCACTCTCTGCGAGAGCGGATTCAAATTATAACCATCGGTGAAAAAAATTATACCACAGATTGGGTTTCCGGCGGCTTCCCGCAATGCAAATCTCCGCCAGAAGAGGCCCCCTGACGGGAGCTACCCCTCTGCTTGCCGCGACTCAATCGCATGCCGGATTCGCGCCAGGAACTCCTCCCGCGAGACGGCGCCCTGGTTTCCCTCTTTGCGGCTTCGCACGCTCAGTGAGCCGTTCTGCAGCTCCTGATCGCCCAGGACTAGCATGTATGGCACCTTCTGCAACTGGGCCTCCCGAATCTTCAAGTTGACCTTCTCGTTGCGAAGGTCCGCCTCGGCGCGGATGCCTTCTTGCCGCAACCAGGAAACCACTTCCCTTCCCTGCTCCTGGTGCCGCTCGCTGATGGGCAACACACGGACCTGCACCGGGGCCAGCCAAACGGGAAAGGCGCCCGCGTAGTGCTCAATCAACACCCCGAAAAACCGCTCGATAGACCCCCACAGCGCGCGATGCACCATGACCGGGCGGTGATGTTTGCCGTCCTCGCCCACGTAGACGAGATCAAACCGTTCCGGCAAAGTGAAATCAAACTGTATGGTGCTCAACTGCCAGAGCCGCCCGATGGCATCGACAAGCTTTACGTCGATCTTCGGCCCGTAAAACGCAGCCTCCCCGGGGATGGTGCGGGCCGGGACCTGGAGCTTTTCCAGCGCCTTGGCGAGCGAGGTCTCGGCCAGCTTCCATTGCTCGGGAGTGCCTGCGTATTTTCCGCTGTTCTGCGCATCCCATGTGGAGAGTTCCACCTGGTATTCCTGGAACCCGAATGTGCGGAGCACGTGCAAGGCAAACTCGACGCAGCCGAGGATTTCCTCCTCCACCTGCTGCGGAGTGCAAAAGATATGGGCATCGTCCTGGGTAAAACCCCGGACACGCAGCAGGCCGTGCATCACCCCGGAGCGCTCATAGCGGTAAACCGTTCCCAGCTCTCCCATCCGCACGGGCAGGTCGCGGTAGCTGTGCAGCTTGTCCTTATAGATCAAAATATGGAAAGGACAGTTCATGGGCTTGAGCTGATACTCCGCGTCTTCCAGCTTCATGGGAGGGAACATGTTCTGTGAAAACCACTGGGCGTGCCCGCTGGTCTTCCACAGGTCCAGGCGGGCCACGTGCGGCGTATAGACCAGCGAATAGCCCCGGCGCAGATATTCATCGCTCAGCCAGTCCTCCATCACCTTGCGGACCATCGCTCCCTTGGGGTGCCAGAAGATCAACCCGGACCCGGCTTCCTCCTGCACGCTGAATAAATCCAGCTCCCGGCCCAGCTTGCGGTGATCCCGTTTTTTGGCCTCCTCCAGCCGGTGGAGGTGCTGATCCAGTTCTTTCTGGGAAAAGAAGCTGGTCCCGTAGATGCGCTGCATCGGCTGGTTGTGCTCGTCGCCCTTCCAGTAAGCCCCGGCAACCGACAGCAGCTTGAAAGCCTTGACATACCCCGTGGAGGGAATGTGCGGTCCCCGGCAAAAGTCGATGAAGCGGGGCCCGAGCGTATAGCAGGAGAAAACCGATTCGGCTTTTTCCTGGATCAACTCGCACTTCATCTGCTCGCCCATATCCGCAAAACGCTTCAGGCCTTCGTCGCGGGGAAACAGGACGCGCTCGTAAGGCAGGTTGAGCTTCACCAGCTCCTGCATCTTCTTTTCGAGCTTTTCGAGGTCTTCCGGCGTAAAGGACTCTTCGCGATGAAAATCGTAGAAGAAACCGTTTTCCGTCGGCGGCCCGATACCCAGACGGGTGCCGGGAAAAAGCTCCAGGACGGCGGCGGCCAGCAGGTGCGCGCTGGAGTGGCGATAGACTTCGAGAGCCTCCGGATTCTTCGCGGTAAGAATCCGTAACGTCGTGTCCTTTTCGAGCGGACGGCTCAACTCCACCAGCCCGCTTTCGATTTCGCCCACTACGGCATCCTTGGCCAGGCGGGGGCCAATCGACCGTGCCACCTCCAGCACGGTTGTGCCCTTGGGAAACTCCTTGGTGTTTCCGTCAGGAAAGGCCACTTTGATTGTCTCTGTTGCTACGGTCACTCCCGTCTCCGTCTTATAATTTGCAGCCGTGTCCCATGCACAGGGGATTTATTAGTTTAAACTACAAACGCCTTTCTGTCCTCAACAAGCAGGTGATGCGGAAGGCTCCTCCGCAGCCGAACCACACAGGTATCGTTGAGCAGGGCTTACCGGCGGGCCACTCAGATGTTAAAGTAGCTTCTAAATTCAGCGGTTTGACTTGGGGGCGCGAACATGGCCAACGAGGAACATCTCAAGATTCTTAAACAAGGAGTGGCTGCCTGGAACAAATGGAGAGACGAGAATCCCTCAATTAAACCTGACCTGAAAAAGGCTAGCTTGATCAATGATAAATTGAATGGAGCCGAC
>JADFGZ010000232.1 GCA_022567475.1 Acidobacteriota bacterium | reverse complement strand
TTGTAGGCAACATATCAGACCTTGTAATAAGGCTACTATCTTTTTTATGGAGAATAACCAATGAAAATGAAAACTTTTTTTTTCGTTATAATCACCTGTATGCACCTATCGGCCGCAAGTAAAACGCCAACCACCCTTCTTATCGACACATCAGGCAAAATAAAGCATGATTATCGCAATCTATTGGCACTCTTGAAATCGGTTGGGCTCGAAGCAGACTATCGAAACTTCTTCTCATTTTTAAATGACACCAAAATCGATCGCTGGGTATTTGTCGAATTATGGGTGTAATAAGTGGTATAGACTTTGCCGATGTCGTTGATTGTAGGGCGTGAGCTTAGCCAGACATGACCATCCCGCAGGCATCGAAGATGTGACCAAACACCAGGAGCATCAAAAAGACGGTCGTGCATCTCTTGGTAAAGCGGCACACCTTTTGTCCCGCAAAGCAGGCAGGTTTCCACTTTCTCCACCTGAATCCCTTCGTTAAGCCATGTTTTTACTTCTTTACGGCTGTCTTGGGGAGGCAGGATTGCAGAAGGGCAACGCGCTTCTTGAATCCGGGTTGGCGATAAGGATTTATCCATTCTCGCAAAACCTTCTATCAGGCAGTGAAAAACCTTGTAATGCGAAAAACTATTTCTAGACCTGCACTATCGAAAAATTGATATATGAAAAAAATCTTCCATGTTTCGCGCGTAGTCAGTGTACCTAAGACAGCAATTCCGAGTACTAACGCACCCAAGACAGAGATTGACCCTGGCATGATGCTCTGTGCCAGAATCGACCCCGTAATGAAAACTGCAAAAGCGATGAAGGTATTGACCATGTTGAATGGTTTAATATGAGCAGCATCGATCACGGCCCGCAGGCAGATAAATAGTGCGTAGGGCAGCGCGCACAACATGACTATCCTTAAAATGCCTGCCATTTCATGAAACTCCGCACCTAGATAGGCCACAATGAGTGAGCGAGCAAAGATTTCGCAGATGACGGTTACTAGGGCGGCTAGGCCGATGCAAACTTTGACTATCTTGACAATGTTCTTTTTTAAGCTTTGCAGCGAACCTTCCCCCACCATCCTGCTTGCCTTGGGGAGCAAAACAAGTCCCAGTGGGGCAAACAGGCCCCCAGCCATCCTCAATGCGGATATAGCAAAGGCAACATACCCCGCTTCCTTCACACCGGATATATGTGCTACGAATATGCCTGGCAATGCAAATAGTGCCATCAAAATAAAATCGCCTGGAACTCGCGGGATTCCGTATCGAAGCATCTCCTTAGTCGACGGTAGCAAATTGCGGGTTAATTGCCGGAATGGTATGAAAAGCATGGCAATTGAGGAAACTATTGCCCAGAGAATGCCAAGAGCTGCCAGAAGTGTTTCGACAGTGTTGCCGAAAGTTAGAAAAGCTAAAGGAGGGATGATACCGATATTCACGATTTGTAATCGGTTTGCGACTCTCATATTCAGCAGCCCGCGAAAGTAGGCATAGCAGAGTGAATGCATTGTCAAGCCCAGCAGCATGAGGGAGATCGGCAGGATGAGATGAGAATAATTGATGCTGCCGAAAATCAGAAATGCCAGCGAATCCCGAAATAAATTCATGCACAAAAAGAACATCCCGGTCGCGCAGCCGACGCAAAGGAGCGCTCCTGCAAAATAGGTTTGCGCCGGTTTATGGACGCGGTTGGCGTGGGTCATTGCAATGTAGCGAGGCAGTGCCACCCCGAACCCTAGAAGCGCCAGCGGCTGTATCAGCGCGAGCGTTCTCCTGGAGAGAGCGTACTCGGAAAAGCCTTCTGTACCCCAGGCACTGGCAGCCAGCTTATAAACCAAAAGCTGACTCATCAAGACGAAGTATTCGGTGAGAAAAGTAAAGGTGTAGTCTCTTCTCGCGGGGGAGAAAAGCGCCTCTCGCCATCGGGATAACCGAGTGCGACCAGGAAGCGATTCAGTCGCCTCACACGTAGTTGAATCGGAACAGATCATACGGAGCTGTGAGTCACGGTGTTGCGATCTTCTCCCTGATCGCTATATGCATCGCCGTAAGCGCTATCGTACGCCCCGTCGTAGTAGTACCCGTAGCTGGATGTGCTGAAGTCCAGGTTGTTCAAGATGACACCAATGACATTGGCATTTACCGCGAGCAGTTGATCCTTCGCCCGGCGGACGCCATCGCGGGGGGTGCGCCCACCGTGAACCGTGACTGCCACTGCATCCACCATTCCGGCTAAAATGCGGGCGTCGGAAACACGCAAAACCGGCGGAGAGTCAAATACGATGAACTTGAACTGGCCTGAAACCCTGGTTATGAATTCCTGCATAGTCAGGGAGTAGAACAATTCAGATGGATTGGGAGGCAAGGGGCCACAAGGCACGAGAAACAGGTTGGGGATGTGGGTATTCTGGATGATCTCATCCCAGCTGGATTGTCCCGTCAGGAAGGTAGCCAGGCCTTTGTTTGGATTGGGAATCCCCAACAACTTGTGACAACGCGGTTTTCGCATGTCGGAATCCACCAGCAGGACCTTGTCGCCCAGTTGTGACATGGTGATGGCAATGTTGACGGCGGTGGTTGTCTTTCCCTCTCCCACGAATGCGCTGGTGATCAAAAGGGAGCGCGGAGCTTTGTTGGCCCGCGAAAGCAAAATGGAGGTGCGCAACTGGCGGTAAAATTCGGCTAACCCAGATTCATCTCCACCACCGCCCAAAATTTCCGGGAAAGCGACAGCCTGTGATCTCCTCTTTCCGGAAACCTTCCATGCAACCAAGCTTTTGTTTCCGTTTCCATTGCCATTTGTGCTATAGGCAGGCAAGATGTGGCTGCTATGGATCGAAGGAATGACGGCTAAGGAAGGTAACCGCAGATATCGCAGGGTCTCATCGGGATCTTTCAGCGTATTATCCATGTACTCCTGGAAGAACGCCAACCCAATCCCAAATCCTAGTCCCAGGAAGAGTGCAAATGCCAGGTTGAGCGCTACTCGCGGCCGCACCGGTTTCTTCGGCACCTCTGCGGCGTCCACAATCCGGATGTTGCTGGCGCTCATGCCGGCGGAAACTTCAGCTTCTTTCATTCGCTGTAATAAACCAACATAAAGCTCGCGATTGGTGTCGGCTTCCCGTTTCAAGATATTGTATTGAATCGATTTTTCACCAATCTGATTGACCAACGCTTTCTGAGCTTCGACAGCCGCTCTTAATTGATTTTCGTGATCGAGGGCTGCGCTGTATTCATCGGCGATGTCGCGAGTCAGAATAGCCTTGGTTTCCGCGAGCGATTGCTCGATGGCGTCGATCTGCTTTTGGACCTGGATCACGGTTGGATATTCGGCCTTGAACTTGGCGGAAAGCTCCGCTCGTTTGCGCTGTAATCCCGCCAGTTGCACCCTAAGGTCCTGAATGAGCTTGTTCTGGAGAGCGCCCGGGACCTCATGCGACCCGCTGCTGCCAAGCAGGTTATAGAGCGACTCCTTCTGGAACCGAACGGATTGACTCGATGTAAACTCTTCCTGGAGTTGCTGCAGTGTGGCATTGGTCAGGTCTTGCTCTTGTGCGACAAACAGGATGGAATTTTCCCGCGCATACTGCTGCACTGCGTCTTGGGATCTTTCCAATCTTCCTTTCAAGCCAACTAACTGGCGTGACAGCCACTCGGAAGCTCGCTGCGTAGCGTCCCACCGCACCTGCAGGTTCCGTTCGATGTAATCGTCGGCCAGCCGGTTCGTGATGCGAGATGCCAGCTCGGGATCCTGACTGGAGAAACGCACTTCCACAAGATTGCTCCGCCGGATAGGGTTTATATCCAAATTGCCCAGGAAGTTGTCGATGCTGTTGCGGTAGGTATCGCTCTGGGGGTTAATTCGTACTGCGAGCAATTGCTCGTTGAGATCTTCCGGTTCGGTCGCCCAGAGTCCCCAAGCCGCTCGGTGACGATTGAATTCCGCAAGCCGGTAGAGTTCCAACTCCTCGATCACGTGCATGGCCAGGGAGCGGCTCTTTTAAATCTTGTACTGCGCCTCCAAGTAAACATCTTCATTGGCGGCGGCCTGTTGCAGAAAGTCCTTGAAGTTCAAAATCTCCTGCCCTTGCTTGCCGATTTCCAGGATAGCTTTGCTCTGGTAAATGGGGATTTGCTTGAAGGTGCCGATCGCAACGGTGACAAAGACGATCAGGAGACAAACCAAAACGGTCCAGCGGCGCTGAACCAGCACATGCCAATATTCGCGCAACTCCGGCTGCTCGTCGGTAAAGCCCGGCTCCAAACCATAGATTTGTCCTAAACCTAGTTCGGAGTCAGGCCGGGAAAGAACCAATTCCCCAGGGTCTCTGTTCTCCGGTCTGATCAAACCTCCAGGTTCCATTGGAAATCCTCCTTCACCTTCCTCAGTCGATCTCGAATTCGCATTGCCCTTTTAAAAAGGCCGATAGATGAGCATTCCCGTTCCCACTTGAATCGCCGATTCCAGCGTCCGCCACAAGGCGCCCCGTACCTTGCTGGAAGGAACGAATAAAATGTCGTTGGGAGACAATACCGGATCTGGAGATTTCCCTTCAAAAATCTTAGCCAGATTAATCTGCTTTTCTTCTCTGTTCCCGTCCGGCTTTGCCTGAATAATGCGCGTGCTTCCCAGCGAGGCTTTGCGAGTGGTCCCGCGGGCAAGCGCAATGAGTTGCAGGACGCTGATTCTTTGATTGTCGTGCTCCAGCACGTAAGCGCCGGGAGCCTGGACCTCCCCCATGACATAAACCATCTGAGCTCCCGGTATGCGGATCACATCTCCGCCGCGGATGGGAACATCCCAACGGGAGCCATCCGGCCCCAACAGGTCGCTGATCTTAACTGTGATCGTGTTGGTCGGAAGTTCGTCCCGTGCCGTCAGCTTTTCTTCCGCCACTTGCATCAGAAGCGGCGAAAGATCGTGACTGACCCAGATCTCATTGCCGGCGTCCTTTGCCAGTCCGCCAGCCAAGGAGAGCACGTGAACCAATGTTTTCTTCTGCTTGAGCTGGTACACGCCGGGGTTTTTAACCGCTCCAATCACTGTGACGGGCTCCCCGTGATACTCCTTAACCAGGACGCTGACCTGCGGATCCTGAACATATTTTTCACTGAGACGCAGGCGGATCACCTGTCCCAACTCATAGGGGGTCAAGCCAGATGCCTGCACCTGCCCCAGCAACGGCAGGAAGATCAGGCCATCGGCTGTCACCCGGGCCGTGCGATTGAAATCTTCGATTTGAAAGACGGATATCTGCAGCAAGTCCTCGGACCCAATGCGGTAATCGTCGGGAGCAACGGCACTGAAAGTCTCTCCCTGGAAATACCGTCTGTTCATTTCTTCTGTCGTGATAGTCCGTGATGCGGTTTCGCCCTGTTTCGTGTTTTCCCGGCTGTCTCCAGGAAGCTGCTCGCCCGCATTCCCGAGAACGGCAAACCAAAAAACCAACCCACAGATTACCGAAGACAGAAAACCAGCCTTCCTGAATACCAACCGGAACCGCTTCATGCGGAGGGCCTCCCAACCAAGACATTACTTCTTCCCTGGATCGCTCGAAGACAAGAAGACAAACTGTTACTTGCCGCCTTTTGACCGCTGCCAAAAGAGACAAATCTGGCGCATTCTTCTTGTCTGGGGGCATCCGGGGACAATCTTGCTCTCTGTGCAAAGTTATAGAATCACCAGCCCGTTAGCAAAGCCAAAGTTCTCTGCCTGTTGACAAGAAAGGTTCCCCAATTCTCCAAGCGTCTGTTGGATTGGAACATCCTCCAGCCACAAGGGGTGGCTTGGTTTCCGGCATAGATTGCAAGGGATATACGGATATTGCGATAGGTCCGGCCCGGAGGGATGTTATTTCTGTATCACTAGGCCTGTTTCAGAGTGCAAGACTCACCTCAAGGCGCTAAAGCGCACATGGGTTGAGAACGTTTCGGCACGGCTTCAACCGTGCCCTGACGGGATACAGAATTCGTAAAAACGGACTAATGTTTTTAGGTGCGTGGGGCTACTGTCTTTCCCCCCACTTTACTCTTGGGGGAAAAGAATTTGGCGGCTTTATCTTTAATCTTTATCTTTAAATCTTTATCCTTTGCAATCTTTGCAAAGTAATGGCGGGCAAATTGGAACCACAAGACGTGTCAGCCGGCTGGATGACTCAGAAAGGAGCGGCAGCGCTTCCGTACGAAAGAAACCAACGGAAGAAACCGATGTTACGCAGTCCGCTGCCTCTCTTCTCCCTGAACCTCCAAGGTGTCTTGCAGGGCTGCCTGGGCCGCTGCGAGACGCGCGATGGGGACGCGGTACGGCGAGCAACTCACGTAGTCCAGCCCCACCTGATGGCAGAATTCAACCGAGCTGGGATCGCCCCCGTGCTCTCCGCAGATTCCCACCTCCAATCCAGGCTTGCTGCGACGGCCTCGCTCCGTAGCCATCCGAATCAGTTGGCCGACGCCCGAGCGGTCCAGCACGGCAAAGGGGTCATGCTGCAGGATGGCTTGGCGGGTGTAGGCTTCGAGGAACGTCCCGCTGTCGTCGCGGGAGAAACCAAAAGTAGTTTGGGTCAGGTCGTTGGTGCCGAAGCTGAAAAAGTCGGCCTCCTGGGCAATCTCATCGGCCACTAACGCGGCTCGCGGCAACTCAATCATGGTTCCCGTCATGTAGTCCACGCGGGTCCCTCGCTTCTCGAAGACTTCTCCGGCCACCCGGTCCACGATCTGCTTTTGCAGGCTCAGTTCCTGGCGGCTGCCGACCAGGGGGATCATGATCTCTGGAATCACCTTCTTTCCTTCCCGTGCCACGGTGCAAGCGGCTTCAAAGATGGCGCGGGCCTGCATCTCGGAGATTTCCGGATACAGGATTCCCAGGCGGCAGCCACGCAGTCCCAGCATGGGGTTCAGTTCTTGCAGTT
>JADFGZ010000022.1 GCA_022567475.1 Acidobacteriota bacterium | reverse complement strand
CAGGAGCAGGAGCGCGGCATCACCATTACGGCCGCGGCGACCACCTGTTTCTGGAAAGGTATGGACCAGAGCCTGCCCGAGCATCGCATCAATATCATCGACACACCGGGCCACGTCGATTTTACGATTGAGGTCGAACGCAGCCTCCGGGTGCTCGATGGCGCGGTCGCAATATTCTGCTCGGTCGGCGGCGTGGAGCCGCAGTCGGAAACAGTCTGGCGTCAGGCCAATAAGTATGGCGTGCCGCGAATATCCTTCATCAATAAGATGGACCGGCCCGGCGCCGACTATTTTCGGGTCGTGTCGCAGATCGAGGAGCGCTTGAAGGGGACGCCGATCGTGATACAGATCCCGTTAGGTGCCGAGGGCGGCTTTCAGGGTATCGTCGATCTGGTGAAGATGAAGGCCATTACCTGGGACGACGCGACTCAGGGCACGCACTTTCATGAGGGCGAGATTCCGGAGAATCTCGTTGCGTTGGCAGCGGAGTGGCGGGAGAAACTCGTCGAGGCTGCCGCGGAGGGTGACGATCGGCTCCTCGAAGAATATATAGAGAAAGGAACGCTCAGTCAGGAGCAAATTAAGCGTGGCCTGCGACTACGGTGTGTTGCCGGAGACATCACGCCGGTATTATGCGGTTCGGCTTTCAAGAACAAGGGCGTTCAGGCGGTCTTGGATGCGGTCATCGACTACCTGCCTTCGCCGGAGGAGCGTCCACCGATCAAGGGCGTCTTGGACGATGACACGGAGGCCGAGCGACCGGCCTCGGACGATGCGCCGTTCGCAGCTCTGGCGTTCAAGATCGCGACGGACCCTTTTGTCGGGAACTTGACATTTTTCCGGGTGTACTCCGGCGTCTTAAGATCCGGAGATACGGTCTATAACCCGGCCAAACGAAAACGCGAGCGGATTGGCCGAATCTTGCAGATGCACTCCAATGATCGCGAGGAACTGAAGGAAGTCCGCGCCGGCGACATCGCGGCGGCCGTGGGCCTGAAAGATGTCACGACGGGTGACAGCCTTACGGATATAAAGGAACCCATCCGCTTAGAAAGCATGGAGTTCCCGGAGCCGGTTATCTCTGTTGCAGTCGAGCCGAAGACGAAGGCAGATCAGGAACGGATGGGTATGGCACTGAGCAAGCTGGCGAAAGAGGATCCGTCGTTTCGTGTGCATACGGATGAGGAGTCGGCGCAGACCATTATTTCCGGTATGGGCGAGCTACATTTGGAGATCATCGTCGATCGGATGAAACGTGAGTTCAATGTTGAGGCCAGCGTCGGTAGGCCGCAGGTAGCGTATCGAGAGACGATACGTACTACCGTCGAGCAGGAAGGAAAATTCGTTCGGCAGACTGGCGGTCGCGGACAGTATGGCCATGTCTATCTACGCCTTGAGCCTCTGCCGCCGGGTTCAGGCTACGAGTTCGTCAACGCGATCGTCGGCGGCGCCGTGCCGAAGGAATACATCTCGGCTGTCAACAAAGGTATCCAGGCGCAGATGGGTAACGGTGTCATCGCCGGTTATCCGCTCCTAGACTGCAAGGTCACGCTATACGACGGCTCTTACCACGATGTGGATTCCAGCGAAGTCGCGTTCAGGGTCGCGGGTTCCATGGCCTTCAAGGATGGTGCCGCGAAAGCCAGGCCGGTGCTTCTGGAGCCGACGATGAAGGTCGAAGTCGTTACACCGGAAGACTATATGGGCGAGGTCAATGGTGACCTGAGCCGGCGTCGAGGCGTGCTCCAAGGTATAGAGGATGCGCCGGCGGGTAAGATTATCCGTGCCGAGGTGCCACTGGCCGAGATGTTCGGCTACGCGACAGATCTACGTTCGATGAGCCAGGGCCGCGCGACATTCACGATGGAGTTCGGTCGATATTCCCAGGTACCCGCCAACGTAGCAGAGCCAATAATCAAGAATCGGGGCTAGGCGATCACCCGACTGAGAATAATAGAGATTACGGCTTAGAGAGTTTTGAGAGGTAACAGATAGTGGCCAAAGAAAAATTTGATCGAACGAAGCCGCATGTGAACGTGGGGACGATAGGTCATGTGGACCATGGCAAGACGACGCTGACGGCGGCGCTGACGAAGGTGATGTCTGAGATGCACGGTGGTGACGTCATTGAATTTGATCAGATTGACAATGCGCCGGAGGAGAAGGCGCGTGGTATCACGATTGCGACGGCGCATGTGGAGTACGAGAGTGATAATCGGCACTACGCGCATGTAGATTGTCCGGGTCATGCGGACTATGTGAAGAACATGATCACCGGGGCGGCGCAGATGGACGGGGCGATCCTGGTGGTGGCGGCGACCGACGGGCCGATGCCGCAGACGCGGGAGCATATATTGCTGGCGCGGCAGGTGGGGGTTCCCTCGATGGTGGTGTTCATGAACAAGGTGGACGCGGTGGAGGACGAGGAGTTGCTGGACCTGGTGGAGCTGGAGGTGCGGGAGCTGTTGAAGGGCTACGGATTTCCGGGTGATGAGATGCCGGTGGTGCGGGGATCGGCGCTGGGAGCGCTGAACGGGGAGGAGAAGTGGGAAGGGAAGATCACGGAGTTGATGGAGGCGGTGGACAGCTACATTCCGATGCCGCCGCGGGACGTGGACAAGCCGTTTCTGATGCCGATTGAGGACATATTCTCGATTTCGGGACGCGGGACGGTGGTGACGGGGAGAGTGGAGCGCGGGAAGCTGAAGGTGGGGGATGAGATGGAGATCGTGGGCTTCCGGCCGACCTTCAAGCGGGTGGTGACGGGCGTGGAGATGTTCAAGAAGCTGCTGGACGAGGGGCAGGCGGGAGACAACGTGGGGTTGCTGCTGCGGGGAACGGAGCGGGCTGACGTGGAGCGGGGGCAGGTGGTCGCCAAGCCGGGCTCGATCACGCCGCACGCCAAATGCAAGGCCGAGGTGTATGTGCTGACGAAGGAAGAGGGAGGGCGGCACACGCCGTTTTTCAACGGGTACCGGCCGCAGTTTTATTTTCGGACGACGGACGTGACGGGGGTGGCGACGCTGCCGGAAGGGACCGAGATGGTGATGCCGGGCGACAACGTGAGCCTGACGCTGGACCTGATCACGGAGATTGCGATGGAGAAGGGGCTGCGGTTCGCCATCCGCGAGGGGGGCCGCACGGTCGGCGCCGGCACCATCACCGAGATTATCGAATAACGCGCAGCGCAGACGGCGATATTTCCCGAATCGAAGGAGTTGTTTTCCGGGACAAAACCATATTTCCAGAGTTGAACCATGCGTGATATAATCACTTTACAGTGTTCGGACTGCAAAAACAGAAATTATTCGACCACTAAGAACAAGAAAAAGACCACCGGTCGGCTGGAGTTGAAAAAGTTTTGCAAGTTCTGCCGGCACCACACCCTGCACCGCGAGGTGAAGTAGGCTGGTCAGTTTGTTATTCCTCATCCGGCAGGGTGAGGGAAGGCAGGGAGCCGGGCCGGGTGCGGTCCATGGTCCCAAGCGAGGCAAGAGAAGAAGAGCAGGGGACCAAAGGCAAGGAAAACAGGTGTTATGCCGGGCTCGAGGCGCAGGGCAAGCCCGTCGCGCCAGGCCCCGAATCGATTTAGGGGTGTAGGTTTAACGGCAGACCGCCGGTCTCCAAAACCGGATGTGGGGGTTCGAATCCCTCCACCCCTGCCAATTCTTCCCCCGGTGAAGATTGGCCCTAACGGAGAAGGGGAAAGAAAAACCAGAGGGCGCGGATTGAGTTTCTTATGAAGGACGCGAAAGTCGAAAGCAGGCCCGTCGGCAGAGCCAGTGGCGCCGGGGGCACTCTCGCCTCCATCCGGTCTTTTCCGGGCCAAACGAAGGTCTTCCTCGGAGACGTGCGGTCGGAGCTCAGGCGGGTCACTTGGCCGAGCCGGAAGCAGATCCGGGCCACCACGCTGGTGGTGATCCTGACGGTGTTCTTCTTCGGTGTTTACTTTGGGATTCTGGACTGGATTTTCAGCGCTGCGGTCAGCCGCTTATTCCGCTTCTTAGGTTGAGAGCAGCGGTTGAGAGCAGCGGTTGAGAGCGGCGGCTGGGAACAGCCATTCATGCACGAGCAGGCAGGACATGCCAAAGAATTGGTACATCATTCACACCTATTCCGGCTTTGAGCGAAAAGTCAAGGAAAGCCTGGAGAGCCGCGTCAAAGCGTTTGGGTTGGAGGAAAAAATCGGGCAAATCCTGATCCCCACCGAGACCGTGGTGGAGATGAGGGGCGGGAAAAAGGTGGAGTCGTCCCGCTTGTTTTACCCCGGCTACGTGCTGGTGGAGCTCGAGATGGATGACAACGTCTGGCACCTGGTGAAGGCCACCCCGCGGGTCACCGGTTTTGTCGGCAGCGCTCAGAACCCCTCGCCGCTGTCGGAAGAGGAAGTGGATCAGATCATCAACCGGGTAGCCACGGCGGGCGAAAAGCCCACGCCCAAGATGATCTTTGAAAGGAACGAGACCGTCAAGATTGTAGACGGCCCCTTCAACAATTTCACCGGCGTGGTGGACGAAATCAATATGGACCGGAACACCCTGAAGGTAATGGTCACCATCTTCGGGCGCTCGACCCCGGTGGAGCTGGAATTTTTGCAGGTGGAGAAACTGTAAGCCGTGCGTGGAAGTTTTCGGGTTGCGGATTCACCCGGGACCTGTATAGCGAGTTTTGGGACGCAAGGAGTCGAACATGGCAAAGCCCACATCGAAAGGCAAACGGGTTGTCGGACAGATCAAACTCCAGATCGCGGCCGGCAAAGCAACTCCGGCGCCTCCCGTAGGGCCCGCGTTGGGACAGCACGGCGTGAACATCATGGACTTCTGCAAGGCCTATAACGCCAAGACGGATGCGAAAGAATTGGAGGGGCTCATCATCCCGGTGGTGATCACCGTCTATGGGGACCGCACCTACAGCTTTATCACGAAAACTCCGCCGGCGGCGGTGCTGCTGAAACGCGCTGCGGGGATCGCAAAAGGTTCCGGCGTGCCCAATCGCGACAAAGTGGGAAAGGTGACGGCGAAGCAGGTGGAAGAGATTGCCCGCACCAAACTGCCGGACCTGAACGCAAGCTCGCTGGAGACCGCCTCCCGCAGCATCGCCGGAACGGCCCGCAGCATGGGGATCGAGGTCGTCAACTAGCGAAGCGAACAAGGAAAAGCGAATGGCTCAAAAAAAAGGGAAAAATATCGATACCGCGCGGAAAGCCGTGGAAGAGAGGGTCTACGATCTCGCCGAAGCGGTCCCGCTCCTCCAGAAGGTTCGCTATGCCAAGTTTGACGAAACGGTGGAGGTCGCCATCCGGCTGGGGGTGGACCCCCGGCAAGCCGACCAGATGGTTCGCGGAACGATGGTTTTGCCTCATGGGCTCGGCAAATCCAAGAAGGTGCTGGTGATCGCTGCCGGCGAGAAAGTTCGCGAGGCCGAGGAGGCTGGCGCCGAACTGGTCGGCGGCGAGGACATGGTAAAAAAGATTCAGGGCGGCTGGACGGATTTCGAGGCCGTGATTGCCACGCCGGACATGATGAAGCTGGTAGGCCGTTTGGGCAAGATTCTCGGCCCGCGCGGCTTGATGCCCAACCCCAAGGCCGGGACGGTCACCTTTGAGGTGAAAAACGCCGTGCAGGAGATCAAAGCCGGCAAGGTGGAATTCCGCGTTGACAAGACGGCGTTGATTCACGTCCCGCTCGGCAAGCTCAGTTTTCCCGCCGAACACTTGGTAGAAAACGCGCAGGCGCTGCTGAGTTCCGTGGCCAAGGCCAAGCCTGCGGCGGCCAAGGGAAAGTATGTGAAAGGCATCACGCTTTCTTCCACGATGGGGCCCGGAATTCCGATTGATCTGGCTGCCGTCGAAGCGCACGCCTAATAAAGAGTGGAGGAACGATTGAATCGAGACGAAAAGAAACAAGAGGTCGAACGGCTCCAGCGGGACTTGGCCGCGGCTCAGAACGTCTTTCTCATGAATTTCCAGAAAGTGCCCGTGGCGGAAGATTTTGAGCTCCGCAAGCAGGTGCGGGCCGCCGGAGGCCGGTATCGTGTGGTGAAGAACACTCTGGTCCAGAGGGGCGGAAAGGGAACGCCAGCCGAGTCCATTCTGGGGTCGCTGGAGGGTTCCACAGCCATGGCTCTGACGGATGACAATCCAGTCGCCTTGGCCAAAGCCCTCACCACCTATGCCAAGGCCAATCCGAATTTCACCTTCCGCGCCGGTATCGTGGAAGGCCGCGTTGTCTCCCTGCAAGAGTTTACGGAGCTGGCCCTTCTCCCGAGCAGGGACGAGTTGCTGGCGAAGGTGATGTACCTGGTGAATGCCCCGGCCCGCGGCATCGCGTCCGCGATGCAAGCGGTGATGCGCAACATCGCTTCGGTGGTGGATCAGGCTGCAAAGGAAAATAAATTCAAATCATAAACAGGCCGATTGCGGAACAGGGTTTTCGGCTGTCCGAGAGAAGGAGTGGAACCGAGATGTCTGAAAAGATCGCCAATATTTTGGAACAGATCAAAGGGCTGACGCTGCTCGAAGCGGCGGAACTGGTCAAGGAGATGGAAACCGCCTTCGGCGTCAGCGCCGCCCCCATGATGATGGCGGGAGAGGCAGGGGCCGGAGGCGCCGCAGCGGCTGTCGAAGAGCAAACGGAGTTTGATGTCGTGCTGACGGCTATCGGCAACAACAAGATCAACGTCATCAAAGCTGTCCGGGAAGTAACCAGCCTGGGGTTGAAAGAGGCCAAAGAGTTGGTCGACAGCGCTCCCAAACCGATCAAAGAAGGAGTCTCCAAGACGGAGGCAGAATCGCTTCAGAAAAAATTCTCCGAGGCAGGAGCAACGGTTGAGGTCAAGTAAAACCGCCGGACCAGCGCCGGGAATCAAAAACGCGCCCCGAGAGGCGGCGTGTCCACGCGGTGATTCCTCGGCAGAAGCTTTCTCCCGCGCCGTTCCAGCAAGGGAGAGAACTCGCAAGAAAGAGGAAATGTCTCTTGCGAAGCACCTGTTTTTCAGCGGGCATCCCGAACCTCAACTTCTGCCCGCATTCTGAGGAAACAATCTAGGGAACAAACCACCTCGGTGGTTCATTCTCTTGACTCGGAGAGAGTCGCCGGAGCGCCCTTTTCTCCAGAAACAATCAGGAGCACTTGATGGATCAGAAAGCGAACGGAGCCGGGCGGGAGCGAATTGATTTTTCCAAGATTCGCACCCCCATTCGAATCCCCAACCTGATAGAGGTGCAGAAACAGTCCTACGACCACTTTCTGCAAATGAATCTGCTGCCGAGCGAGCGGGAGGACGTGGGCCTGCGGGCCGTGTTCAATTCCATCTTCCCCATCACGGACTTCCGGGGAGTTTCCCAGCTGGACTTCGTGGATTACTCCATTGGGAACTGGGAATGCAAGTGCGGGAATCTGAAGGGACTGCACCACCTGCGCACCCCCTGCCGGCAGTGCGGCGCAGGGATCATCACCAGCCCGTATCACACCGGCGAGATCCTGTGCGGCAAGTGCGGCTCTCCCAACCGCAATCAGGTGGATTTTTGCAACAAGTGCGGCGACCCGGTGGACCTGCAACTGAAATACGACGTTGCCGAATGCCAGGAGCGAGGCATGTCCTACGCCGCGCCTCTGAAGGTCACCATCCGGCTGACCCTCTACGAAAAAGACCCCGAGACCGGCGTCAAGGCCATTCGCGACATCAAGGAACAGGAAGTGTTCTTCGGCGAGGTCCCTCTGATGACGGAGAACGGAACGTTCATCATCAACGGCACCGAGCGGGTCATCGTGAGCCAGCTGCACCGCTCGCCCGGGGCCTTTTTCGAGACCGCAAAGCAGCGAACGTATTTCCTGGGCAAGATCATTCCCTACCGCGGCTCTTGGGTTGAATTTGAGTACGATGCCAAGAACCTCCTCTACGTGCGGATCGACCGCAAACGGAAGTTCCTGGGGAGCGTTTTCCTGCGCGCTCTGGGACTGAAGAATGAAGAGGAAATCCTGCAAGAATTCTACGGATCGGAGAATATCCATCTCCAGAACAAGAAGCTCTACTGGGAAATCTCCGAGGGGCTGATCGGGCTGAAAGTTTCCCACCACATCGTGCACCCCAAGACGAAGGAAGAACTGGTCCATGCCGGCCGGAAAATCACTCCTTCGCTCTATAAGGATATTACCAAGGCGCGCGTGGAGCGGGTGGAGGTGTCCCTGCACGACCTGGAGGGGGCCTGGCTGATGGCCGACGTTGTGGACACGCAGAGCGGCGAGGTGCTGGCCGAGGCCAACAACGAATTCACTTCCGCCCTGCTCGAACGCTTTATGGAAGCCGGCATCCAGCAAATCCGCGTCATGTTCCCGGAGCGGGCAGACGTCGGGACCGTGTTGATTCAAACCATGAAGAAGGACAGCGTCAAGACTTCCCAGGAAGCATTGGTTGAGATTTACCGGAAGTTGCGGCCCGGCGATCCTCCCACGCTCGACACGGCCACCAACTTGTTCCAGGGCATGTTTTTTGATCCCCGCAAGTACGATTTTTCCCGGGTGGGCCGGATGAAGTTCAACATCAAAATGGGGATGGAAACCTCGCTCGATAAGCGGACCCTGGACCGGGAAGACTTCTGCGCCGTGCTGCGGTACTTGCTCCAGCTCCGCAAGAACATCGGCTCGGTGGATGACATCGATCACCTGGGAAACCGCCGCGTGCGGGCGGTGGGCGAGTTGCTGGAAAACCAGTTCCGGATCGGCTTGGTGCGCATGGAGCGGGCCATCAAGGAAAAGATGTCGGTCTATCAGGAGATGTCCACCGCGATGCCGCACGACTTGGTCAACGCCAAACCGGCGATGGCGGCGATCCGCGAATTCTTCGGCTCCAGCCAGCTTTCCCAGTTCATGGATCAGACCAATCCGCTTTCCGAGATCACCCACAAGCGACGTCTCTCGGCTCTGGGACCGGGAGGCCTGAGCCGCGAACGGGCGGGTTTCGAGGTGCGCGACGTGCATCCCACCCATTACGGCCGCATCTGCCCGATTGAGACCCCGGAGGGTCCCAATATCGGCCTGATCTCCTCGCTCTCCTGCTATGCGCGCATCAATGAGTTCGGCTTTATCGAAAGCCCCTACCGCAAGGTGATTAAGGGACGGGCGGTCGATTTCGTGACCATCACCCATCCCGGCGACACGCAGTTCAAAGCCGGCGACCCCGTGGAACGGGCCGAGTGGGAACGCGTCAATCAAGAAGTCAAGTCCCGCCGCAAGAAGCCGGCGGAGTCCGAGCCCTATTCCTTTTATCTGTCGGCTTGGGAGGAAGATAAACACGTCATCGCGCAGGCGAACGTGGAGTTGGACGACCGTGGCCGCATTATTCCGGACCTGGTGAATACGCGCCAGGCCGGCAACTTTGTGCTGAAACAACGAGAGGAGGTCGACTATATCGACGTCTCGCCCAAGCAGCTGGTCAGCGTGGCGGCCTCGTTGATTCCTTTTCTGGAGAACGACGATGCCAACCGCGCCCTGATGGGCTCCAACATGCAACGGCAGGCCGTTCCTTTGCTTCAGGCCGAAGCGCCCCTGGTGGGAACGGGCATGGAGCAGGTTGCGGCGCGCGACTCCGGAGCCGTGGTGATCTGCCGCCGCAACGGACGGGTGGAGAAGGTGGACAGCGAGCGGATCATCGTGCGAGCCGAAGGAGAGGGCGAGCCGGGAACCATGTCGGCCGGCATCCACGCCGATGTGTACATGCTGACCAAGTTCAAACGCTCGAACCAAAACACCTGCATCAACCAGCGGCCCATCGTTCGGGAAGGAGATACGGTGCAGAAGGGGCAGGTGCTGGCCGACGGTCCGTGCACGGACCAGGGCGAGTTGGCCCTGGGCCGCAACATTCTGGTGGCCTTTCTGCCCTGGCGCGGCTACAACTTTGAGGACGCCATTGTGGTGAGCGAAACGATGGTCAAGGAGGACTATTTCACCTCGATCCACATTGAAGAGTTGGAGATCGAATCTCGCGACACCAAGCTGGGGCCCGAAGAGATTACCCGGGACATTCCGAACGTGAGCGAATCTTTCCTGCGCGACCTGGATGAGAGCGGAGTCATTCGCATCGGCGCCACGGTCAATCCGGGCGACGTGCTGGTGGGGAAGGTGACGCCGAAGGGCGAAACGCAGCTCACTCCGGAGGAGAAATTGTTGCGCGCCATCTTCGGGGAAAAGGCCGGGGATGTCCGCGACGCTTCGCTCGTCTGCCCGCCGGGAATTGAGGGCACGGTGGTCGACGTGAAAATCTTCTCTCGCAAGGGCCAGGAAAAGGACGAGCGAACCAAGGACATTGAGGGCGTGCAGATACGGAAACTCGAAAAAAACCTGGAATACCAGATTCAGATCCTCGAAGACGAGCGGGCGAAACGCCTCTCGGTCCATTTGGACGGCAAGGTGCTGGATGCCGACCTGCATGATGAGCGCACCAACAAGCGGCTGCTCACCAAGGGGACGGTTCTCTCTCCGCAGACCGTCCGTCACATGAAAGCTCGCGACCTGAAACGGATGCGGCTGGAGGAGAAACGCGATCCCCGCTTGAACGAGCAGATCGACGAGATTGAGGAGATGACATCCCGCCAGATCGACGTGCTGCGCAAGATCACCGACGAAAAGGTGGGAAAGCTGAAAAAGGGAGATGAGCTGCCCCCCGGCGTGATCAAGCTGGTGAAGGTCTACATCGCCATGAAGCGGAAACTTTCGGTGGGCGACAAGATGGCCGGACGGCACGGGAATAAGGGCGTCATCTCCCGGATCGTTCCGCAGGAGGACATGCCGTATCTGCCTGACGGGACGCCCGTGGAGATTGTGCTGAACCCGCTCGGGGTGCCCTCGCGAATGAACGTAGGGCAGATTCTGGAAACCCACCTGGGTTGGGCCGCCCATGTCCTGGGGCTGCATTTTGCCACCCCGGTCTTTGACGGCGCCACCGAATCCGAGATCAAGGAGATGCTCCAGCAGGCCGGCCTGCCGCTCTCCGGCAAAACCGCTCTCTATGACGGCATGACCGGCGAGCAGTTCGAACAACCTGTGACGGCGGGCTACATCTACATGCTGAAACTTTCGCACCTGGTCGACGACAAGATTCACGCGCGCTCCATCGGCCCGTATTCCTTGATTACGCAGCAACCGCTGGGAGGCAAGGCGCAATTCGGCGGGCAGCGCTTCGGGGAGATGGAGGTATGGGCGCTGGAAGCGTACGGGGCCGCCCACATTCTGCAAGAGTTGCTGACGGCCAAATCCGACGATGTTTCCGGACGGGCCAAGATCTACGAAGCGATCGTGAAAGGCGAGGCGGCCATGGAGCCCGGCATCCCGGAGTCGTTCAACGTGCTCATCCGGGAGCTGCAAAGCCTCTGTCTGGATATCGAATTAATCAAGAAACCGAAGGAAGTATTAGAAGCGGCCGCGGATTAATCGCCAGCCCGCAAGAGAGTGCGGGCGGGTCAATCCGGGAAGCAGCGTTGCCGCTCCCAAGCTAACCAATAGATTCTGCACCTCCCGAGGAGGATATTTTGTACCGAAGCAGTCCTTATGACCGGTCCCAACCCAACGTGGACTTTGACAGCATTCGTATTAGTTTAGCCTCGCCGGAAAAAATCCGTTCCTGGTCCCGGGGCGAGATCACCAAACCGGAGACCATCAATTACCGGACCTTCAAGCCGGAACGCGACGGGCTGTTCTGCGCCCGGATTTTCGGCCCGGTAACGGACTGGGAATGCCTCTGCGGAAAGTACAAGCGCATGAAGCACCGCGGGGTGATCTGCGACAAGTGCGGCGTCGAGGTCACGCTTTCGCACGTCCGCCGCGAGCGCATGGGCCACATTGAGCTGGCCGCCCCCTGCTCGCACGTTTGGTTCTTCAAGGGGCTGCCCAGCCGCATCGGCCAATTGCTCGATCTGTCGCTGCGCGAGCTGGAACACATCCTGTACTTCGAGGCCTACGTGGTTCTGGACCCGGGAGAAGCTCCGCTGAAGGAATGCGAGATCCTTTCGGAAGAAAAATATCGCCAGTTGCAGCAGGAGTATCCCGGAAAGTTTTCGGCCACGATGGGCGCCGAGGGCATCAAGAAACTGCTCAAGGGGCTCGACATCGAGCAGATGTGCATCGATCTGCGCGAGAAGATGAAAACGGAAACCTCCCAGCAAAAGAAGCTGAAGTTCGCCAAACGGCTGAAGGTGGCCGAGTCCTTCCGCAAATCGGGCAACCGGCCGGAATGGATGATTCTCGACGTAATTCCCGTCATTCCGCCCGAGTTGCGCCCGCTGGTGCCGCTCGACGGCGGACGCTTTGCCACCTCGGACCTGAATGATCTGTACCGCCGCGTGATTAACCGGAATAACCGGCTGAAGAAACTGACGGAGCTGCATGCGCCCGATGTCATCGTCCGCAACGAAAAGCGGATGCTGCAAGAAGCGGTCGATGCCTTGTTTGACAACGGACGCCGCGGACGAGTGCTGCGGGGCGCCAATAACCGCCCGCTGAAGTCCCTGTCGGACACCCTGAAGGGAAAGCAGGGACGGTTCCGCCAGAATCTTCTGGGCAAGCGCGTGGACTACTCTGGCCGCTCGGTGATCGTGGTCGGCCCGGAATTGAAGCTGCACCAATGCGGTTTGCCCAAGAAGATGGCGCTCGAACTATTCAAGCCGTTCATCTACCATAAGCTCGAACAAAAGGGTCTTTGCACCACCATCAAGCAGGCCAAAGAGATGGTGGAGCAGCAGGACCCGCTGGTGTGGGACATCCTGGAGGAGGTCATTTGCGATCACCCCATCTTGCTCAACCGGGCCCCGACCCTTCACCGTTTGGGGATTCAGGCTTTTGAGCCGGTTCTGGTCGAGGGCAAGGCCATCAAGATTCACCCTCTGGTCTGCACGGCTTTCAACGCCGATTTTGACGGCGACCAGATGGCGGTTCACATTCCGTTGTCTCCGGAGGCTCAGATTGAGGCCAACGTGCTGATGCTCAGCTCCCACAACATTCTCTCCCCCTCCAACGGACAACCGGTCACGGTTCCCACGCAAGACATCGTGCTGGGATGCTACTACCTGACCAAGGCCAGGCATGGCACACGGGGAGAAGGCCGGGCGTTTGGCACGCCCGAGGAGGTGATGCTGGCGCTCGAGGCCCAAGAGGTGGAGACCCTCACCCCGATTCGCCTCCGGCTTTCCGGCCCTGTGATTGACCTGACCAAAGCTTATGACGATCAAGATATCGTGCGCGCGCAACCGGTGACCTTCCAAAGCCAGATGCTGGAAACCACGGTGGGCCGGGTGATTTTGAACGATCATCTTCCGAAAGATATGCCGTACATCAACGGCCTGCTGAAAAAGAAAGGTTTGGGCCATCTGGTCAATTATTGTCACCTCCACTTCGGCTTGGCTACGACGGTTGAATTGCTGGACGAGATCAAGCAGGTCGGGTTCCTCTATGCCACCAAGGCGGGCATTTCGATCGGGATCGACGACCTGATCATCCCTTCCGGCAAGACGCAGCTGGTCAACCAGGCTCAGAAGGAAGTGATCGCCGTGCAGCAGCAATACCTGGACGGCGCCATCACCAACGGCGAGCGGTATAACAAGGTGATTGCCATCTGGTCGAACATCACCGAAAAAGTCGCCGATGAAATGTTCCAGACGATGCAGGAGACGGATGAAAAAGGAGAGATCTTCAATCCGATTTACATCATGGCCGATTCCGGCTCCCGCGGCTCCAAGCAGCAGATTCGGCAGCTCAGCGGCATGCGCGGACTGATGGCGAAACCCTCCGGAGAGATTATCGAAACTCCGATCACGGCCAATTTCCGCGAGGGCCTCACCGTGTTGCAGTACTTCATCTCCACCCACGGGGCCCGCAAAGGGCTGGCCGATACGGCGCTGAAGACCGCCGACTCCGGCTACTTGACCCGCCGTCTGGTCGACGTCGCGCAGGACGTCATCATCAGCCATACGGATTGCGGGACGGTGGACGGCATCTACGTGGGCTCTATCGTGGAAAGCGGCGAGATCATCGAGCCGCTGCGGGACCGCATTGTCGGCAGGGTCTCTCTGGAGAAGATCAAGGATTACGAAGGCAACCTGATCGTGGATGTCAACCAGGAGATCACCGAAGATCTTGCCAGTGCGATTCAAGGGGCCGGCATTGAACGGGTGAAGATCCGTTCGGTGCTGACCTGCGAGGCCCGGCGGGGCGTTTGCATCATGTGCTACGGGCGGAACCTCGCTTCCGGCCACTTGGTGGAGTTGGGCGAGGCGGTGGGCGTGATCGCGGCGCAATCGATTGGCGAGCCCGGCACGCAGCTGACCATGAGGACCTTCCACATCGGAGGCACGGCCAGCCGGATCACCGAGCAATCCACCCTGGACGTCAAAAACAACGGTTTTGTGAAGTTACTCAACATCACGACCGTCCGCAACAAGCAGGGCGATCACATCGTCATGAACCGCAACGGCAACCTGGCGGTGGTTGACGAAAAGGGGCGCGAGCGCGAGCGGTATTCGGTGGTGTATGGGGCGCGCCTCAAGGTGAGCGAGGGCCAGCCGGTTACTGTGGGGCAAATCCTGGTCGAGTGGGACCCCTACACCTTCTCCATCCTCACCGAGGTGGGCGGCACCGTGCAGTTCAAAGACCTCGAGAAGGACACGACCTTGAAAGAAGAGGTGGACGAGATCACCGGGCTGTCCCGGTGGGTCGTGACGGACCCGCCGGACGAAAAGAGCCAGCCCGCCATCGTCATCCGCGATGAGAAGGCCAGCGGGCGCTATGCCACGAAGAAGTACCTGATGCCCTCGCGGGCCCACTTGATGGTGAGCGAGGATGATGAGATCTTCCCGGGAGACGTGCTGGCGAAAATCCCCCGGGAGACCACCAAAACCAAGGACATCACCGGCGGGCTGCCGCGCGTGGTGGAGCTGTTTGAGGCGCGCAGGCCGCGCGCGACTGCTGTGATCACCGAGATCGACGGAACCGTAAAATATGGGGATGTCGCCAAGGGCCAGCGCAAGGTCATCGTCGTCAATGACAACGGCACCGAGCGGGAATACTCGCTGCCGCGCGGCGTCCACCTGAGCGTGCAGGAAGGGGAGCGCGTCCGCGCCGGGGAACCGCTGATGGACGGCCCCCGCAACCCGCACGACATTCTGGCCGTGCTCGGTGAAAAGGAACTCCAGTCTTACCTGGTGAATGAGATCCAGGAGGTGTACCGGCTGCAGGGCGTCAACATCAACGACAAACACATCGAGGTCATTGTCCGCCAGATGATGCGCTG
This sequence comes from Acidobacteriota bacterium, assembly GCA_022567475.1. Lineage (GTDB taxonomy): Bacteria > Acidobacteriota > Terriglobia > 2-12-FULL-54-10 > 2-12-FULL-54-10 > JADFGZ01. Next base: position 8,749 of record JADFGZ010000022.1, on the reverse strand, counting down.
GATGAAGGTGGAACAGGTGGGGGACACGACCTTCCTGCTGGAAGAGCAGATGGACAAGTTCCGGTTCCGGGAGGAAAACGAGCGGGTGCTCGCGGAGGGCGGCAAGGCCGCCACGGGCGTTCCGCTGCTGCTCGGAATCACCAAAGCCTCGCTCTCCACCGACTCGTTCATCTCGGCGGCCTCCTTCCAGGAAACCACGCGCGTGCTGACCGAGGCGGCCATCAGCGGCAGGGTGGACCATCTGCGCGGGCTGAAGGAAAACGTGATCATGGGCCGGTTGATTCCCGCCGGCACGGGCATGGCACACTACCGCGACTTCCGCCTGCTGACCGAGGAGTCGCAGCCGGAGGAAGAAACGCTTCCACAGCCCTTCGAGGAAACCTCTGCAGAAGAGCTTGTGAAGGAGGAGAGGCAACAGGCGTGAGCCGCCTGCGCATGCCGGAACGCTCCCGTGGCGCGGTGCTTTGTGGTTGCGGGGAGGGAGTGCTGATTCTCTAACGTAGGACCGAACGTTTCATCTCAATACGAAGGCAGTTTCAGGGATACTGTAGACCTCGGTTGGTCAACCAGATTCTTCGCGGAGTTTATCCTGAGCAACGCCGAAGGGCGCAGAATGACGGCGCTACTGGATTCATCCCATCGCGTTCTGGTCTATAGTAAGCATGAAACTGCTATAAGGATTACCGATGACGACCAAATCTGAAATTCCGAAATTCGATTTGAACGACCCGATGCCGGAGGATTACCGCAAGCTTCTGGTGAAGTTGTGCTGCGTGGAGCATGGCATCGAGATGATCTCGCGCACGGCCATCCTGGACTTCCTGAGCAAGGTCTGGAAGGTGGGAACCTACCAGGCTCCTTCGCCCTTCGAGCGGGTGCGGACGGCGAGCTATTGCTGGCAGGAGGTCGGCCACAGCGAGATGTTTTACAACATCGCCTACGACCTGGACCCGGACCTGGCCAACGAAGACCTGCCGGTCACTCAATACGCTTTTCATATGGATTTTCCCACCTGGACCGAGCTCGCCGCCGTGAACTTCCTGACCGACCGCGTGGGCATGTACCAGGCCAACGAGTGGGTGGACTCCAGCTACGTTGTTCTGGCGAAGGTGGCTCCCTTGGTGGTCAAGGACGAACGGGGCCACACGGCCATGGGTTATGACCGGCTGGAGCGGGTCTGCGAATCGGCCAAAGGCAGGGAGGAAGCGCAGCGGGCCATGGAGAAATGGTACCCGGCGGCGCTCGACATGTTCGGGCGGTCGGAATCCAAGCGCCAGCACGAATACATCCGCTGGGGCCTGAAAAAACGGCAGAACGGCGAGTTGCGCCGCCAGTTCATCGGCGACGTCAGCCCGCTGATCGCCAAGCTCGGCCTCGACGTCCCCGACGAAAACAAGAACCGGCGGTTCTTTTAGGACGTGAGGAGTTGGAAGTCAGGAGCCAGGAGTCAGAATAAAGGCGCAGAAGCAGGAGGGATATCTGTGGAATCTGCGCCATCTGCGGATAACGCCCCTACCGTCTGCTCTCCATTTAGGGGGATCCCTTCAAGTACTTGTCAAACCAGTCCAGGTTGTCCTGCATAAGGTGTTGCAAAAACTTCGGCTCGCGCGGGCCGTGCGGCGTGCGCGGGTAGACCACCATGCGCGTGGGGACCCCCTGGCGCACCAGCGCGTTATAAAGCTCCAGACCTTGCGAGAGAGGCACACGTTCGTCTCGCTCGCCGTGCTGGATCAAGGTCGGCGTCGAAACGCCTTTCATGTGAAACATCGCCGAGTGCTTCAAGTAAGCTTCGGTTCTGTCCCAAGCCTCGCCTCCAAAGTAGTCGGGGATGAAACCGGGGATGTCGCTGGTGCCGGTCATGCTGAAGAGATTGGTAATGCCAGCGCCGACTGAGGCAGCCTTGAAGCGCTTAGTCTGCGTGATAATCCAGGACGTCATGTAGCCGCCGTAACTCCATCCCATCACTCCCATGCGGTCCGGGTCGGCAACACCCAGCGCGATCACGTGGTCCACGCCCGCCATCAGGTCCTGATAATCTCCACCACCCCAGTCACCATAGTTGGCATAACGGAAATCCTTCCCATAACCGCTGCTCCCTCGCGGGTTCGGCCGCAGTATCGCGTAGCCTCGCGTAGCAAACGTCGCAAGCGGATACCCGGTAGAAGAAGCGATGAAGAATTGCCGGAAGACACCGGTTGGCCCGCCGTGAATCACCAGCAGGAGCGGATAACGCCTCCCTTCCTGGTATTCCACGGGGTAAGTCAGCAGACCCTCAATCTCCAATTCGTCCGGTCCGTTCCACCGGATGACCTCTGTCCGCCCCAATGGCAACTGTGGCAGATCCGCATTGGCGCGGCTGACCTGGACCGGCGTAGGCGACTGGACGGGTGCGACAAAGGCCTCGGGAGCAGTCATGTTGGTCTGCGCCACAAAGCCCAACATGTTGCGCCCACGGTTGAGCGAGACGGCGGAGAAAGTGCCTTCCTGCGGGGTATACAGCGTCACCGGCGCGCCGTTCAGTGGCAGCCTGTATAGGGCAGGGGAGGTTCCTCGCGATTCCTGTACGATAAGCGCGTTGCTGTCGGCCGTCCAGCCCACCAGCGAGGGCCTGCGGTCAAAGGTTTCGGCCAGCGTCCGAGGAACCCCGCCCGCCGCCGGTATTACATGGACCCGCTCGTCAGAGGCCCAAGTGGGAGGGATGTCGCTGGCAATGTAGGCGATCCAGCGCCCATCGGGCGAATAAAGCGGGGAGAACTCAGCAGCCTCGGAATTCGTTAACGGGCGTACAATGCCGCTAGCTACTTCTATTTCCGAGACATCGTATTTCGGCCAGTCGTTGACCCGGGGAGTGAGAGTGTGTTCGAAGGCAATTTTCCAGTCGTTCGGCGACCAGTCGAACTCGCCTCCAACGTGGAAATGCTGTAGCGTAAGCTGGCGCGGCGTGCGCTTGCCTTCTGCGTCCTTCTCCAGCGCAAGCGTCCACAGACGATGGAACTTGAAGTCGGTGTCGAGCACCTTCCAGTCGCGCTTTTCCTTTTCTTTTTTCTCGTCTTCTTCGCTCATGTCTGAGGGAGCGGTGAAGGCGATCCAGCGGCCGCTGTTGGACCATCTGAAGCTGCCAAGCCCGCTCTTCAGGTCGGTAAGCTGCTCGGCTTCCCCGCCATCGGCCCGGATCAGCCAGATGTTGTTCTTGTCCGAGCGTTCGCTGGTAAACGCGATCCATTTGCCGTCGGGTGACCAGCGCGGGTTGGTGCAGGACTTCTCGCCTCGCGTGAGTTGAAACGAATCGGAGCCATCGGCGCGCGCCAGCCAGATGTGCGTGCGGCGTTCGCTCTTCTCCGTCTCCATTACCTGCTCGGTAACGGTGAACACAACCCGCCTGCCGTCAGGCGAGACCCGGACGTCGCCGACGCCCTTCACTTTGAGCTGCTCCTCCGGCGTCCAGGCAAACCCAGCGGTGGCCGCCAGAAGCAATACGGTGAGCAAAGTCCATTTCTGTCGCATGGTGGTGACTCCCGCCTGAAATTTGGGACATATATACCACCGCGTCTTTCCAATTGCAAGAAGCAGGTAAGGGGCAACAGGTTGGATGTCAACCGAGGATTTTGGGAACCGCTCCTTCACCGGCCTACCGCCCAAAGGCTCTGGCCGACGGGCTGTCGCGGCTGGGATTATTTCCCTGAAAACTTGGGAGGCCGTTTCTCGCGGAAGGCCCGGAAGCCTTACTGCACGTCCTCGGTTTGCAGCAGGATGCTCTGGCCCAGGCGTTTCATCGCCCGGCCGGTGGAGGCATCGACGCTGAGCGCCATGTTGATTATCTGCTTGGCCATGCCCAAGGCCAGCGGACCGCGCCTGCCGATCTTTTCGCTATACTTATATTGGCAGGCATCTGAGCGGCGGAGATCATCGGGGCGTTGCAACAAGTGGCGGCAGGGCGGCTAGCGTATTCTTTAGGGTAAAGTTATAGTTGAAAAAGAAAATTCCGGTTGAGAGGCTAAGGCTGTGTTGGCGCGAAACTTCGGCCTGCGTTTAAGGCTTATTCTGGTTGTGTTTCCGCTGACGTGCGCGCTGGCCTCATCTGCTTATGCCCAGAGCAGTCCGCAGAGCGCAACGGGAACGCACGGCAACAGAACCATCCAGGCTGTACGGACGGAATTGCCTGTGGTTTTAGACGGAAGCCTCGATGAGCCGGCTTGGCAGCAGGCTCCGATTTCTCTGGGGTTTGTGCAGAAAGATCCGCAGGAGGGGGAGCCCTCCACGGAAAGAACGGAATTTCGCGTCGTCTACACGGCGACCAGCTTGTACATCGGAGTGGTCTGTTACGACTCCAGTCCGGAAAGAATTCTGGCTACCGAGCGGCGGCGCGACAACGACCTGAGAACCGATGACGCCATCACCATCGTGCTCGACACCTTTCATGACCATCGCAACGCTTTCCTGTTTCGCACCAACCCGCTGGGGACCAAATATGACGCGCTGATCACCGACGAAGGGAAGAATGTAAACGTGAACTGGGATGAGAGGTGGGAGGTGGCCTCTCAGATCACCGCGGCAGGCTGGACGGCAGAATTTGAGATCCCGTTTAAGAGCTTGCGGGTCAGCTCACAAGACGTGCAAGCCTGGGGATTAGACCTGGAGCGGATGATTCGGCGGAAGAATGAGTGGGCCTATTGGAACGGCTTCCGGCGCGGCTTCCAACTGGAAGATGTCTCCCAGGCCGGGCATCTGGAAGCGCTGGAGGAGATCGAAACGGGGCTGCGGTTGCGGGTGAAGCCGTTCGCGCTGGCGGGATTTCGCCACTCCTCCGACCCGACCCGGAGCACGCTGCGCAACTCCTCCGACATGGGGATGGAAGTGATGAAATGGCGAATCACGCCTGGCCTGACCGCCGATGTAACCTGGCGCACCGACTTCGCGCAGACGGAGGTGGATGACTTGCAGGTGAACCTGGAGCGCTTCCCGCTGTTCTTTCCGGAAAAAAGGGAATTCTTCCAGGAAGGATCCGGGGTCTTCGACTTCGGCACTGCGACGCGGGGAACTACCAGCAATTTGAGGCTGTTCCACAGCCGCCAGATCGGCCTTTCTCCCAGGCGGCGGCCTGTGCCCATCGTCGCTGGAGGCCGCATTACCGGGAAGCTCCAAGGGTTCACTCTCGGCCTGCTGAACGTCCAGACAGAGCCGCTGCTGTCGGAAGGCATTCCCGCAAGCAACTACGGGATGCTGCGGGTGAAACGAGATGTGTTGTCGCGATCCACCGTGGGGGCTTTTCTGATGAACCGCGAGAAAGCGGGCGACAACGATTTCAACCGAGTGTACGGGGTGGACAGCATATTTGTTTTCCGCCAGTATTTCACGGTAGACGGCTTTTTGGCGAAATCCGATGAGCCCGGCGTGGAAGGCAACTGGGCGGCCAGCGCCAACGCCAAATGGAACAGCGATTTTCTGCTCGTGGGGATGGAGTTTCTCTCCATCGACCCGAATTTCCGGGATGACCTGGGCTTTGTCCGGCGCACAAACATCCGCCGCTACGCTCCCTCTTTGGCATTTCGCCCCCGGTTCGGCATCCGGGGGGTCCGCCAGATGGAATTCTCGGGGGCCATGGATTACATGGTTGACCACAACAACCGCGTGGTCCGGCGGACCGACAAGTACATCTTTAACACGTTCTTCGAGGACGGCGGCATCCTGCGCATTATTCCGGTGGTCTACAATTTTGACAGGGTGGAGGAACCCTTCGAGATTAGCCCGGGCGTTACGATTCCGGCAGGAAATTACAGTTGGAATGTATATGTGCTGCGATACACGCTGAGCCCCGCGCGCAGGCTCTCAGGCACCATAGACTTCAGTCACAGGCGTGGTTTCTATGGCGGGAATATGTACAAATGGCAGTTTACGCCGTTGCTGAAGCTGACCGAGAACCTCTCGGTGAACGTCAATTATCTGATCAATGACGCCGAGCTTCCCGGCGGGTCTTTTGTCGACCATGTCGTCAATACCCGGATCAATTACGCATTCAACAACCAATGGCTCACCAGCACCACACTCCAGCATGACAACAGGACTTCTTTTCTGGGAGTCAATTTTCGCTTGAACTACATCTTTCGGCCCGGCGACGATTTCTTCCTGGTTTATAACGAGGGTCGCAGGGCCCTGTTCGATTCCGAAGACCGCAGGATTACGGGAGTGTTCGACGGCCGCAAAGACCGCTCCTTGCAGCTCAAGCTCACCTACTCGTTCGACTTCTAGCGCATTTCTCCTGGTGCTGTATAGTCGCTCTTCCTGGCTCGTGCAGGCGCTACATTCCGCTGGGGGGATGCGCTAAGCCATTTTCAGGGTTGGTGTAGCGCAGCCGCCAAAGTAGGGACAGGCCTCCAGGCCTGTCCTCTCAAGGGCAGGCAGGCTTGTCCCGAGCGGAGCCGAGGGAAATGCCTGCCCTACCTGCGGGCTATACAGCAACGCCGAAAATAGTCTCGCTGATCGAAAGCATTGAGTTCAGCATAGCCCCAGCCGATACTGCTACGGGGCCCTGACAATCTTTCCCTTCCGGATCACGTACCGCAAATCCTTCGAGGCAGCGATGTCGTCGGCCGGATTGGAGCCCAGGACCAGAATATCAGCCTGTTTGCCCTCTTCCAGCGTTCCAATCAGGTCAGCCTTCTTCATCATCTCGGCAGGGTAGCGCGTCGCGCCCAGCAGCGCTTTGTAGGACGCCACTCCTGCATCTACAAACAACTGCATTTCCCGGTGAATTGCGATTCCGGGCATCCGGCTGTTGCCCATGTCGGTCGCGGCCAGCAGAAGACCTCCCTGCTCGCTGAATTCGCGAATGAACCGTTGGACATTTGCATAGCCCTTTTCCCGCTTGGCCTTTTCTTCCGGCGACATGTCCCTGGCCGGGCGGCCTCTGTCCAGGTAGCGAGCGGCTATTTCCTTCGGAACTTTGGCGAAGAGTTCCGTCTCCAGCAGTTGCTGGTCTTCTTCATAGAATTCCTGCGCCCAGGGACTCATGGCACCGTAACGGCCCAGCAGCGTCGGGTTCAGGTAAACCTCCTCCTCCACCATCAACTGAATGAATTCCTCTACTTTGCTGAAATCCATCTGGTCGGAAGGGTCTGCCTCTTTGGCGGCTTTTTCCAGGTCCGTGGCCACCGAGCGGGCGATGGGATTCATGTGTTCGATAAATTTCATTCCCACTGAGATGGATTCCCGGGCATCCCTCGAATGCCCCACAACGGGCAGGCCGCGCCGGTTGGCCTCCTCCATGATCTTTCTCCGGTACTCCGGCGGCAGATTTTCTTCTACCTTGATTCCACTGGCGCCCAGTTGCACCAGCTCGTCAATCTTTTCCGGTATTTCCTCCAAAGACTGCAAGCGGTAGATTTCCAGCGCCTCGATCCCGTCCGGGCCGTCCAGCTTGTTCCCCGTGTAGTACATCGTCGGCCCGTCTGCATCCGGCGCATTCACCGTCTTGGCATGCCCTATGATGAATGCGTTCGGATCATCCCCGCAGGGGGCCCCGCACGGCCCGGTATCCATGACTGTGGTGACTCCGTAGTGCAGCGCAGGTTCGGGCACGCCCAGCCGGAAATGAATATGTGCATCGATCAAACCCGGCATCACGATGTTCGTTCCGGCCTCGATCACCTCCGGCGCATTCGGCAGTTCTTCGCTTGAGTCGGCGGCGATGATCCTGACAATCTTGCCGCCGGATACAACCAACCCTTTGATTGGCCGCAGGCGCGGCTCGTCGGAAGTCATGTCCAGCAGTTGGCCTCCGCGAATGACTAGGTCCGCAGCCGGAGACCCTGCCGGCCCCGAACAACCGGTTACCAACAACGCGGCAAACAGCACCAGCATCAAAACCCGCATCCCGTTTTCTTTCCAACTTCTCATCGTGTCCACTCCCTTCCTTTTACTCCGGCCCGTCCGGCGTGACTTCTGGGCGACCCTAATCATAATCACATTAACTCCAACCGTCAAAGCCACGATAGTCGCAGGTTGGGGGTCGGCAGGTTGGGATTTGGGACAGCGACCCACCTTCATCAACCATCAATAGAGGCGGTCGCTACGTTCCCCAAAAGCTTAGTGAAACTTAGTAGCCCGTGGACGAAATGAACCCATGGAATTTTAGATGAAGATGGGAAGATGGAATGATGGAATGATGGAATGATGGAACGATGGAATGATAGGCGCGAGCGGGCTCGAACCTCCGGCCTCTACCGTGGCAAGGCCGGGGGGGCGTCGATGATTAGGGCCGCAGCCCATGCTTTCGAATAGGCTGAGCGGTTGCAAGATGAGGTCTCAAGATAGGGTGTCCATATATTTTACAGGGTGATAGCCAGCGCAAAAAGGGAGGTTTCGACTGACCTGACCGATAATATGTAGCGCCGAGAGAATCTACATCACATCCTGACAACCTGGAGACGCAAGTTGGGGACCAAGCTGGGGACCAAGCAACTTGACCGGGCAGGGGAGAGATGCTAGCGTAGGCTTCCAGATTCTCACAGCCCAGATTTTCATAGCCTAGCTTCTCCAATTGTGGCGGGCATGTTTCAATCAGGTCCACTGAAAAAATGAGCCATCCCCTGCTCTCCTTGTTTCCCGAACCGGAACCTAGGGTAGAGAACAAAGAGGTCCGCGAGTCACGCACCACCGGAGTCTATCCCTCGCAAAAGATCCAAGAGTCCATTCACACCGACCGGATTCGCGCCTCCTCGCCCATTACCGGCGCACAGATCCAGCCGGCCAG
>JADFGZ010000231.1 GCA_022567475.1 Acidobacteriota bacterium | reverse complement strand
GAGCAGGAGCAGAGAAAACACGAGGCTGAGAACTGCGCCCTGCGCCAAGGCTCCGGCCAGCACCCTTCCCCACCGGGTGATCTCAAACTTCCGCATCAGGAGGCCTGGTTCCGAGCGCGCCAGTTTTTTCTGATTGGCGCGCAACTCGGCGGCGCGTTCCGGGTCTCCCGACATCCGGGCTTTCTGCCGCCGGTTTTCCAGGCTCGCTATCTTTTCGAGATAATCCATCAAGGTGGAAAGATTCCCCTGGTCGAAGGGAGGAATTTGCGGGGTCTCCATGACCATGCGGTGCTGGGCCTGGGCCTGCTGCATCTGTTCGAGCGTTGGATTTTTTTGCCTCTCTATGCGGACCATGCCCGATTGTTTCTCAAAACCCGCCTGGAAAGCAAGGGCTGGAGCCGACAATTTTACGCGTCCCGGCAGTGGGAGCAGTTCGCACAGGAGTAGAAGGGCTCGACCAATGACCGGCACGATGTTACGATGAGCGGTGGAATTCTCTTTACGCCCGGGCAGGTTTCAGGGGATGTGTTCCAGGCAAATGGTAAATGGCAGGGGATGGCCCCTGCAAAAAGGCCCCATTTTATAAAAAGGAGCATATGGCCAAACGAAGGTTCCGACCGAAAGTAAAGAAAGAAAAGAAAGCAAGTGATGAAAACATCAAGGAAGAAGGGATCGAGGTAAGCGGCACCGTCCTTGAGAAATTCCCCGGCGGAGTGTTCAGCGTGCAACTCGAGCAAAAGCAGCTCGTGCTGGCCCACTTGGCCGGAAGGTTGCGCAGAAACCGCATTCGGATTCTGGCGGGAGACAGGGTTACCTTGGAACTCTCGCCCTATGATTTGACGCGCGGACGGATTGTCTACCGTTTCCGCTAACTTCCGCACCAGCCGCCCGCTCCGTTGTGGACACCATCACACATGGAATTACCGGCTCCCTGGTGGCCAAGGCCTTCCTTTCCGAGCGCCACGGCCGCATCGCCACGATGGCGGTGACGCTGGGCGCCGTCTTCCCCGACAGCGACACATTCGCCCGTTTCTTCTACAGCAATGAGCTTGCCGGGCTGGAGAACCACCGCGGCGTCACCCATTCCTTGCTCGCCCTGCCCGTGTTCGCCCTTTTGCTGGGAGTGCTCAGCTGCCTTCTGGCCCGCCAGAAGAAATGGCTGTTGTTTACTTGCTTCTACGGGATCGGCATCGCGTCGCACATCGTGCTGGACCTCATCACTTCTTATGGAACGATGATCTGGACGCCGGCAAGCAACGCCCGGGCCGCCTGGGATATGACCTTTATCCTCGACTTTGTCTTGACCACGGTTGTGTTTCTGCCTCAACTGACGGCCTGGGTGTATTCGGAACGTCCGCGAGCTTGGCGGCGGGGTCTTGAGGTGTGGGTTTTTCTCAGTCTCGCTGGAGTCGGTATCGCTCAGTTCGCTGCGGCGATGCGCATGCCGCTTTCCGTATGGACCGTGCCGGCAGCGAGCGTGCTGGTTGGGGTGCTGCTTGTGATGCCCTCGCTCCAGGGACGCGGGTTCCGGTGGCGCCGCTCCCGGTATTGCCGTGCTGGAGTGGCTGGGGTGGCCGTCTACCTTGGACTGTGCTGGGTTGCTCACCAGGCGGCGCTGGCGCGCGTGGAAGAGTTCGCGAAGCGTTTCCAAACAGACGATCAGCGCATGGGGGCGCAACGCCTGGCCGCGCTGCCCGCCCCTCCATCGCTTTTTCAATGGGCAGGATTCGTCGAGACTCCCCAGGGAATCTACCGGGGGACAATGGATCTGGCAGCGTCGGCTGAGCCCTCCTATCGCTTCTATCCCCATGCCGAAAGTAACCGGTATCTCCAAGCGGCGGAGGCTTTGGCGGAGGTGAAGACCTACCGTTGGTTCGCGCGATTCCCGTGGGTGAGCTACCGCCAGGAGGGCGAAATTCACGTGATTGAGTACAGAGACCTCCAGTTTCTCCGGTCGTCCCAGCCGGACAACTCTCCATTCACCTTTCGAGTTTTACTCGACAGCGAGGGCCGCGTCCTCCAATCCGGCCTGCTCAATCCCTAGCAGGGCGGGGCGACACGGCACGGAAAGCGGCGCCTCCTTCTTCCTTCCCGGCTACCGGTCAAGCGGCGTTGCGAATATAATATCTGCTGCATTATTCGTCCCAGGAATCAGGAGACTTGTTTAGATGAAGGTTGTGTGTTTGTTTTTTTACTTTTATTCATGGCGCTCTCGCTGGCGCAAGCGGGTGAAATCCACGGGCGGGTGCTGAATCAGGATGGCGGCGCTGTTTCGCCGCCGCAAGCTTGTGCAGTAGCTTTGTAGAATGGGAGTCCGAAGCGCGGGAGACACCATGAGCAAAAAAATACAGACCATTGGAATTTTAACGGGCGGGGGGGACTGCCCCGGACTCAACGCCGTCATCCGCGCGGTTGTGAAGGCGGCGACCGTGGAGCATGGGTGGAAGGTTCTGGGGATTCAAGATGGCTATGACGGGCTGGTCTGGACCGACAAGATTCGCCCGCTCGGCAGCGCCGAGATCGCGGGTATTCTGCCGCGAGGCGGAACCATCCTGGGAACTTCCAACCGGGGCAATCCGTTTGCCTATCCGGTCACGGAGAACGGCAAGACCGTGGTGAAGGACATTTCCCCCACCATCCTCGAAAATATCCCCAAGCTGGGCATCGACGCGCTGGTGGTGGTGGGGGGAGACGGCACGCTGAAGATCGGCCTGGAGCTATGGCGGCGGGGAGTGCCTCTGGTGGGTGTGCCCAAAACCATTGACAACGATCTTTCGGCAACGGAGATCACCTTCGGGTTTGACACCGCTCTGCACACGGTGACCGACGCCATCGACAAGCTTCATACCACCGCCGAGAGCCACCATCGCATCATGCTGGTGGAGGTGATGGGCCGCGATGCCGGCTGGATCGCCGTGCAGTCCGGCATCGCCGGCGGAGCCGACGTCATCCTGATTCCGGAGCTCCCCTTTTCGCTGGACAAGATCTGCGCCAAGATTCAGGAAAGGGCCGAGTCGGGCCGTCACTTCAGCGTTGTTGTGGTGGCCGAAGGTTGCCGCATGATCGATGGCCGCCCGCTCGGGGATGTGACCCACGAGCGCCGGACCACCCCCCGGGGAGGAGCGGCGGCCAACGCCATCGGAGAATTGATTGCCCGGCAGAGCCGCCGGGAGATTCGCGTCACCGTCTTGGGGCACATCCAGCGCGGCGGTTCTCCTTCGCCCTTCGACCGTGTCTTGAGCTGCCGCCTGGGCGTTGCGGCCGTAGGGCTGATCGCCCGTGGCGATTTCGGCAAGATGGTTTGCCTGCAGAGTGGTTCCATTCAATCGACCCCGCTGGAAAAAGCGGTGGGGGTTCTGAAGACAGTGCAACCGCAAAGTGAAATTGTTAAAACCGCCCAAGCCTTGGGCATCTCCTTCGGCAACTGATCGGTTCGGTTCGACCGGCCTGCGGAGTTGCAGTTCCGGCCCGGAAGCAATTTTTTGAAAGCACTCGTCATTTGAAAATACTCGTCATAGGCTCTGGAGGGCGGGAACACGCCCTGGTTTGGAAGCTGGCACAAAGTCCGGCGGTCCAGCAGGTTTTTTGCGCTCCCGGCAACGGAGGCATCCGACAGGAAGCGGTCTGTCTGCCGGTCCGGCAAATGGGTCCCAAGGAACTGGCCCAACTGGCGGAGGAACTCAAAGTGGACCTGACCGTCGCAGGGCCGGAGGCGCCGCTGGTGGCGGGGGTTGCCGATGAATTCCTCGCCAGAGGATTGTCCCTGGCAGGCCCCGTTCAGGCGGCAGCGCGCCTGGAAGGAAGCAAGATTTTCTCCAAGCAGTTCATGCGCCGTCACCGGATACCGACCGCCGACTTTGTGGTTTGCGAGGACCTGCCAGCGGCCCGAACGCATCTGGACCGCTGGGGCGGGCCCGCTGTAGTGAAAGCCGACGGGCTGGCCGCAGGCAAAGGCGTGGTGGTCGCTTCGGACCGCAGCCAGACCGAGGCGGCGCTCCAGTCGTGTTTTTCCGGTCAACTAGTTGGCGAAGCCGGGCGTCGCGTCGTGCTGGAGCAGCGCCTGGAGGGCGAGGAAGTTTCCTTCCATGTGTTGACGGACGGCAAAACCGTAATCCCGATGGCCCCGACGCAAGACCACAAGCCGGTCTGGGATGAGGACCGGGGTCCCAACACCGGCGGCATGGGAGCCTACTGCGACGACGGCATTCTTTCTGAAAACCTTTACCGCCGCATTCTGGACGAGATCGTTTTCCCGACCCTGGAGGGTCTGCGCTCGGAGGGCGTCGTTTTCCGGGGGGTGCTCTACTGCGGGCTGATGATCACCGCCGACGGACCCCAGGTTCTGGAATACAATGTCCGCTTCGGCGACCCGGAGACCCAGCCCTTGCTGTTCCGCTTGCGAGGCGACCTGGCAGAGGCCTTGAAGTCGCTCGCCGGCGGCAGCCTGCGAGAAGACATGCTTTCTTGGGAGCCGGGGGCCAGCGTCTGCGTGGTGGCCGCCTCGGGAGGTTATCCCGGCGAGTACTCGACCGGCAAACCGATTACGGGTCTGGAAGAAATAGAGGCCGGGGCGGGAGCCGATGGAGCGAAGGTGTTTCACGCCGGCACCGCCCGGCGGGACAATCAGCTGGTGACAGCGGGAGGCCGGGTGCTGGGAATTACGGCGCGGGGCCCGGACCTCAAGACCGCCACCGACAAAGCTTACGAAGCGGCTTCGAAAATTCACTTTGAGGGAATTCACTTCCGCCGGGACATTGCCCGCAAAGGACTGCTGCGGGCTCATCCCTTGTAACGGAAAACTTCATCTGCCCTGAGGACCAGAAACATGCCGAAACTGAAAAAGAAAGCGCTTGTAGGGATCGTGATGGGAAGTGATTCCGACCTGCCGATCATGACCGAGACGGCCCGCATGCTCCAGCAACTGGGCGTTTCCTTTGATATCGAAATCACCAGCGCGCATCGCTCGCCGGAACGCACGGCCGACTATGCCCGGAGCGCTGCGGGGCGGGGACTGAAGGTGATAGTTGTCGGCGCGGGCGGCGCCGCCCACCTGGCCGGCGTGATCGCCGCCGAGACCACACTGCCGGTGATCGGGGTGCCGATAGCCAGTTCTCCCCTGGGCGGAACGGATTCGCTTTTTTCCACCGTGCAGATGCCGGGCGGAGTTCCCGTAGCGACGATGGCTGTCGGCAAGGCGGGCGCCGTGAACGCCGCCATCTTCGCCGCACAGATACTGGCCACTTCCAACGGGAGCCTCAGCCGCCGTTTGGCTCAGCACAAACGGGAGATGGCGCGGGCGGTGGCGGAAAAAAGCAAACGCCTCAAACGGGAGTTTCGGCTCTAAGGCTTTGCGGTCTCCCTGCCCAATCCGCCATCGCGGGTTGGGCTTTTTGCTTTATACTGGACAGCACAACCGAGCTGTGAGGAAAAAAACTTTGCCCACGAATTGGAAGGATGTCATCACTAGCGACCCTGCGATTCTGCGGGGAAAGCCGCGGATCAAGGGGACGCGGATACCGGCGAGCCTGATCCTTGGCCACCTGGCTGCTGGGCAGACGCCGGAGCAAATTATATCGGAGTTCCCGGACCTCACGCGAGAGCAAATCGCGGCCTGTTTGGAGTATGCGCGAGCGCTCAGCGAGTTTGAGGTGGAAGTTTGAAGTGAATCGAATCAGGATTCGAACATGAAATGCACTAGCCAAGGATGTTCGGGAACATATGAAGAGCGGCGGATCGTCCATACGGTCAGACATCATGGAAACGTGGTGGTGATCGACCATGTTCCTGCCGAAGCCTGCTCCGTTTGCGGCGATGTGCTGCTGGCTCCAGACACCATTCGGCGAATCGAGAAGTTGCTGGAGACCATGCCAAAGCCCACAACGACGGTTCCTCTCTACGAGTTTGCGTGAGGCAAAGGAGGATTTTCATGGGCGAGCTATCCACTTTGATTCCATGGGTACTGGAACGCATTGTTAATCAAGAATACCGTCAAATGAGGGACTCAAAAGGTCAAATCAAATCGGTAGAACTTGATCCTGACCATGGGATCACACCGTGGCAGGCTATCGAGAAAGGCCTTGAAGCTGGTTTGTCAGATCAGAATCGCGCGGCTCTTTTCTCCCTAAAGGATGGGTACACCCTGGAAAGCCTAACCTCGGCAATGACGACACTCTTTGGTGAGGTTGCGGGTCCTAACATAGCGGAACGACTAGCCGGTGCTACGTGGGAAGAAATTGTGACCTATGTTGACGGGATATTTAAGATAGTTTGGGACGGTGAGGGAAAGTGGGAGGGTATCGGACCGAGACTTGCGCGAACACGCGAGGGATTCGGGACAATCAGTGATGCGAAGATGGAAGAGCTAGTAAAATCCACCCAGCCCGAATCATTGAGGATGTATCTTGAGAAAAAGTACGCTCGTGATCTGATCAAATTGTTTCCCAATATTGTAAATCGTGCCGATTCAGATTTGGTGAGAATGCTCAGGTCAACCCTCGAACCGTCCGATCTTGTGAAGCGGTATTTGAGCGAGGCGGTTAGTTGCTACATATACGGCCAGTTTTTTGGGGCGTTATTTGTTTGCAGGGCAGCTATCGAAGCCAGTGTTGAAGAGCGGCTGCGAGAAAAAGGGTACGGTCCGGAAGTGGACGGTATAAAGAAAGACAAGTTGAAGTCCCTGATTCAAATCGCAAGAGATAAGCGGCTGCTCGATAGGGACGCGTATGAATGGGCTGATAAAGTCCGTTGGCTCGCAAATGGTACTATGCACGGAAACATCTTGCCATCCGAGGACGAATTTAGGCTTTGCATTAGCAGGACGAGGGGAGTTTTGGAGTATCTGTACTCAAGTCAATTGAACGGTCCAGACTAAGTTGTGTAGCCGGTAGCCACGGTGAATGCTTTTCTCGCCGTGGGCTTTTCCGCGGAATTTGCAAACCCACGTCCCCAG
>JADFGZ010000230.1 GCA_022567475.1 Acidobacteriota bacterium | reverse complement strand
AACGGCGGCTTCCCGAGAGCTTTCTCATGCCTGCCTGCGCCGGATGCATTTTCATCGCGACAAATGCATTCTAGGGGGGGCGGGGCAGAGCCGCTTGGCTTCGGGCATGGGCCTGTTACAACAAAAAACCACCTAGAAATAGAAAGCCCGGTTTCGCTTGGTCTCCCTTATTGCTCTTCCCCTGGCGGCCAATGTGCTTCCCGATACTTTCCTGTCTGCAAGTGTTCCTCGCAGATGATATGTTCCAAAATTTCCGGACCCGGCCGATAGACTTTCTTCGCCCCCCAGGGTTTTGTAAAGGCCTTCGGGTCATCGAACAGGAACTCAATCTCCAAGGTGTCCGGGTTCACTCTCCGGAAGCGTTCTACAACGTGCAGCTGATCGCTATGCGGAGTCCCTGCACGGTCGAGCCAGGTTCTGTCGTTTAGACCGACCGTGTCGACAACCAGCGTGTCTCCATCCCACCGGCCGGTCGAGTGCCCCATCCACCCGAAAGGCCAATTCTCGGGATGCTCCCGCCCATCCATATGGATTCGGCGCACCAAAGTGTCCCACTCGAAAAGGATGAGCACCTCCTTCGGAAGCTGAACAATCTGGAATTGACGCTGCATCATAGCCCGTGTCGGACCCACTGGAAAACAGAAAGTAACTGGATCCAAATGGTCCAGCCCGGTGTCATTGATGACCCCCGCTCTGTTCCGCTTGTATATTTCCATTGCCCAAGGCTGCAATGGAGGCTCCTCCTGGGCAAATCTGCCGTTGGGGTCGCCTCTGATTCCGCTCCAGATTCCAGAGAGGTCCGGTGTGGCCGCTCGCGATTGCGGTGCGGTCTGCGCTTGTATAACGGAAGAGAGAGAGAGCACCGCTGCCGCCGCCGCAAGGATCACAAGGATCAGACCCGCAAAGCTGGAAACCGCAAGACGCGAACCCACGGAACGATTTCGCATAGATAGCCCTCTCCCTCCTTCGATATTCCAGCCTCGGCGATAGTTCGGAATCTCTACTCGCGAGGGTCGCAAGCCGCGCTGGAAATCAGCCCCAGCCGCTCCACGAGCTGCCTCCGTCGTCCCGCTGCGCTCGTTTCGCCGGAACGCTCCTTATTCGGACGCGTCATTCGGCCGATTCGCGGAGCACTTTTCCGTTGGGCCCCACCAGCTTCCTGACGCTCATAATTTTGCGGCCGTTTTTGGCGGGATTGCCGCTAATGCTGACCTGGTCGCCTGGCTTCAGTGTCTGTTTGTTCCAGCCACGCCGGTACATCCTCTGCGGAGCGCCCATTCCGCCAATCCATTTCACCACGTTGCCGTTCTCGCCCTTCACTTCAAAATGAATCTGCACATGGGGATTGATAAACTTAAACTCCGTTACGGTTCCCGTCAGGCTGACCGGATGCTCCTTGTCGTACAGCGCCTCCGAGTGATGCGCGAAAAGCGGCGCTGCCAAGAGGAGAAGACCTACAGGCACGGTCCAACCTGCAAACAGCTTGCTTCTCATTGTGACACCTCCTAGTTTCTTTTTGCTGGGCCAGGAGTCCATCTCGAATCGTTTTTGTAAATATTGCTTTTCAAAATAGCTGACAAATGCCGCCAAACCGGGATTCTCGATTAGATCTTCCTCTTCGCACAAAAGAATACTCCGGCTGCCTCATCGGATCAACCTTAAGATCGCAGCTTCTTTTGGATGGTTAGACAGCGGAGTGGAACCGATAGTGGACCGTGGGAAGCTAGGAATAGGGAGCCTCCTTAGTATTTCATCTTCCAATTGCCCTCAACATTCTCACGGTGCGCCTTGTGACAGTCAGTGCAGTTGGCACGGGTTGCGTGAAATTTCGCCAATGCTTCCACCAGTTTGCCTGTGGAGGCGAGTTGGGCGACTTCTTGGAAGCCGGACTGGGTATCCCTGGCAAACTTCATGGCGGTGCTGACGTTCTTTTTCTGAAAGAAGGTATAGACTTGGTCAAAAATTTTTTGCAGTTTCTTCGCTTCCGATGCGGCCGCTTCCCCAGCCTGAACTTGCAGATTCAAGGCCAGACTGCCGACTGTTTGACTGATGGTCTCCATCCGTTCCTGAAATTTCTGAAATTCGGCTTCTTCTTGAGCCGAACCGGCAACGCACAACAAAAGCAAGCAGGCAGTCAAAGATAAATAAAGATAAAGCACGTTTCCTTGGATTTAGTCCTTTAATTCGCCCTCCTTCTTGCTACGAACCAGACTTGCTGACGGCCGGAAGCAAACTGCGGGATTCAGAAATGCGCCATTGGATTCGTCCAGTCAGGCCGAACTCAGTATTGGAAATTCACGATCAGATGCGCCGTGTTCGAGGTGCCGTCTCCCCATTCCGGGCTTGCAACCGGACCCGGATTTTTCACCACGATGTCAAATCTTCCCGCTCTTCGGAGGAGGTTTTCATCGAGGGTTACCTGCAACTCCGTTGCGCTCACCCGCCGGTATGGAACCGATATGCCGTCAAAGTAGACCCGCGTCCTGCGCACGAAATTAAATCCCGTGATCGCGAGTTGGAGCGTCGGGCTTCCTGCCGTCACCATGACCGGAGAGACCGTTTCGATTGCAGGCTGCGGCGATGCGGCAGGGTCCGGTGCTGTCCCGCCTCCCCGGCGCCCGCCTCGGAAGGTTGCTTGCTTCAGGATGGCAACCCAGGGCAACGACTCAACGGCATGGCTCTGGTTCAGGCCGGTAACTGCAAACGGAGAGCTGAACCAGGGATGATAGGTTCGGTCCACTACCTTGCCGTCAAAAACCACCGAGTCTATCTTGTGCAGGTTCGCGACGTCCGCGAGCGGGTCCGCGTTGACGATGACCAAATCCGCCAGCTTTCCGGCTTCGATGGTTCCGAGCTTGTCCAGCACCCGTAGCGTCTCGGCGGCCCACTTCGTCGCCGACTGGAGCGCTTGCATCGGCGTAAACCCGGCCTCGGCGAAAGTTGCCAACTCATGATGCACGATATTGCCGGGCGCTTTGCCGCCATTGGTGTCGCCTCCGGCCAGCACGTATCCGCCGGCATCCACGTACATTTTGTGGAATCGCAACAGGTTCTGATACCCTTTCATTCTCCGCGCCCGCACGGCTCCTTCATCGAGTCCCCTGTAGGTGGACAGCAATCTTTGGAGAAAATTGTCCGGGTAATACGCTAGTAGATCCCGGTCGGAAAACATCTCCATGTCCTTTGCCTCAAACAGCGCCCAATCTTTCGGGTATCCCGGCGAGACATGGACAATGTTGGGCACCAGAGACACCCGATGCTGGACCAGGACCTGGATCAGTTCCGCTGCTTTCGCATCATCCATGTCCGCAAACCGGTCCAGCTCGTTGTTCCACTTCGAAGGGTCTCTGGCGATGGAGTGGCCCACCCCAATCGAATGGGGTATGGCGTCGGCTCCGACCAAGGCTGCCTCTCTGGGATACACCCCGGGCCCGTTAGAACGCAAAAACGCAGCCTTCCCTGCTCTGTGCGCCTCCTCATAGGCCGCCTTGTAGTACTCCTCCGGGAAAGACCCATCATGGAACATAATCATGTCAGCCCCGGCGGCGAGTAAACGCTTCGCGGTTTCTCTCGCCTCTGCAACCGACTTGGGCTCCTGGCGCGTGCTCAGCGGCGTTTCCAGTCCCGTCATCTGTCCTGGACGCGCACCCCCTATATGGCCGATCCCGATAAACGTTCTGGGGCCACGGACCTTCCCGTGCAGCACGGCATCCCGGTAAGCGATGCCAACTTCCTCCCCATTTCCGATGTCGACGATCGAGGTCACGCCGTTCACGAGCATCGCCTCTCCCCAGAACCAAGCGTAGTTGACCTGGGAGTCCCACAGGCCGGGAACAATGAACTTCCCATCCGCCTGAATGACCTGGGCGTTTGCGGGATAGGACACCTGCCCTTTCCGTGAAACGTTGGTGATTTTGTTGCCCTGGACAATGATCAGAACGTCTCGGACGGGCGCTCCTCCATTGCCGTCAATCAGAGTGCCCCCTTCAATCACCAAGGCGGTTGCTAGCCCTCCTTGCCCCGCAACGCGCACTGGGGTAAACCACAACAACAACACTGCGGTAAAGAGGAACAGTTTATGAATGGATTCCCTCATGAGGTCTCCCTCCGATTGGTTGGAAGATCAAGAAAGGGGGACAAAGGCTCTCAAACGATTCGCCATCGTATCCACATTGTAGCAGCTAAGACTAACCCCTTTCCCGGTCCCCTCGGTTTCGGCCGTTGGAGCGGCTCCGGGTTTCTCGCCCCTAGGGGACAAGATTTTACCACGGGCGACTTCCGCCGCCTGACTGAAAGTTGGTGAGAGGTTACACGAGAGGAGGGGTAAATCAATTGGGGGTCGCTGGTGTCAAAGGGCAGTTTCAGGTTTTCCCGTACCTGGAAGAAGCAAGAAAGGCTGTCCCTGGGAGATTGATAGCATACATGGGGAGCAATTAGTCCGAGCGCTAAATAAGTGTAATTTCAGAGGGCAGCGCACGGAACCTGACGTTCCCGGCACTCCTAAGCCTGTTCGTGAATCATGCCTCGCAGCGAAAATTCCATCCTTCCAAGAGGCGACTTCCTGAACTGCCGCCCCGGCAAACCCTTAAGGAGCACTGCCGGGTTCGAATCATGCTCCGAGACAGCCGGCTGGAAAGCTAGCCGGTATCGGAAATGCGGAGGCGCCAAAAGATTAGCCGCGATCCGACAAGCCTGCAGGGACCCGAAAACTCACCCTGAATGTGGCACAAAATGCACCGCCCGCCCAACTGTGATGCAGACGCTCACTCTGCTTGACACAAGATCTTGGTCAGGCCCAATGAGGCAAAAGGCAATACATTGCCGTCTGAGCTTATGGACGGGTGATCCAGCCAACACTGCAGCTTCGGATGTAGTGAAATATTTTCCCGCTCCAGAAAGGTCTCCTAATCCCGCGGAACCACATTTACCCTTATAAGCCCGGCATCCTGTAGTTTGATTACGAGGTCCCGACAACAATTGCTTTACCCTTTCACCTCATGTAATCTTTTACCATATATTTCCAATCAGACAGGGGCATTAACATGGTGGCTTCCCCGGGCACCCAACTTGGCGCTTACGAAATACTGAGCCCTCTAGGCGCGGGGGTATGGGGGAGGTGTATCGAACCAGGATATCTCCAAAGGAGTAACGTAGGAGTAAAAGGGTGAAATGAAAATGTTTCCAAAAAGCGCGTTTTTATTGCTAGCGATATGGGCATTGTGCGGCTTGGTCATGGCGCAGGACCGTGTGGTGATCCGAGGCGGAACCCTGGTGGATGTCCGGGACGGCAGCCTCCTGCCGGACGTGGTCCTCGTAGTGGAAGGAGACCAAATCGTGTCTGTTTCTGCGGGCGGAGGCCAATCGGTGCAAGGCGCGACCGTGATCGACGCCAGCGGAAAGTACCTTCTCCCGGGTCTGATCGATTTGCATGTTCACTACCGGGACTGGTCCGCCGAGTTGTACGTAAATCATGGGGTGACGACGGTGGTGGATTTGGGCACTCCGCACGAATGGGCCAAGGCACAGAGAGAAGGGATCCTGAGCGGCTGGATTCCGGGCCCGCGGCTTTTGATCGGCACGAACAACCTGGAAGGGCCGCCGGAAGATGAAAACTACTATATGCGCGGCTATGTGCACATCCTGAAAGATCCGGAAGAAGCGATGTTCGCGATGCAGCGGTACGTTTCCGAGAATGTAAACGCGGTCAAGGTCTATGACAGCCTCAGCGTGGAGGTGCTGCGTGCCATAGTCCGGGAGGCCGAGAAGGCAAATCTGCCGGTGATCGGCCACTTTCAGGATGTGCGGATTGCGGCTGATGTGGGAGCGCATGGAATCGAACATATCGAGGCGGTGGCCAACGCTTTGGTGGACCAGCAGGCCAGAGAGGATGCCCTGAAGAAGGTGCGCAAGGGATTCAATCCGCCGGCGGAAAGTTTCATGGACCTGAGCAAATTGCCGGAGATTGTCGAGTTGATGGTGAAGAGCGGGCTTTATCTGAATCCCACCATGCGAATGTCCTGGACCGGGGACCGTGCGCTCCGGGAGAAGGGTTTTCACTATGAGGATTTCGACCTGCTGTTCAACGACTGGCGGCTGCGCTATGTCCCGCTGAATTGGCGGCTGGCCAATCTGAAGGAGTACCAGGAGATCGGGCTGTGGCATTGGGCGGACCTGTCTGAATATGAGCAAGACCTGTTCCATCGCGGCTATACAAACGCTCAGCGGGTGATCCGGGCGTTTGTTGAGGCGGGAGGGAAACTCTACGCCGGAACCGACTCGGCCAGCATGACGGTGCCGGGACTGTCGCTGCACCAGGAAATGGAGTTGCTGGTGGATGCAGGGGTCAGCCCGTTGCAGGCGCTGCAAGCAGCCACAATCCATCCGGCGGAATTGCTGCGGATGGAGGATCGTCTGGGGGGCTTGGAAAAAGGGCAGGTGGGGGACGTTGTAATTTTGGACGCCAATCCCCTGGAAGATATACGGAACACGCGCAAGATTTTCCAGGTCATCAGCCGGGGCCGGGTGATGGATGGGCAGTATCATGCGGATTTCAAAAACCCCCTCCCGAAAAATGACTGGGAAGGCAGCAGCCACTTTTTCCCCTCCCCGCGAATTCGCTGGGCCTCGCCCGAGGTGTTTGTAGAGGGCGCACAGCAAGCCACCTTGACGGTTCACGGGACGGGATTTATTCCATATTCGTTTGTGCGCTTCCACGGCCAGAAATTGAAGACGACTTTTACGGATGTATTCCAACTCACTGCGGAAGTGCCCGCCAAACTCCTGGAGGCGGGAACGTACGCTGTGACAGTGGAGAATCCGGATTTCGGCTGGGGATCAAACATTTCCCGGGGCGCGGCGGACCTGGCGCACCTGGGCCTGCGCGATTATGTTTCCAATGAGTTTCTGGTGATGGTCAAACCGCAAGGGGGCGCCCCGATTTTCCCCCATCCCCGGGAAACCGCCGGAGACTGAGAAAAGCCGTTCCCTCCTGGCACAA
>JADFGZ010000229.1 GCA_022567475.1 Acidobacteriota bacterium | reverse complement strand
CAAAACCCGGCCAGCTACAGCATTTTTCGGGATGGTCTATAGCAGTGTGACCGCATAGCGCTGGTAGCGCCGCCATCTTGGCGACTTATGGAGCCGGCTGGAAGCCGGCGCTACACC
The DNA here is from genome assembly GCA_022567475.1 of Acidobacteriota bacterium. Taxonomy (GTDB): domain Bacteria; phylum Acidobacteriota; class Terriglobia; order 2-12-FULL-54-10; family 2-12-FULL-54-10; genus JADFGZ01. The sequence continues at coordinate 6,917 of JADFGZ010000229.1, read as the reverse complement.
GGAAGCACGCCCTGGAAGAAACCCTATACACCAATGAGAAAAATGCTGTACGGCAGCAAGTTCTGCACTTGACCAGAAGTCCCCTTCGAGGAAGTTAGGGGCGAACGGCACTCGCTGGGATAGATCGCGATAACGCCGTAGTGTTTACCGATCCAGTATCATATTACCTGTGGGTGACTTATTGGAATCTACCGAGTGGTCAATAAATTTTCCTGGAATTTTTTGGAAATGCGAGCATCCCAAAATGAAATCCTGAAAGAAACGAAGGGAGGTGAACCCACATGGGTAAGCCATCGTCCACAACAAGACTCCGGCAGCCCCTACCGGGGGGGGATCCCAGGGGGTGCGCATGGGAACTCCCGATGTTCCTGCATCGGTTTCTGGGAACAGATCCGGGAACAAATTGGGAACAGAATACCGTAGAACAAGGTGGAATACGGGGGAACAACATGAACCTAAGTGATTGAAAGGCAAAGACGGGGGATGTTATTGTAGGGCTCATAACCCAAAGGTCGCTGGTTCAAATCCAGCCCCCGCAACCAAACTTTTCAGCGTGTCAGAGACGCTCCCCCAAGATTGATTTAGGTTCGTTAGGGTTCTATAACGCAAACTGCTCATTGGACCCTCCCCAGAAACGACTTCGCGACACGCGCTGCCGTCTCTCTTTTTTCGCGTTCCGCGACCCCAGTGTAAACATCCATCGTCGTTGCGATGTTGGCATGACGCATGAGCTCTTGCGCCACCTTCATCCGCGCACCTGCAACGTCCAGGGCAGTTGCAAACGAATGCCGAAGTGTGTGCCAGCCGATCTTGCCGATTCCTGTTTGACGCCAGCGTCCCCCAATGCCGTAGATGCGGAATCCGCCTGCCAGCACGGATATCCACGGCGTAAGGCTCAGAAACCCCAAGTGTGGATGACAAGATCGAGAGCGTGACCCCTGCAAGACGGGGCTGTATCTGTTCGAGATATTCCTTTTCAGTAAGCCAAGTGGGCTGTTCAGACTTTTTCCAGGTGCGCTTTGCGGCGGCATGTCGGCGCTGTGTATTGGGTATTCAGCGATACGCGGGGTGCGGCCAGTGAAACCAGAAGAAGTCTATTCTATCCAGGGGGATACAATTAGTTTCAGCGGTTAGTGATGGTTTAACGCGCCTGAAACTGAAACTAAGAGATTACTTCTTGGCAGCCTTGATTGCTGCCCACCGCTTTTTCGCGGCTATAGAGATCCGCCTGCGGCCAGCCTGCGAGAGCTTCCTCCCAGTGCGTTTGACGCGCCTTGTGCGCTTTCCAGGGCCGCTTCCGGGGCGGAGGCTCTTGAGAGCCGATATTACTCCCTGGATTTTTTCCTGTTCGCGCTGGAGCTCGCGGATAGCTGCATCGATTCCTGTAGCGGGCATCTCTCCTCCTGAATAGGTTGAATAGCGGAACAAAATAGTAGCTTAATTAAAGGCTTTCAGCAATACGATTACGACCCGGTCTTCTGTGTCCGGAATCCATGCAAGCAAGGCCTCCTTGGTCTCATCGTAATCGACGCAGAACACTACCTGGTCCCAGCCGTCTTCCAGGTCTTTCACCATATTGGAAAGCTCTTTTTTACTCTCGCGGACCGGCACTGCCTTTCCAAAAGACCACCCCGATTCACGAAAAACGCTTTTACATCTCAGTATGCCCTATCCTTGCTTTCTGGGCACCGCCAAGCAGCATGAACGACCACACCAAAATTCTTCACCATCCGTAGATCTCTAGTGTGGTTTTGCCAGCCGCTAGTTCGTCCTTGACCCAACTCTCCTTCTGATCGCGCTTTTCCGCTTCGGCCAAAATCTGGAGAATTTCCGGCTGGGGTATAACCACGACACCATCCCTGTCTCCCACAACCAAATCCCCAGGCATAATCGAGACCTCCCCGATTGTTATGGGCCTGTTGATCCGGCCTTTCCCCCGTTTTGCTGTGCCGCGAATACAAAGACCTCTTGCAAAGACCGGAAATCCCGTCTCCTCAATGGCGTCACTGTCTCGTACACACCCATCGATCACCAAGCCGGCGATCTTGCGATGGAGGGCGGCCTGGGTCATGATCTCCCCCCAATAACCAGCCTCGTAGAGACCGGACACCTCCACCACGAGAACGTCTCCTGGATGCGCAACGTAGATTGCCTGGTGAAGCGTTAGATTATCCCCGGCAGGAGAACTGACCGTGATGGCCGGGCCGCAAAGCTTCATCCTGTGTGAAATCGGCTGGATAGCCGCAGAGAGGTCAATCGGTTTGCCGGAGGCTTCCCCCAGAGTCGCCGTGGAAAACTCAGCTGCGCGCTGAACCAGCGTGGAATCAGGGCGTGAAATTACAGTCGCTTCATCCGCCAAGTCAACTATCCTCCGCTTTCCCGCCTTTGCTCCGCGTTCCCGCACGCCCGTATAACTTCATCTTCGTTGCAATTGATGGTAGCCATGCTTCCGGCGCGCCTGCTTCAGTGGAGTGCCTTTTAACACTTCGGCGCGAATCTTTTCTTCCGTTTCTTCGACCGACCGCGCAATCGACAGAATTTCAGCCTCTTTTTCCCTGGGTACTACGAGAACGCCATCGTCGGATCCAAGAATCATGTCCCCAGGCCGCACTTGCACACCCCCGATTTCGACGGGCACATTCACCCCCGCCGCCTCGACTCGATCCTTGCCCGTGCGCATAAACCGGCCCCGGCTAAAAATCGGGTAGCCGATTTCAACACTTCGCTTTACATCTCGACAAACTCCGTCGATCACAGTCCCCGCGAGGCTGTTTCGATGAGCCACCAGGGTTAATATATCTCCCCAAACGGTGCAATCCAGACGGCCTGCATTATCCAGCACCGCAACATAGCCCTGGGGTACATCATCAATGAAGTCTCCGACGGTGCCTTTTCCCACGCTGATGGGATGGTATTTCACAGTAAAGGCGCGCCCCGCCATCTGATGGCCAAACGAAACCGGGGAGATACCCAGGCATGTTCCATGCAGCCCGCAGCGATCCAGGGCATCGGAAACCGCCGTGAGCGAAAGTTCCTTAAAGGCGGCAACCAACTCATCCATATTAGGACTTCTCTTTTGGGAGAAGCATGGATTCATAGGCCATGCTTTCCATCACTTCCACTACCGGGCGACCCGCACGAATCGCATTGGTCATCGCTTCTTGCCGTTGGGCGATCGCTTCTGCCTCTGCGATCACGTTTTCCGCTTTCTGTCCGGGAATAAACACAACTCCGCTGCCATCGGCGATGACCAAATCCGCGGGCCGGACCGCCACCGCCCCACATTGAATTTCTTGGTTGAAGGATTCTTGCATGATGCGCCCCCTGGCTGTAACCGGCACAGCACCGCGGGCGTATACGGGAAGGCCGATCTCCTGTATTTCATCGATGTCCCGGCAGGCCCCGTCCAGGATGACTCCCTGGATTCGCTTCGTCTTAGCGGCGAGAGAAAGCATGCCGCCCCAGGAAGCGACATCGACCCGTCCTGCGTTATCGACCACCAAAACGTCACCGGCCTGCGCGGCGTTGATCGCCGTAGCACCCAGATGTTGTTTGGGCCGGTCGAGTCCTGCGGGCTTGAGCCGGATGGTCACAACCTGGCCCGCAATTCGGGGGCAGGGCCAGACGGGGCGTATTCCGATCACGGCGCCCCGCAGCCCGAATCGGTCCAGGGCGTCGGAAACCGCACAACTATCCAACTGGGAGAGCCTGTCCACTAACGCTTTGGCCATCAATAATCCCCCCCCCAACCCTTCTTTACGAAAAAGCCGGTTACCTCAGAAAATCCCTCGCCAGTTGCAGAGCCCGGCGACGAACCGGCAACAACTCCTCCTTCTGCGTGGGAATGTATTGGTCCATCCGTGCAGGGTCCGGAACGGCCTCTGGATCAGCGGCTGGCACGTCCAGACGGCGGCTGTTCTGTTTGGTGGCTGCGGAGAGCCGAGTCTGCACGTCTTTCGTCAGCAACCAATTGATATAGACCTTGGCGGCGTTAGGATGCGGAGCCCGGTTGAAGAACTGGATACCTCCGGTCCCCGTGCTGGCCCCCTTCCCGCTGTCTTTGATAGGCTGTAGGTTGAAACTGAGTCCCTGCTCCCGGAAGACAAGAAATGCGTCGGGAACAAGCCCGATCGCGATGGGATAACGCCCCCGAATGACCCACTCGGCCTGTTGCCGGGTGTCATTTGCTACCACCAAATCCTGGTTGCCCAAGAGTTGCTTGACCGCATCTTCCCCCTGGAGCATTAATAAGACCTGCAGCGAATTCAAGCCCGCTCCGCCACGGGGGTCTTGAATTACTATTTTTCCTCTCCAGCGAGGATGGGTCAGATCCTTTACTGAAGTCAGCTCCGTTTCCGGAATGAGGTCGCGGTTTACATAAGCCAGAAAGGAAATGAAGTTAACGAAACCCAAAACGTACTTTTTTTCCTTGTCAAAAAACGCGCCGTCCAAACCGCCAAACCAGACGTCTTCGTCCACAACCTCGGGCAACAAAAGCAAGGGACGGACCGGATCCAAAACCCCTCTGTATTTGGCCTCATAAACCTGCGGATCGGGGCCGCCGACGCGCAAATCCCAAAGGTGCTGATCCAGCTCTCGCTCGCGAAATATTCGGGGCCAAAAGTCCCTCGAGTTAGCTCCCGTATACTCCACCTTGATTTCAGGAAAGTCTTCTTCAAATGTCACCAATACGTTTCGCCACGTCTCGCGAGTCGGGCCCGAAATCACCACCGTGCCCTCTTGCCTGGCCGCTGCCACTGTTTTTTCCCATTCCAGTTCCCATCCCACCTTCGCCGAGGTTGTTGACGAAGAGGCCATCTGCTGGGGCTGCTCCACCGGCGCACAGGCTCCCAGGATCAGCAAGGAACTAACAGTAAACGACAGCCACTTCCAGACCTTCATCTTTGTTTCTACTCTCTGTTGCTACTCCCTAACCTTCGTTTTCCAGTAGCTTCTCCAGTCCATGGACTGAGGGATCACCTCGGAAAGGACCACTAGATGCGGGAACCGATTCGCGCCGGGGTCCCGGATGACATGGAGCGGTTCGCCGTCTTGTTGCATATTGCGGATCATTTTCAACAGGAGCCGCCGGGCGGCAATGATAGCCTTATCCGTCTGCCCGAGATGCTCCTGGGTCCGATCCCGAATGGGGCCCATACTCTCGGTGGCAAACAGATCATGCTCGGCGAAAAACAAGCCCATCCCCGCAAAGGTCTTGTTTTTCATCTCGGCCCGGTCCTGCAAGTAGCGATTGGTAGGGTTGCGGACCGGCCGATAATTGGCGTCGATTTCTGCGGCATAACGCCGTCGGAATTTTTCCTTGTCTAAGGGAGCTTCCCGGCTGAAAACAATCATGTATTTCCAGTGGCGCTCGTCGTCGATGGGGACGTGCCAGTTGCTCAAGTATCCGGCGCCCTGTGTCTCGCCAGGCACGGCGGACAGGTTAGGCATGACAAAATTGGAAACCCGCAGGTATCCTTTGTCCTGCCCGACGCCGCGACAGGTCGAAATGCGCAGGCCGAAGTCCGTTTCCTCCACATCGATTGTGGGAGCCATGTTATCACCAAAAAGCTGATTCGGTGAGGCCTCGCTTCCTCGCACTGTTCTATAGGGCGTTGGCCTCCCTGCACCTGCCAGATTCTCATCAAATATACTATGCAGAAAAGAAAGGTGGACCGGGTCGATGTTGCCTTCGTTTCCTTGCAAATAATTGCAGTCGGACCAAACCTTACACACAAACCGATGTTCTTCCGGCACGTTCAAAATCTCATAGGCAGGCAGAATCGGGGGGTCCCCAGGCCCCATATAGGTGAAGATAATGTTGCCCGCCTCCTGGCAGGGATATGCTTTGTGGTGGATTTTTTCTTTGTACTGGCTTTCTGGCGGCTCACCGGGCTGCTCCAGACACCGGCCACCGGTGTCGTAAAGCCATCCGTGGTATAGACACCGAAGACCTCCATCCTCCAGGCGACCGAAGCTCAGATCCGCCCCGCGATGGGAGCAGTGCAGACCCAAAAGACCCAACCTCTGCTTTTCGTCCCGAAACAGCACCAGGTCCTCTCCTAAGATTTTGACGGCCAATGGAGGAGCCTGTAGAGGCAGTTCCTCAGAAAGCGCGACCGGCTGCCAGTAGCGTCTCAAAAGTTCGCCCCGGGCGTGCCGGGGCCGGTTTTCGTCAAAGTCTCGTTTTCCTCTCTAGTAAGCATAAGGGTTCCCCTTAGAGCGTGTTAAAGAGCTTTTACTCAGTACCTGTAAAGATGTAAAACGAACAGCAATCCTACTGTCTTTCCCCTCCGCTCGTAAATAGTTTTGAACAAGCTCCTTCTCATTTGTGAATTCCGAGCTTCAGACCAAACAGGCGAGCGAGCAGGGCCAAGCCGCATGTCAGTAGCATGACGATCATGCCCACGACGGCGGCGGCCTCATACCGGCCGTCCGCCATGTAATCCAATTGAAGCATCGCCAAGGGCCTGTTCTGACTGGTCACCAACAAGGCGATCCCCGCAACGTTTCGCGCAGCAGAAATGAAGGCGACCATTCCCACAGTAATCAGAACTGGCACCTGTATGGGTAGAATAACTCGGCGAAAAGTATAAAGCCAGGACCCTCCCGCCACCCAGGATGCCTCTTCCAATTCTTGCCCGAGTTGCAACAGGTTGCTTTTCATCAGTTGTACGCCCAGGGTCATGCTGCTGATGGCGGCAGCCAGGATCAAAACCAATATCCCCCCGTACAGCGGGCGAAAAACCGGCGAGCCCAAGAAAAGCTCCAGAAATCCAAGTCCCAGGATAATTCCAGGTATTGCGATCGGCAGCCAGGACAGAAAGTCTAAAAGCTGCCGTGCCCTGTACCGGGTTCGCACAATAATGTAGGCGATTAACGGATAACACAGGATGGCAATCAGGGTTGCGCCTGCT
>JADFGZ010000228.1 GCA_022567475.1 Acidobacteriota bacterium | reverse complement strand
CGTGCACCCATCCCCTGAATCTCTGGAACGTGCCTTCGAGCGCTTAGAAGCCCTGAACGAAAGGGTCGCTAGTTGCCTGCCGGAACCGCGTAACAACAATAAAGGATCGCTACCCGCTACAGTTCCCGCTACAGTGGAGGCATCGGCTAGTCGGTTAATTGGCAAACCCCTATGTAATCAACCTGCCCGGGTGGCGGAACTGGTAGACGCAAGGGACTTAAAATCCCTCGGACTGTAAAGTCCGTGCCGGTTCGATTCCGGCCCCGGGCACCATTGTAATTTCCTCAAAACCTCTCGCGCTCACCTTCAAAATAACCCCTTCGACCGGGTTTTCCCTGAAGCCTGGGAATGATGCAAGCGCTTACGCGCCGGCACATGCCCCGCTAGGATTTTTGCGCCTAAGCGTCCAGTTAAAAATTATGTAACCTTTGCATGCCTTCTGAATCTCCTAAAACAGTCGCGTTCAGTGTGTGGATAACTCTCCAATACTTCGGGGGGGAAGAGTTTCCACAAGGTAGTCAAGATTTCAACCAAGAGGAGGACAGCGATGCAGCAAAAACAAATGTATCGGAAGACTATTTTATTCTTGTGTCTGTTGTCGGCGCTGGTGTGGGTAACTCCAAGCAGCCGGGCACAGGTAACGACGGGAACGATATTGGGAACCGTGGAAGACGAAACCGGCGCCGTTATGCCTGGCGTAGAGATCACGGTGCGGAACACCGGCACGGGAATCTCCCGCACGGTTTTCAGTTCCAATACGGGGGGATATCGTGCTCCCCAGATCGCCATCGGCGATTACGGAGTGCAGGCGGAACTTCCCGGATTCGAGACGGGGATCCGAAGCGGTATCACACTGACGGTCGGCCGGGAAGCAGTCGTCAACCTTCGGCTCTCGGTGGGAGAGGTAACACAGAGCGTTGAGGTGACGGGCGAGGCTCCCAGGATTCAAACCGGCGCCTCTGAGATCGGCGGCGTCGTGGCTCGGTTGGGCAGCTCGACTGATCTCCGGCACCGCTTTGCCACGAGGCTTGTGGACAATGGCGCGGAGCCGATCCCCGAGCAACAATCACTTGGCCACTTGGCCATGCTAAAATAACCGCAACCGCACGCTATGCACACACCGCTGGCTGGTGGTCGCCGAAGAACCCCATTCAGCAGAAGGAGAATCCATGAAACCGGCTAAGTTCCCAAAGCAAATTGCACTCTTAGCAGCCATCTTGTTACTCACGTTCTGCGCAGGGCAGGACGAGCAAACCAGGCCCATCGTGATTCTGGGCGGGACCCTGCTCGATGGGACCGGGCGCGCTCCCTTGAGAGATGCAGCTATTGTGATCCAGGATGGGCGATTCCAGCAGGTAGGAAAGAGATCAGAGGTGTCGATACCCCAGGGGGCCGAGATCATCAACGCTGAAGGGAAAACGATCCTGCCGGGTTTGATTGACGGGCACTGCCATTACCTGGATTGGGCGGGGGAGTTGCTCCTGGCGTTTGGCGTGACCACCTGTCCTGTTGTCTCCGGCGAGGCGGTGGAGTATATGGTGGCCCAGCGGGAGGCAACCGAGAAAGGGGAAATCCGGGGGCCGCGACTCTGGTTCGCCGGACCGACCATCGACGGTCCACCCCCGTCTTATACCTCAGAGGCGCGGCAGAGCCGGTCTGATGTGGTTGTCAAAACCCCCGAGGAGGCCAGGAAAGCCGTGCAGGAGCAGGTGGCGAAGGGGGCCGATGGGCTGAAGTTTTATGAATACCTGACACCGGAACTCACCCAGGCGGCTGCCGATGAGGCGCACCGGCTGGGGCGTCCGGTCATCGGACATTCGCTCGATATTTTTGTCGCTGCCAAAGCAGGCTTCCAATCGGTGGAACACTTCTGGGCCGTTGTCTACACCTCCGCCGAGGATGCCAATCGGAGGACGGAGCTGGACATCGCGCGCAACAGCGGGCAAACCCCCACCGGAGAGTTTCACGTCCACCTGGAACCGGACTCTTTCGACAGCATCATCCGAGCCATGGTGGACAACAACGTACACTGGAACCCCGCCTGGGCATCGCGGTTACGGCATCTTTCCCCCAGGGCCGCTGTCCTGAAACAGCAGGAACTGGCTTTACTGCAAGACCCCCGCTTCTCCATTCCTTCCCTAACAGCCGAAGGCATAGAGGCGGCCTATTCGTCCCTGGAGAAAGCCACTCCACAGAAGCGCGCGGAACTGCTGGAGGGTTACGCAAAACTGGAAGACTTTGTGCGCCGGTTTGTTGCCGCCGGAGGAAAGATTCATGCCGGGTCAGATCCCCACCAGGGCATACCGCCTGCCTTCCCGTTACACGTAGAGTTGCAGCTGCTGGTCGATGCCGGTCTGACTCCCGTGCAGGCGATCCAGGCAGCAAGCCTGAATGTCGCCGAGGCATGGCAAAAGGATGCCGACTACGGAAGCGTGGAGAAGGGCAAAGTAGCGGACCTGCTCGTCATTCGTGGCAACCTGATGGAGGATATGGCCGCGACGCAGAACGTGGAGTCGGTCTTTCTGGATGGCAAGCTCGTGGGCGGCTCCAGTTATGTGCCGGTTCCTAGCCGGTAATAAGCCGGCCTGAACCCGAAGGGAAGTAGCCCGGATGATTGACGAGAGCAGTGCATCTTCCGGTCGATGGGAGGTATCCGAATGAACAGTAAGCAAATTGTCGTTATTGTCGTGCTTGTCGGTCTGCTTATGGTTTCAAGCCCGATGTTCGCTCACCACTCGATGGCGATGTATGACCGGTCGCGCGAGGTCACATTTCAGGGAACAGTAACGAAGTTCCGGTTTATCAATCCCCATACACAAATCCTTTTCGACGTGGAGGACGGCAATGGCAACGTCGACCAATGGATATCCTTCAGCCCTTCTCCGAACCGGATGCGCAGGGAGGCGGGCTGGAACAGAAAGACCATTAAGCCAGGGGACCGGATTGCAATCAGCGGTTATATCGCCAGAGATGGCCGCAAAATAATGAGCACTCTGAAAATTATTTTGAACGGCAAAGAGCTCAACATAGGATAAGCGGCAGAGGTGTCGCTTTGGCGAAGCTAATGATTGTGATGTAGGTCATGCCAGTGTTCCTATCGATGGGCGTGATCGTGACAGGACAATGGATCAGGATCGCGTAGTGGCTCGGGCTCACGGGCAGCGCAGTTTTTGATCCGCGAGAGACGAAATTGGGAACACAGGGGAGGCTGCAACATCGACGGAGGGAGAATTTCAAAATGCGAAATCACTTCATTGGTTCGATCGTTGCCGTGCTGGTTGCCTTCTCGCCCGTGATAGTGGCACAGCCCGCGCAGCAGTCGGCGGTTCCCGTACCGGACCTGTCTGGAGTTTGGGGCAGGAAAGGCGAGGAGTTCATTAGAACCTATTCGAAGGAACCTCCTCCAATGACCCCTTGGGCCAAGGAGAGATTCCAGGCTGTAACGGATTTCGTAGATGGCCGAGCACGCAGACGGGACGATAGGGACCCGGTTCTGACCCACTGTGCTCCGCCCGGCGTGACGCGGGTATATAATTACGCTCCTTTCGAGATCATGCAGATCCCCGGCCGGGTGCTCATGCTCTTCGAGTGGGATCACTGGGTGCGCCAGATCTGGATGGACGGGCGGGGACATCCCGAGGATCCGGACCCCACCTGGATGGGGCACTCCATCGGCAGGTGGGATGGAGACACGCTGGTCGTCGATACGGTCGGTTTCAACGACAAGACCTGGATCGATCCTTTAGGCCATCCGCATAGTGAAGCTTTGCACCTTGTGGAGCGCTACCGGAGAGTGGATCCGAACACCTTAGTGCTCGACCTCACGTTCGAAGACCCGGAGGCGTATCTGAAACCATGGACGGGCCAGCGCGTATTCGACTTGAAACCGGACTGGGAAATTGCGGAAATGTATCCGTGCGAGGACAGAAGCCTATATGGAGACTTCTTTTTGAAGAAGACTCCTTAAACTGGAACAAAAGACCGGAACAAGACATGGGTCCAAGCGTGCCAATCCCTCTACCCTGTTCATTTCAACGTGAAGGAAAACCAGCACAACGTCGAACAATCGTGCTGGAAAGAAATGCGCTCACCTTAGGGCATAACGCTGAGTAGTAGAACAGAGGAGTAGAACAGGCGATATATTCGAGTGGTTGCAAGGGAAGAGGGACCGGCTTCGTGGAGCGGCTGAGTCTCTCTTAGCGAGTGTATCGGCATCCATGAGAGAAGATTCCGATATGAATCGGAGGCTGCTCTATTGAAAGAAGGAGAATTTAAAAATGCGAAATCGTTTCAGGGGTTTGCTTCTTGCGGTTGTAGCGGCGCTCGCTTTCTCTTCCGTTGTATTCGCGCAGACCGCTTCGCAGTCCGGAGCGGCAACCACCCGAACGGTGGGTCCCTCTCCGGGTATCGCTGGAGTTTGGGTTCCGGCCCGCGAGTTCGTGCGTAGCTTTAACGCAGATGAGGTCCCTCCGATGCAGCCCTGGGCAGAGAAGGAATTCAATGCCCTTCGGGAAGGGCTCAGCGACCCGAATGCCAGGCGAGACGACATGGACCCAGCCACCAACTGTGCTCCGCTCGGTTTTCCCCGCATCCTGATGATTCCCCTTCCTACCGAAATCATTCAGCTCTCCGGCAAAGTGCTCATGCTCTTCGAGTGGGATCACTGGATACGCCCCATCTACACCGACGGGCGGGATCATCCCAAGGATGACGACCTGGACCCCACCTGGATGGGGCACGCGATCGGCAGGTGGGATGGCGACACACTGGTCGTCGATACGGTCGGTCTCAAGGGAAACGGGGTAACCTGGATCGATACGGTAGGTCATCCCCATACCGAAGCTCTGCACATTGTGGAGCGATGGCGGCGAGTTGACCAGGATACCCTGCAGGTCGACTTCACGTTCGACGACCCGAAGGCCTATACGAAGCCATGGAAAGGACAATACGTTTTTACGTTGAAGCCGGACTGGGAGATTGTCGAATACGTCAACTGCGAGGATCATTTGCGCGAGGTCCATTTACAGAAGTTCATCAAGGAGCCTCGGTAGACCGGAACAAAACAACGACCGGCCGGCCTTTACAGGGAAGAACCAAAATCAGCCCTTTCAACTCTGTTTCAATGCTGCATTGAAAGTCGATTTCGAAAGATCGCGAGTCACCTCCGATGGAGGTCTGATTCTGGTGCGGGAGTTGGACGAACGTTGGGGATTCGGTGAACTCATCCAGCAGCACCTAGCCGATTCTCGGCGATCCTGGCCTAAAGCGTCTCGAAGGGGGGACAGAGATGAGGAACGATTTTGATAGTAGTTCTCGCGCACAGCGTGCACTAGCCTGGGCCGCATCTGTGTTGTTCACAGGGATGATTCTGGGAACATTGCCGGGTCACGCGGCTGACTGTCCGGACGGGCTGAACCTAAAACCGTCTCTCGGACCGAAAACGAATGTGTCAATCTACGTCCAGGGACGGATGGTGATGAGCTCGCCGATGTGGATTTTGAAGCGAATGGAGTACCATAGCCCTGTGGAACAGTTGATTGACCGCTGCTCCAGCTGGCTGAGCGCGGAAACCATCAGCGATTCTCTCCCGGAACGTCTGAACATCTTTGCTTTCCTGCCGAACGAGGTCCGGAAGAACAGTTTCATTTCCATGTCGAGCGTGGATCAGAAAATGGCCATGGAGAAGACCGGCCCATACTGGCACGCCTATTTCACGGCGTTTCCCGATATCCGGTTTGTTGGGGCGACCCAACGTCGGGCACACGGCGTGGTGACCAAGGACCCGGAGATCCATACGCCTCAAGATCTGGTGGGCAAGAGGATCGCTGTCATACCGCGGCCCAGTTCCCTGCGCGCGCTCCAAGAGATTGTCCTGTTCAAATCGTGGGGGATCTACGACGATGTCGAGATCAAAGAGTATCTTCCGCAGGATATGGAACCAGCGTTGGAAAACGGAGAGATTGACGCAATGTTCCTGCCGGTAGCGAGCATCGTGAATGGCGAGGCCCGCGGACGATATATTGACCTGGAGCGCGACGACCTCTGGTGGATTTCGCTGTCCGTTTCCGACGTTTCCGCCGCAGTGGAAGACACGCCTATCTTGGCGGAACGGGTCACCATTACCCCGCCGAACGGTGCGACCAATGGGGACAGGGAAGTCGGCCTGATCACCCGCGACAGCGCGTATTTTACCTTTGCGGTGACACCAGACGATGTGGTCTACGATTTCATCCAAGCCATGCGCTTTGCCTGTCCGCCGGGTGAGGAAGAATGCGAGGGCCTGTCCATGGACACGATGCTGCGCTGGCCCGAACTAACCCAAAGCCTGGTCCATCCGGGCGCGCTCTTCGCCTTCGCCTCGACCCTCGACGGGAAGGCGCTCGCGGAGGCGCTCATCGGCGCGCTCGCGGGGATGGAAGGGCGGGACACCGACGCGGTGCGCACCGAGCTCACCGAAAAGATCGGCCTCGACCCCGCCGCGCTCCTGGGTCGGCTCGGGCCGGACTTCGTGCTCTACGCCGACCCGCTCAAGGGCCTCACGCCCAACGCCTACGTCGTGGTCGAGCTCCGCGAGCCCGAGGGCTTCCTCGACGGGCTGACCCGTTTCGGCGAGGCGGCGGCGGAGATGTTCCCGGGCCTCAGGGTGAAGGCCAGCAAGTACAAGAAGGTGCCCTACCTCTCGATCTCGCTGCCCCCGGAGCTCGTCTCCCTGGGCCCGCTCGGCACGCTCCGTCCGGCGGTGACCGTGCTCGACGGACGCCTCGTCGTCACCACGACCTCGATGAAGCTCAAGGCCGAGATCCGCGCGCGCCTGGCGGCCGACGAAGCCGCGGCCACTGGCGAGGCCGCAACGCAAGCCCCAACGCAAGCATCAGAAGCCGAGCCCCAGGCTGCCACCTGGCAGGGCTTGGCCGCGGCCCTGCCCGCCGACGCGACGATCATCGCGTTGATCGACTGGGGCGCGCAGGTGGAAGCGATCTTCTCGCTCTTGAGAACCTTTGGCCCGATGCTCGGCCAGATGGCCGGCGACCTGCCCT
>JADFGZ010000227.1 GCA_022567475.1 Acidobacteriota bacterium | reverse complement strand
AACTGCCAATTTACCGTGGCTACCCGGCGCGCGGCTCTGACTATTCACTAACCGTGCAACGGTTCTAGTCCTCGGCCAGGGCTTCGGCTTCTGCGATTTGGGCCGGGGTCATTTGCTGGGCAACCAACTCTCTCAACTTCTTGGCGTTCTCGTGGCCTTGATTGGCGGCCAGAGTAAACCACCTGTACGCCTGAACATAATCCTGCGGAACCCCGTTGCCATTGGCGCAAATGCTGCCGTAGATGAACTGAGCGTCTGCCAATCCCTGGTCGGCGGCCATTTTGAACCACTTTGCCATTTGCTGATCGTCCTGCGGAACTCCCCGGCCTTGGGCGTACATGCTGCCCAAAAAGAATTGCGCTCCGGCAAAGCCCTGCACCGCCGCCTGCCGATACCACTTCGCCGCTTCCTGATCGTTTTGCGGAACTCCCCGGCCTTGCTCGTACATGCCACCCAAAAAGAATTGCGCTCTGGTAAAGCCCTGCACCGCCGCCTGCCGGTACCACTTGGCCGCTTCCTGATCGTCCTGCGGAACTCCCTGGCCTTTGCCGTACCGGAACCCCAAGGTGAACTGGGCCTGGGCGTGTCCCTGCTCCGACGCCATCCGGAGCAACTTCAGCGCTTCCTCGTTGTTCTGCGGAACTCCCCGGCCCTGGGTGTACAGGAGGGCTAAGTTGAATTGAGCGCCGGCCAAACCCTGCACCGCCGCCAGCCAATACCACCGCTCTGCTTCCAAGTAGCTCTGCGGAACTCCCAGGCCTTCGGCGTACATGAGGCCCAAGGTGAACCGGGCTTGGGCATGTCCCTGCACCGCCGCCATCCGGTACCACTGCACTGCTTCCTGGTCGTTCTCGGCAACTCCCCGGCCTTGGTCGTACAGGAGGCCCACGTTGAACTGGGATTCGGCATCTCCGTTTTCAGCCAGCGGACGCCACTCTTTCATGGCTGTAGCGTAGTCCCGCCTGATGTAGGCGCCCTGACCTGCCTGGAAATCAGCCCAGGACGGCAGTGCCGAAACGCACAGCACCAGCCAGACCCAGCTTCGGATTCTCTTCCTCATGGCTTTTCCCTCCTTCAGGGAACCCCGATCCCCAAACCTATAATACAGACCCGGCCGCGAGTGAGAAGGATTACAGCGCCTGTGCGCCGCGGCCGCCGGTCCGAATGGATCTGAATAACAGGGTGCAACATCCTCATCTGCAAGAAATTTCCTGCTGGATTTTTATGCCAATGAAAGCTTGTAAACAGAACTGCAATCGTGCAAGTCAAAACCAGCCGTATCGAAACGGAAAGATCGATTTTAACCCAGATTTCCTTTATGAACTATCAGCGGCAATCTCGGGAATGACTCCAACGTCAATATTGATGCGGATTCGAGCATCCATACAGCCTTCGGGAGGAGTACGCCCAATAGGTGAGAGCCCAATACAGACACTCGGAGCCCCCGGAGAGAACCACTGCGCTGGAAGGGCTCAGTGGGAGGCCAACGGGTGTACACTTTCAGCCACCGCAGGGTCAAAAAACTGATTCCGGTTTGGATGTATAATCCTCTCGGCCAGGAGTTCAAAAAGGAAATTCTGGACAAAGCTTTCTTGGAATCCACTATCTCGGTGCTGATGCCTGCGCGGTTGTTCCATCCGTTATTCCAGATTCGCAAGTCGCCGATTCACGGGCAAGGCGCCTTCTCGGTACGCCACATCGCGAAAGGCACACGGATCATCGAATACGTCGGTGAGCGCATCACACATGAGGCGGCGGATGCGCGCTACCGTGACGATCCGGTTGAGCACACGACTACCTTCCTGTTCGCGGTCGATGAAGATACCGTCATCGATGCGACGTGCCAGGGCAACGATGCGCGGTATATCAACCACTGCTGCGATCCGAATTGTGAAGCCATCGAAGAGAACGGGAGAATCTTTATTGAGGCAATCCGCGAAATCCCGCTCGGAACGGAACTGGTTTACGACTACCAGCTTGAACTCGAACAGGACTACCCGGCGCGATGGAGAGAACTTTACGCTTGCGGGTGTGGGGCGAACTCTTGCCGGGGATCGCTTCTGCATCCAGGGTGCGACTGACCAAGCCGAGCTTTTGTGCCAGCGGCAGAGTGGGTTTTGGGCTGTTTGCAGGTCTTTCAGATCGCAGCTAGCTGCGATCTGAAAGGCGAACTCTTGTGGCGTCCTCTCCCCTCGGGTAATCTCTCCAAAATATTTCCAATCAAACAGAGGGTCGCCGGCAACCGTGTGTGGCATCATTGGGGCATAGGGGGAGGCATAGGGCAGTCTGGGCTGGCGGAGCTAAGGCGCTTTTCCGGCCGTTTGTAAATTAGGGAGACCGAATGGACCGCAGGCGCTTCATTCTCGTGAGCGTCGCAGGGAGCGCGTGGTTTGTGGCGCTCATGACGCTCTACAATAAATTCAGGCCCGTGGTTTTCCCTCGCCGCGTTCATGTCGAAGATTACCTGTTGCTGGGCGAGCGGGCAGCGCTCGAAGCCATCACCTCCAACAAAGAGTTCTACGTTACTTCCAAAGGGTCGGCCCCGCGCATTGATCCGGCCCAGTGGCGGCTGACCATCAACGGCTTGGTGGAAAATCCTCTTTCGCTGACTTTGGACCAGATCAAAGCCTTGCCCCAACTGGAGCGCACTCTGACGCTTGAATGCATCTCGAATCGCATCGGAGGTCCCTGGATTGGCAACGCCCGCTGGCGCGGGACGGCTTTGCGGCCCTTGCTGGAGTTGGCGCGCCCGCAGCCGGAGGCCACGGCTGCGCTTCTGCACGCCGCCGACGGCTTATCCACCGGCCTCCCGCTCGAACGCCTTCTCTGGGAAGATAATTTCCTGGCCTGCGAGATGAACGGCGAGCCGCTGCCGCGCGCGCATGGATACCCCCTGCGGGTCTTCTTCCCCGGCAAGTACGGGATGAAGCAGCCGAAGTGGCTTACCGGAATCGAATTTTTGGCCGAGCATCCACTGGGCTATTGGGAGCGGCAAGGCTGGTCCGACACCGCCGAACGCCAGACCCGCAGCGTGCTGGACAGTCCCGGTGACGGGGCCAGGCTTTCCGGCGAGCGGTTTCTGCTGGCAGGCTACGCCGTCGCGGACGCATCCGGAATCGAGCGCGTCGAGGTGAGCGACGACGATAGAGCTTCCTGGCATCCGGCTGAGATCGTCAGCAATCCCTCACCGTATGTCTGGACCTTCTGGCGGTACGAGTGGCAGCCCTTGGTTCCCGGAAAGCACACCCTGTGGATGCGCGCTGTGAACGGCCGCGGGGAAGTGCAAACAGCCGCACAATCCAGCCCCTGGCCGGATGGCGCCACCGGCCACCACCGCATTGAGGTCGAAGTGGTTTTGGAGTGAGCGGGCAAATCGAAGGGCTGATCCTCAGATAATGGTTCCAATTCTTTAAAGCTGGGCATGGGAAATAGCGAAGAGGTTATGGTGATCTGAACTTGAGTTGATAGGGCAACGGGAGTACGCTTGTGCGCAAAGGCCAAGTGGGAATCTGGGAATCACCTTAAGGAGAAAAAATGCGTGCAAACCAAGAGATGCGACACCGGCGAATCTCAAAATGGATGCGTCATTTCGGTCTGGGTCTGCTGGTTTTGGGCGCAGGGAACCTCGCACGGGCTCAGCAGGATGTGATTCCTCTGACCGTGGAGTTGCTGAACAGGTCCATTAACAAGCTTCCTTTTGTGATTGCCAAGGACCGGGGACTATACAAGAAATACGGCTTGGATGTGAAACTATGGATGCCAGACCCGACAGCCCGTTGGGGCACAGGGGTCCCCGCATACGAGGGAGGGATCAAAGTTGACATGGAGCGGCCGGAAGATCCCGACATTAGTGTGGACGGCGGAACTCCGATGATGGCCGCGATAGTCACCAATGCTCCATCCCTGGCTCAACACCGGATCATCCTGGCGACGACCGATTGCGTAGTCCGCTGGCATATTATCGCCCGGGAAGGAATCCACAGCCTGGAAGACCTCAAGGGAAAGCGCTTGGGAATCTCCGGCCCGGGAGCGATGACGGGCTTTATTGCCCGGCTGATTGCCCAAAGAATGGGCTGGGACCCCGTCCATGACATCTCGATCATGTCGAATGGGACCAGTGTGGCGGCATTGCAGAAGGACTGGGTAGACGCCTATGTAGCTTATGAGGTGCCCTATGCATACGCCCGGAAAGCAGGCTATCAGCCGTTGATCGACTTGCGCTCCTGGAATGAGTCTATCGCCGGCAGCAGCGTAAGAGTGAAACGGGTTTGGCTGCAAAACCCCAGAAACCGGGAGGCAGTTCGCCGCTTCCTGAAGGCGACGGTCGAGGCCATCTTGTTATTCCACGAAGGTGACGGTGAGGTAGCCTTCCAGGTAATGTCCAAGTGGCATGGACTCCGGGACAGGGAATTTGCAGGCATCATCTACGCCGGGGGGAAAGAAATGCCCCGCAAACCTTATCCGTGCGTGGAGGGCATCAAGAAGACAATGGAACTCTACGATTCGAACGAAATGCGCAAATACAAGCTGGAAGATTTCTATGATGACAGCCTCATGCGGGAGTTAGACGAAAGCGGCTTCATCGACAGCCTTTACGAATAGAAAGCGGCAAGGGGTTCCTACTCCAAATTTGCCAACCGGTTGAATCTTTTTGATCTCGACTCTGGCGTCTGGGGTCAAGGCGCTCTTCCCAAGGGCCGCCGTCCTGACGCCGATTGATTTCCCCTCCCACCTCGTGTAATCTCTCGCCAGCATTACCCATCAGATGGGGGGGTAGGTGGCGGTTTCCCGGGTGCTCAGCATGGCCCTTAGAAATCATCAGCCACTTCAGTTCGGGTGGCATCTGCCTCTCGCGCTGGAGGCAGAGGTGAGGCAAACTAACATAGGTGTTGGTGCTGCCGCTGGGAGCGTGTCATTTCTAATCCATGTAAAATCAATTGTTTTCGACCAAGCCATTTCTATTGCTTGTTTCTTATCCGGTTTAGGGTATATTACCTGTCATAAGGCATCTTTTAATAAGTGAATACCCCAAAATTAAGACTGGAGGAGAGACGATGTTCAGTCATGTAAGTCGGAAGGCGTTTGTTGTGATGGCGGCTGCGGTGTTGCTTTTCTGCGCCCAATCCGCGCGGGCGCAAATCAATGACGGCAGCGTGCAGGGAGTGGTCAAAAGTGCATCCGGGGAGCCCCTTTCCGGAGCGTTTGTAAAATTAAAGAATGCCGACCGGCACCTGACCTTCATGGTCATCAGCCAGGCGCAGGGCCGTTACACGGCGAACAATCTCCCTGCCGGGGAATATACCGTGCAGGGGATTGGGGGCGACCATCAGAGCGTGCTGTCCCCGGTGGATGTGGGAAGCAGGCCAGTGACCGTGGACTTGTCGCTGACGCAGCAACGGGAGCCACAGTATCTGCCAGGGTGGCCGGGAAGGCCCGGAGTCGCGCCCGCTCGCCAGCGCGCGGTCCTGGCGCCTCCCACACTGCCGGAAGGAGACGGCAAGCAGATTCTTGCGACGAAATGCACCACCTGCCATGACGCCAACCGCATCGTGAGGTCGCAAGGCGACCGGGCCCGGTGGGCTAGAGTCATCGAGGACATGCAGAATTATTCCGAAGGATCGAGCTTTTCGGAAGCTTTGACCGGTCAGGAAATCGGAGTCCTGCTGGACTATTTGGTGGCGAATTACTCGGACAGCGGAGCCGGACGAGAGACTCCGAAGCCTGCGGATTCCAACACCCGCTTGCCCCGGTACCTGCTCCAAGGCGATGCCACCAAATACATCGCGGTGGAATACGAGTTGCCTGACATTCACTCGGAGCCCCACGAGGTGGCGGTGGATTCGGATGGCAACGGCTGGGTCACCCAACGGTCGGGCGGGCGGCTGGGCCGCTTGGACATCAAAACCTTGATCTATACCGAGATGGACCCGCCCCCGGCAGCGGCAAAGAAACTTCGTCTGAACGGAATTATCACAGGGACCGACAATAAACTGTGGTTTCTGGATGGCGGCCCCAACCGCCGCTGGCTGACCATCGACACCAGGACCCGGGAGTTCAACAGCTTTACGTTGCCGCCGACGAAAAGCGGCAATGCCAGCGGGAATAGCATGCGTGTCCATCCGAATGGAACCATCTGGCTGAATTCCATCGGAAACAACGAGGTCATCCGTCTGGATCCCGCAACCAAGGAGTTCACCTTCTTTGAAGTGCCTTCCGGGGTCAAGGCGGGACGCAGCGCCAGCCCCTACGGGATGGCGATAGACGGCGCTGGCTACATCTGGGTGGTCGAGAACGCCATGAACCAAATGGCCCGAGTCCACCCCGTTACGGGCGAGTTCGAGGAGTTCCCTATTCCCGTCGATGGTCCTGTCGCGCGGAAGGCGGGAATGGATTCGGAAGGCAACATCTGGGTCGGCCTTCATGCCGCGGGCAAGCTCATGAAGATCGACTATAAAACCCTGAAGATGACCGTTTATGACCCGCCGACCGAGAACTCCGGCGTTTATTCGGTGCAGGGAGACCCGACCAGCAAACTGGTTTGGTTTAGCCAGCAGCACGTGGACATGATTGCCCGGTTCGATCCCACGACCGAAACCTTCACGGAGTACCCGCTGGCGAACGCGGAGGAGGATCACAGAAGGATCGATATTGATGCAAACAATCCGAACCGCATCTGGTGGTCCGGGAACCTTTCCGGACGCGTGGGTTACATTGAATTGATAGACGGGAATTAAAAGCAGTAGAGTTTTGTTGAAAGTATTGACCGAGGTTCAACGAAAGCCCGCCAGTTCCGAGCCGCGACCACCCTGCCCTCCGACGCCTTGGCTTAGGAGGGCCTGAGGCTCAAAGTCCTCTTTGGGCCTCAGATCCCTTCCTGCGACGGGCTTTGTGTGAGCATCCATCCACGCGGCTGGCAGGGTGGGCGGCGAGACCGTTTCCCATTGTAAATGTTCTAGTTGCCTGCTATATTCCAGCTTGTTATGTTCCTTTTTGTTGGCGGTATCTGAGGGATTGATTTCGGGATTAATTTCTAATGTTAAGAATGTCAAGAACGTCGAAAAC
>JADFGZ010000226.1 GCA_022567475.1 Acidobacteriota bacterium | reverse complement strand
CCCCCTAGCAAACCCGATTGTTACACCGGACGTTACCCGGAAGGAAATACCATCTGTTAACATCTTTATTTTTTCAGTTAATTCACTACAGCCGGTCTCAAAAATGCGTGACAAGACGCAACGGCAAATGTCGAAAGTTACCTCAGGGGCTGAAGCCCCTGTTCTTCAAGGCTTTTTACGGCACGGCTGAAGCCGTGCCCTGACCTTCCCAAAAATTGACCATTTTTGAGACCGGTTCTAGTAATCCCTGTTGTACTGGCACTTCGCGTTGTCTGTTTGCAACTTGAGCCTGCGGCACGCTGCCCTGGATCAGCCGCCGGAGTTTTGGGGCGCAATTCCGGGTTAGAAGTTCAGAAAATGAGTTTTAGGCCTGGACTGTCTGTGTAGAGCCTCCGATAATAAGAGTTTGTCTTTTTGAACTCATCAGATACCGTACGGAGGAGCATTTTCATGAAGATCACCGAAGGAAAACTAAAGCGCATGGCCGCCGTCGCCGGCGCGAACGGAGTCATCGCCGCCGCCGCGATGGATCAGCGGGGTTCCCTGCAGAAATCCATCGCCAAGGAGAAGGGGATTGATAAGGGCGCTGTGACGCCGGAGATGATGTCGGAGTTCAAGACCGCGGTGACACGCGTCCTGACCCCCCACGCCAGCGCCATTCTTCTGGACCCGGAGTTCGGCCTGCCCGCCATCCGGCAGAAGGACCCCAAAGCGGGAGTGCTGCTGGCTTACGAGCAAACCGGCTACGATCAATCCCAGCCGGGCCGGATTCCCAGCTTGATTCCTTACTGGACGGTAAAGAAAGCCGCAGAGGCCGGGGCCGACTGTCTGAAGCTGCTGCTCTATTACAGTCCGGAGGAGCCGGAAAACGTCAAAGCCATCAAGCACGCCTTTGTGGCCCGCATCGGCGCCGAGTGCGAACACTGCCAGGTGCCGTTCTTTTTGGAGTTTGTGGGCTATGACTTCCATGGCGGCGATGAAAGCGGCGTGGAGTATGCCAAAAAGAAACCGGAGATCGTCTCGAAAAGCATGGAGGAGTTCTCCAAGCCGGAGTATTGCGTGGACATGCTGAAGGTGGAAGTTCCCGTCAACATGCAGTTTGTGGAAGGGGCGCGCGCAAACAAAAGCGGCCAGGCGGCCTACAGCAAGAAGGAGGCGATGGATCTGTTTCGCCGGGCAGCCGAGGTGGCCAAAAAACCCTTCATCTACCTCAGCGCCGGGGTCAGCGACGACCAGTTCCGCGAAAGCCTGGAGCTGGCCATTGAAGCCAAGGTGAACTTCGCCGGGGTTCTCTGCGGACGGGCCACATGGAAGGAAGGCATCCCTGTCTACGCCAAACAAGGGCTGAAGGCCTTTGAGGACTGGCTGCAGGACCGCGGCGTGCAAAACATCAAGGCCCTCAACCAAGTCCTGCAAGGCGCCCAGCCCTGGCATGCCAAGTACGGCGGCATGGACAAGATTCAAAGGGTCTAGCCCATTTTCTGCGTTGCTGTATAGCCTGCAGGTAGGGCAGGCATTCCTGCCTGCCCTTGAGAGGACAGGCCTGGAGGCCTGTCCCTACATCGGCGGATGCGTTATACCAACCCTGAAAATGGTTTAGTTACGAAAATTTCGCTATTGGGTTCGTCTCGGTCTTGCGGCTTAGGCAGCCAGTTTTCGAACGTCCTCACGCTCCTCTCGCCTGTTGCCCGGACTTGCCGGAACCCAACCCAGGAGCCCCGCACCATGAGCAGGAAATCGAAAGCATCCGCCTCGGCCGCGACCGGCAGTTCGACGGGCGGCCGCGAACAAAACCGCGAGCAATACTACGCCGAACTCGAAAGGCTCCAGATGGGGGCGTTGTGGACGGTGTACCGCACCGTCCTGACCCGCGAACCGCAACGGCGCGAGGTTCCTTACCTCTGGCCCTGGGAGATGGTTCGGCCTCAGTTGCTGCGGGCGGGAGAGATGGTATCTACAGACGAGGCCGAGCGTCGCGTGCTGATGTTCCTGAACCCGGGCAATCCTGCGCGGATCGGCGCCACGGCAACGCTCTATGCCGCTGCGCAACTCATCCTGCCGGGCGAATCGGCGCGCGCTCACCGGCATTCTCCGGCAGCCCTGCGCTTCATCATCGAAGGCAGCGGAGCCTTCACCTGCGTGGAAGGCGAAAAGGTCCGGATGTCGCCGGGCGATCTGATCCTGACGCCCTCCATGGTTTGGCACGACCACGGCAACGATCAGGACCAAGCGGTGATGTGGCTCGACGGATTGGATATCCCTCTGATGGCCTCATTCAATTGCATGTTTCTGGAGGAGTTCACCAGCGAGGTCCAGCAGGAGAGCATGCCTCCATCCCGCTCGGAAAAGCTGTACGGTCGCGGCCTGTTTCCCTCCGGCTCCACGCCGGAACCAAAAGGACCCTACTCTCCGGTCTGGGCCTACCGCTGGACCCAGGCTCGGGAGGCTTTGGAGTGCCTTGCGAAAAGCGGCGACCCGGACGAGTTCGACGGCCATCTGATCCGGTATGCAAACCCCGCCAGCGGGGGCGAAATTTTGCCGACCATGGGCTGCCGGGTTCAGTTGATACCCAAGGGCATGCACTGCCGTGCGCGCCGCCAGACGGCCAGCTCCGTTTATCATGTGGCCGAAGGCAGCGGATATTCGGTCCTGGACGGTGTGCGGTTCGATTGGAAGAAGGGGGATACGTTCGCCGTGCCGGTCTGGTGCTGGCAGGAACACGCCGCCGAGACAACCGATGCCGTGCTGTTCTCGCTGACCGACCATCCGCTGCTGGCTCCCCTCGGCCTCGTGCGCAGCCAGCCGTACCCTGAAAACAATGGATTCCAGGCCGTCCGTTCGGTTTTTGGAGAACAACCCGGCTGAGCAACGGGCGCGGCAGATTCCACCTTTGCCACTTCCTTAATGAGGTAAAACGATGACGGTTCCCGAGAGGATCGATCCGGGTTGGAGTTGGGATGACCGCTTGTCGCTTTCGCAGGCGGTGAAGGCCGGCAACTGGCTTTACATCTCCGGGCAGATCGCGCTCGACCCCGGCGGCAACGTCGTGGGGAAAGGCGACATGAGGGCGCAAAGCCAGCGGGTTTTTGAAAACATCGCGGCCATCCTGCAACAAGCCGGAGGCACGCTGGACAACCTGGTCCGCATCACCGCTTATCTGACCGACATGAGCCGGTATCTGGAATATAATGAGGTGCGGACAAAGTTTCTGGGAACTCGTCCGCCGGCAAGCACCACAGTCCAAGTCTCCGGCTTGGCCTTCGATGGGCTTATAGTCGAAGTGGACGCGGTCGCTTATCTTTAATTCAACGATCTTGAATTCAGCGATCTTGCACGCAACGACAACGCAACGATCTTGTAGCGCAACGACCTCGCCCTCATGGAGTAATCAGTAAGCAAGGAATCAACATGGACAAGGCCGGAATATATCTAAGCGTTCCCTTTTGCAGGCAAAAGTGCAGCTTTTGCAATTTCGCCTCCGAGGTTCACCCTTTTTCTCAGCTACCCCGCTACCTGCACGCCTTGCAAACCGAGATCACCGGCAGAGCACGGCTTTGGCGGATGGCCGGCATTCCCTCATCGGGAGATCCCCCGGTGAATACAATCTATCTCGGCGGCGGCACGCCGGGGCTCATCGAGCCGGAGGCGCTGGGGAAGCTGCTGGGCACGGTCCGGTCTTGTTTCTCAGTGGACGAGGAGGCAGAGATCACCCTGGAGGCAAGCCCGGAAAACGTAACGGCAGAAAACGCCCACGGCTGGGCATCGAGCGGCGTCAACCGCATCAGCATGGGGGTGCAGTCGATGGTGGAAGACGAACTGCGGGCGGTGGGCCGCCGCCACACTGCCGAGACGGTTGGCCGGGCATTCTCCGTATTGAAACAGGCGGGCATCTGCAATCTTTCCGTGGACCTGATCGCGGGACTTCCCCGCCAAACCGAACAAAGTTGGGAGACCTCGCTCGAAGCCCTGCTCCGGCTTGACCCTCCCCATTTTTCTGTTTACATGCTGGAGGTGGATGACGACAGCCGGCTGGGCAGCGAAATCCTGAAGCACGGCCAGCGCTACCGAGCGGCGGAAGTTCCTTCCGAAGAAGAGGTGGCCGCCTTCTACTCCGCGGCGGCGGAGCGTTTGCGCGCCGACGGCTACGAGCATTACGAGGTCTCGAACTTCGCCCGCCGGGGAAAAGCATCGCTCCACAATGAGAAGTATTGGACCGGCGCGCCGTATTTCGGCTTCGGGGTCGATGCGCACTCCTACGACGGCGAACGCCGCTGGGCCAACACCGATTCTCTGGAGCATTACCTGGAGAAGATTGCGCAAGCCCAGCCGCCGGTCGTTGACTTGAAAACATTGTCTGCCCAGGAGAAGTTGGAGGAGCGGTTCTTCCTCGGTCTGCGGCGGCGGCAAGGGATTCGGGCATCGCGCCTGAACTCGGATTTTGACGTGGACGTCCACCAAAAATACTCGGCGCAGATTCACCAGTTCCGCGAGGCCGGATGGTTGGAAACCGACGGCGACTGGCTGCGCCTGACCGACAGCGGCTGGCTGTTCTCGAACGAAGTGTTCGCGGGCTTTCTGGCCTGAGAACCGAGGTGCTATACTCTCGTTATGGCTAAGGGGGATTTTAACTTCTACAAAGGTCAGGACCCTCGCGAACTGCCCACTTATGGAATCCCTGAAGCTTCGCGCTATTTGCGGATACCCAAGGCAACGCTTCATTCCTGGGTTCTGGGCCGCTCTTACCCAATTAAATCGGGGTCAAGATCATTCAGGCCTCTTTTAACCATTTCTGACAAAAAGGGCCCTTACCTCCTCTCCTTCATGAATCTAGTAGAGGCCCATGTTCTCAACGCGATTCGCCAATCCCACAAGATTCCCTTATCTAAGCTTGGGAAGGCACTCGAATTCATTAAGGCGGAAATCCCTTCAAAGCATGTGTTGGCGGACCGTAAATTTGCAACCGATGGAATAGACCTTTTCATCAAGAAGCTTGGACACCTGGCGAATATCTCTGAAGGTCGCCAACAGGCCATGCAAAAACTCCTCAAGGCACATTTACGCCGGATCACGCGAGACCCATCTGGCCGTGCTACTAAACTATATTTACTCACAAGCAACCTCAGACCTAAACCACCATTCGATGCTCCAAAGGCGGTTGTGATTGATCCTTTCGTTTCTTTCGGGCAGCCTGTTCTTGCAGGGACTGGTATCGCTACGGCTCTAATTGCAGCGAGGTATAAGGCTGGGGAATCGATTGGGGAACTGGCGGGCGACTATGGTCGCCGATCCGATGAAATCGAAGAAGCGATCCGGTGCGAGCTCGAAGCCGCCTGAACCCCTCGTATTTTTCCTGGACCGGTCCATAGGGAAATTGAAGGTTGCGACCGCACTCCGGCAGGCAGGCGCTCAGGTGGCCGTTCACGACGATCACTTTGGACAGAAAACCAAGGATGAAAACTGGCTCAAGGAAACCGGGAAGAAAAGGTAGATTGTTTTGACAAAGGACCAGCGCATTCGGCACCATCAAAGGGAACTCGAAGCTTTGATGGAAGCGAAAGTCCGCGCGTTTGTGCTCACAGCCGGAAACATTGACGGCACTGAGATGGCGGAGATATTTGTGAAAGCGCTTCCCAAAATCAGGCGGTTTGCAGTCAAATACTCCCCTCCTTTTATTGCTACAGTGTCCAGAAGCGGGTCCGTGTCAATGCTGGCCATTGCGCGCCGAGCAATTCACTGAAAACGGAATGATCTTATGAGAGAACAATCCAACCCCAACAGCACAGCCACCCTGGAACAGGAGGGCAGGTCTCAGACAACCGTGGACCTGCGAAGCGACACCGTCACCAAGCCCACACCGGAGATGCGCCGCGCCATGGCCGAGGCCGAGGTGGGCGATGATGTCTACGGCGAAGACCCCACCGTCAACCGCCTGGAGCAGCGCGCCGCCGAGATGTTCGGGCGGGAGGCGGGGCTGTTTGTTCCCTCCGGCTCGATGGGGAACCTGGCGGCCATGCGGGTGCACATCCGTCCCGGGCAGGAGATCATCTGCGAGGAGCGGGGCCATGTATACAACTTTGAGATGGCCGCCATGGCCGCTATTGCAGGCGGTTTGGCCCGGCCGGTCCGGGGAAACGACGGCGTCCTGTCCTGGGCTTTGGTGAAAGAAGCCGTGCGTCCCAAAAGTCCCTTTCGCGCGCAGACCGGGCTCATCGCCTGCGAGAACACGCACAACATAGCGGGGGGCCGCGTGCTCCCTCCCGATTTAGCCGATGAGATCTGCGATGAAGCGCACGCCCTGGGGCTGCGCGTTCACCTGGATGGCGCCCGCATCTTTAACGCCGCCGTCGCGCTCGGACGGCCGGTCGATGAAATCACCCGGAAGTTTGATTCGGTAATGTTTTGCGTCTCTAAAGGCCTGGGAGCCCCGGTGGGTTCGCTGCTGCTGGGAAGCCGGGAGTTTATCAGCCAAGCCCGCAACGAACGGAAGGTGTTGGGAGGAGGGATGCGCCAGGCGGGCGTAATAGCCGCAGCGGGGCTGGTGGCGCTGGAAAAGTCTCCCGCCCGTTTGCATATCGATCATGAAAACGCCAGGCTGCTGGCCGAAGGGCTGGCCGGGCTTCCCGGCATTCGGCTGGACCCGGCCAAGGTCGAGACCAACATCGTCGTTTTCGACATCTCCGGCACGGGCATGACGTCAGCGGAAATCTCCGAGAAACTCCGGGCTCAGCATGTATACGCCAACGGAGTGAGCCCAGCGGCCATGCGCATGGTCACCCACTGCGACGTGGACCGGGCAGGTTGCTTGCGGGCCATTGAACTCATGGACCGCATTGTGCGCCGCGTTTCGCCAGCCGGGTAGGACGGTTTTGACAAATTTCTACCGAGAACCCCCGCTGTTCGGGAATTCCGGCGCCCACAGGCTCAACGAAGTTGGAATGGGAATTCGGAAGTAAATAAGGTAATGAACTAGTGCAATTTCATAGTTGCTGTATAACTTCCCAGAACGCTCGGGAAGCCCCAGAGGGGCGCAAGAGTTTAGCCCACGGCGCCAGCCGTGGGTGGGAAAGGCCACGCCGGATCAGCCCCGGAAGGGGCGA
>JADFGZ010000021.1 GCA_022567475.1 Acidobacteriota bacterium | reverse complement strand
TTGCCTTCGCCGACCAACCCGATGTGCCGGGGCGCATGGACATTTCTGGCCTGACCGACTGGGGCGGACGGAGCTTCAACCCCAAGAAGCACGCCCAAACCGTCTATCAGTTCAAGGAAGACTTCTTTTACAGCACCGGGCGGCATTCCATCAAGTTCGGCGGCCAGTTCGAGAGGTTTCAAGCGAATGTGCGCTCCGATTTCAACGCGAGCGGCACCTTTGGTTTCGGCAGTTTGGATGATTTCATGCTCAACGATGTAGCCTCCTTTCTGGTCACCCAGCCCGGCGCGGACAACATCCGCGGCTGGAGGCAAAGCCTGTTCGGCTTTTACCTGCAGGACGACATCAGCGTAAAGCCGGGCTTCACCCTCAATCTCGGCGTGCGGTACGAGGCGATCTCGGTCCCAACGGAAGTGAACGGGAAGGTGGCGAGCATTCGCGATTGGACCCGCGCGCAAGAAGGTTTTGGGCCGGCCACGGGGCACTTCTACTCCGTCAAGCCCTCGGAAACCGACGTAGGGGATCCTTATTTTGAGAATCCTTCCTTGAAGAACTTCGCTCCCCGTGTGGGTTTCGCCTGGGATCCGTTCCAGACCGGGAAAACCTCCGTCCGGGGCGGGGTGGGCTTGTTCCACGATCAAATCCTGCCGCACGTTTTCATCTTCCTGGGAGCCCGCGTGGCGCCCTTCTTTTCAGTGGCGGATGTGGTCGCAAGCGACCTCCCAGAAACAGGAATTAACTTCCCCGACGCCTTCAACGCCCATCGTGATCTGTTGTCGGCGGAACAGGGAGGCACGCCGCAGGTCGATCTGGTGCAACACTTTGTCGAGCAGCCGACCATGTATAAGTGGAGCATGGACATCCAGCAAGAGGTTGCTCCGGATACAACGGTGGACATCGGGTATTCCGGCACCCGCGGGACTCATCTGTGGCGCGGGGCTATCCTGCTGAATACGATTCCCGCGATTCAACGCGACGGCAGGCGGTTTATCTTGATCCGGGAGCCCCGGTCCAATCCCAACTGGGGCCGGATGCGGGTGACCAAAACCGATGGCACCTCCCAATATCACGCGTTTCGGGCAAGCTTGACCAAGCGCTTCAGCCGGGGCTTTCAAATCCAGAGCTCCTACACTCTTTCCAAAATGACCGACGACTCCTCCAGCACTTTCGGAAGCACCGATTTCAGGGCATCGGACCGCCGTGGATACCGGGGCGAGAAAGAGAATGCGCTTTCCAGCTTCGATATCCGGCACAGCTTCTACACAAACTTCGTGTATGATTTTCCGACTGGGAATTTGACTGGCGCGGCAGGCAAGATCCTCGGTGGTTGGGGCGTGAGCAGCATCCTGCGGTTTAACAGTGGAAGCCCCTTCAACCTCTCGGGAGACCAGCCGAGGGATGGGAGATTCCGGGCGCGCTATGTGGATGGGCCCAGGTTAAACCTGGTCGCTGGAGGCGATCAAAATCCCGTCCGTCCGCAGAACCCGGATGAATACTTCGATGTGTCACAATTCAGTTATCCGGCAGTGAATTGCTTGCCGACGGTGAAGTTACCGTCGGGGGAGCCTTCTCCTTGCGATGAAACTTTTGCCCCGGGATTCTTCCAGGGCACGGTGGGGCGAAACACCACCATCACCCCTGGAATCGCCAACATCGACTTCACACTGATGAAGGAGACGCCGCTCTGGAGCGAGAGCACCAATCTCCAGTTCCGGGCGGAGTTTTTCAATATCTTCAACCGGCCGAATTTCGCAAGGCCTGCTACGAACCTTTTCACTCGTACAGGGAATCGGAGGAGTAACGCCGGAGAAATTACCGGCACCACAACCACTTCGCGGCAGATTCAGTTGGCGCTGCGGCTGGTGTTCTAGCTGGAGAGTTCGTTGTAATTTCTGCAATCTGACCTTGGCCCTCGCAAGAAAATGGGAGCCAGCAAGCCCTGCTCCCGTTTTCTTGCGAGGCAAATTTCACACCGCCATCCGTAGCTTTAGGATTAGAGCGTCACAGTTGGTGTAAACCACAACGCGTTGTCATTCCGAGCGCAGCGAGGAATCTGCTTTTCCGCCAGGAAAGGACCAATCCCCGCGTACAAAAGCGGATCCTTCACTTCGCTCAGGATGACAGCCACCGGGGATGACTGATTCCGATGGCGGAGCGGTCTTACACCATTTGTGAAAACGGTATATAATTTCAGAAAATGCAGGGGCCTCAAACGTGCTGAATTGCCGAATCCGGCTTCTGGAGCAGCCGCTGATTTTTCCGTAACCTTTCGATGAGAGGAAAAGATGAGAGGAAAAGCCGTTATGTTTCCAAAACTGACGTGGCGATTTTTCGGCTGGGTTTTCGCGCTTCTACTGGGAAGCCAATGGCTGGCGGCGCAGAACCCCGTTTACAAGCCGGGCGAGTATCCTGCGCCCCGCTATCCGCAGATCAAGGCGAGCTATACCGTCGATGATCTGATGCCGATCGCGCGGGAGACGGTCCGCAGGCCGGTGATGAGCGCCTTTCTGAAGGCGGGCTACGCCATCCAGCCCGGACAAAGAGCCTTGATCGTCGTCCCCGGTGATTTCGAGCCTTTGGTGCTCGATGCGATTATCCGCGCGATTCATGAGGCCGGAGGCGAGGCCGATGTGGTGAAAACCCATGTCACCCCCCGTCCCGGAGGCGACGGATCAATCGAAGTCCGGTCCATCATGGGGCCGCGGGAACCGCAGACCAAGGGTTTTACTCGCGACACCATTATCCGGCTGGCGGAGAACAACGGATACGATATTTTGATCTACGGCGCCGGGGGTCCTCATGCGCCGATCTCGATTCCCTGGCAGTACATTTTCTGGGACCGCATCGACAAATTTATCGCCACGGCCGGTTTCCCCGACGAAATACAGCAGGCCATTGATTTGGCAACCTGGGAAATGGTGCTCAAAGCTCGCCGGTTCCGGGTACAGGACCCGGAGGGGACCGATATCTCCTGGACGGTGAAACCGAGCTATTGGGAGGAAGCGAAAGAGACCTACCAATTTAACATCGTGCATGAGGGGCACGTCAGCGGCATCCCGATGGGAATGGCCGGCAGTTCCTTTATGGAATCCGACGCGGCAGGAGTGATCGGCGGCACCCTTAATCACACCGGACCCTTTCCGAACATCCGGGTCTCCATTGCCAATGCGAGTGCGTCCGGGATTGAAGGCGGCGGCAAGTACGGCCAACTGTGGCGGGAGGCTCTGGACAAATGGAAGGATATCCAATGGCCGGAATCTCCTGGGCCGGGCATCAACAAACTGTGGGAGGTCGCCATCGGCACGCAGGTCAAGGGCCTCCGGCCAAAGGACGCCATGGAACGGGCCGGAGGCAATGTTTGGGAACGGTCCCGCACCGGACTGATTCACTGGGGGATCGGCGCGCGGACGCCCTTTGTTTACCAGAAACAGATACCGGAGGAATTCAAGAAATTCCAGGAACAGCATCACGCGCCGGGCGGACATGTCCATATCCACACCTACTTCAACACCATGGATATTGAAACCATTGACGGGCAGCAGACCAAGTTGATCGACAAGGGCCGTCTCACCGTGCTGGATGATCCCCAGGTGCGGCAAGTGGCGGCCAAATACGGCGATCCGGATGAATTGCTGCGGGAAATCTGGATTCCGGCCATCCCGGGCATCAATGTGCCGGGCGATTACCGGAGAGACTACAGCAACGACCCGACCGCATACATTCGCAAGAATATCGCTGAAAACTACCCGTATTGAAAGTTGGCCGGCTTCTTCCGGGGAAGGCGTATTCCGGGAGACTTTTTGGGGGGAGGAAACTTTATGTTTATCGGAACCAACTGGCGAATTGCATTTGCATTCTGCACGATCCTGGTGGGAAGTCAGTGGCTGGCTGCCCAGAATCCCGTTTACAAACCGGGCGAGTATCCTGCGCCCCGCTATCCGCAGGTCAAGCCGAGCTACACGGTGGAGGAGCTGGTGCCGATCGCGCGGGAAGTCGTTAGAAGGCCGTACATGAGCGCGTTCCTGAAGGCAGGCTATAACGTGCAGCAGGGCCACAAAGCTTTGATCGTAGTCTCCGGCAGTTTTGACGCGCAGGTGCTCGATGCCATTATCCAGGCAATCCGGGAGGCCGGAGGCCAGGCCGATGTCGTGCGCACCTATGCTCCTTTGCGTCCCGAAGGGGACCTCCCCATCTTCAATGTCGCCAGGGAGGCTCGCGGCATCTTAGGAGGAAGAGACTTCCGTGGAGCATCGAGCTTTACTCAAGAGACGATTATGCGTCTGGCGGAAAACGGCGGATATGACGTTTTGATCTACAAGTCCGGCGGGACCCATCCAGCCCTGAAGATCCCTTGGCAGTACATCTTCTGGAATACGATCGATAAGTTTGTGACCGCAGCCAGCTTCCCGGATGAAATACAGGTCGCGATTGACAACGCAGCCTGGGAGATGCTGCTCGAAGCCCACCGCATCCACGCTCACGATCCGGAAGGGACCGATATCCAATGGACGGTCCAGCCCCGATATTGGGAGGAAGCCAAAGGGACCTACAAGAAGGGAACGGGCGTGGAGGGCTTTAACATCGTTCATGAGGGGCATATTAGCGCCATCCCGCTGGGAATGGGTGTCGATTCCTTTAAGGAAGCCGATGCCCAGGGCGTGATCGCCGGCACCATGAATCACGCCGGCCCCTTCCCGCACATCCGGCTCTCTATTTCCCAGGGCAGCGCCGCCGGAATTGAAGGCGGCGGCGAGTATGGCCGGCTGTGGCGAGAGGGCTTGAACAAGTGGCAGAACGTCCAATTCCCCGGCGTTTCGGGGCCGGGTAAAAACAAGCTGTGGGAGGTGGCCATCGGCACGAACGTCAATGGCATCCGGCCTAAAAACTTTGCGGAGCTAGGCGGCTCTTGGGAAAGATCGCGTGCGGGCGTAATCCACTGGGGGATTGGAGCCAGGTCGGGTTTTGTTTATGAAGTGCTGCTGCCGGAGGAGTGGGCCAAATTTAACCAAGACCACAAGGAGGCGGGAGGCCATTCCCATATCCACACCTATTTCACCACCATGGATATCGAGACGGTGGACGGCCGGAAGACTCAGTTGATCAACAAAGGGCGGCTCACCGTGCTCGATGATCCCCAGGTCCGCCAGGTCGCCGCCAAGTACGGCGATCCGGATGAATTGTTGCGGGAGATTTGGATTCCGGCTATGCCGGGCATCAATGTGCCGGGCAATTATCGGGCTGACTATGCCAGCGACCCGGTTTCCTATACTCGCAAAGAGATCGCGGAAAACTACAACTACTGAGGCTGAGTAAAGTTTGTCCCTGTGCGGCGTTCGGCGGGTTGTCTCTGCTGATCGCTGTGAGGAGAGTTCGCGCGGCAGCGTGCCGCCAAGCCGCACAGGAAAAACAGCGGGCTGAAGACCAACCGGCCGAACTGCCGCCAGGAATCCAGCGAATAGTCCAACTTACATAGTCCAGCGAAATAGTCCAAAGGGGAGGCCGAATGGGGCTGGGAAAGGGTCAGCGAAAAATTCCGCGGGTAGATGTGTTTTGCCATGTTCTTCCGAAGGAATACGAAACAGCCAGATGGGAGCGGCAGGATCAGAGTAATTTCGTCGAGCATAGCCCTACTCACATTAAGTATGTCCAAGGCGGAAAGTCGCGCATTGAAAATTACCAGGTGCTGATCGACCTCGATGCCCGGTTTCAGATGATGGAGGAGTTTGAAGGCTACCGGCAGGTGCTGAGCGTGGCCGGTCCGCCCGTGGAAGTGGTGGCCCCGAAAGACAGCGAGGTTCTGGCCAAAATACTGAATGACGGTCTGGCCGAGCTGGTTGCGAAATATCCCAGCCAGTTTGCCGGGGCCGTGGCCTCGCTCGGAATGGACAAGCCGGACGCCGCCGCCAGGGAGTTGGAGCGGTCCATTCAGGACCTGAAGCTCTGCGGGGTGCAGCTATTTTCCAACGTACAGGGCAAGCCCCTGGACCTGCCGGAGTTTCGTCCCATCTTCCAGATGATGTCGGACTACAACCTGCCCATCCTGCTGCACCCGGCCCGCTCGCGAAAGCATCCCGATTATCTGGCCGAGGATCACTCCAAATACTGCATTTGGCAGATTTTCGGCTGGCCCTACGAGAGCACGGCGGCCATGGCGCGGATTGTCTTCAGCGGAATCCTGGAAGATTTTCCCAACTTAAAGATCATCGTGCACCACACCGGAGCCATGGTCTCTTTCTTTTCCGGCCGAATCGAAGCCATGCTGGGGATGTTCGATCCGCTCATTGAGGCGGAACGGGGCTCTCCGCTGAAAAAACCCGCCATGGAATATTTCCGGTGTTTCTACGGGGACACGTCGACTTTCACCCAGGCCTCCGTTGAGTGCGCCTGCGATTTCTTCGGGGTGGATCACATCTTGTTCGGCACCGACGCGCCGTTTGACGCCGAGGGGGGAAGGTTTTCTATCCGGGGATGCACCGATGCGGTGGAAAAATCCTCGCTGAGCGCTGCGGACAAGAAGAAAATCTTCTACAAGAATTTTGAAACCCTGTTCCGCCTGCCGTCGACGGCCAAGGCCCCAGCTTAACCAAAAAACTTAACCGGCGGCTTCACCAGCCCGCGCGTAGCCGGAAAGCCGCGCTCATCGCCACTCTGGCAGGTCCTGTGCCTGAAACCGGTGCGGTTTAACCGCCCTGGGGAAAAATCCATTCGACCAAAATAAAACCGAACAGCGAGAGGATCACTACGCAGATCAGGGAGAGAACTGATCCGCTCTTGAACATGTTCGTGATGCGGACTTGGCCGCTGGCGAAGACGATGGCGTTGGGCGGCGTGGCCATGGGGAGCGAGAAAGCCATGGAACTCGCCAGGGCGATGGGGACCATCAGGGCGAGAGGGTTGAGTCCGGTTGAAGGAAGCACCGCCAGGGCAAGCGCTCCCACCATGCTGCTGATGGCCACGTTCGAGGCCAGGTTGGTGAGCAGGACAGTAAAAACGATCCCCCCCAGCACGAAGACAAACTGGGAAGTGCCCGAGGCAGCCAGCGAAGAGATGCTTTGCGCAAAGAACTCTCCCAGTCCCAGTGTCCGGTGAGCGAGCATGCTACCCAAAGCCAGCGCGCCTCCAATCAAGCTCAGCGTTCCCCATTCGATTCCCTTTACGGCCTCCGGCCAAGTCATGGCGAATTTTCGCTTCTCCCAATCGACCGGGATCAAGAACAACGAGGTCGCTACCAGAATAGCGCTCACCTCCCAGCCCAGGTGCCCAGTGAGCCAGATGCTGGAGGCGTGCTCTCTTCCCAGGAAAATACGCGCCATGTCGGGAAGCACCCACAGAAACACGGCGGTGAGAAGCGCGCCGCCGGCGATCTTTTCTCCCCGGCTCATGGGGCCCAGCTTTTCTAATTCCTGCCGGATCTTTTCTGGTGACACCTGCCAGCCCGTCGTCTGCGGGCGAAGAATATACCGGATCACAAGAAACATCGCCGCCAGCCCGGCCACGGCGACGGGAAAGCAGACTGCGGTCCATTGAGCGAACCCGATGTGGTAGCCGAGCGGCTCCATGAACCCGATAATGATCAGATTGGGCGGTGAGCCGACCGGGGTGATGATTCCTCCCATGGCCGCTCCCCAAGCGATAGCCAGACACAGTGCTTCGCCGTAGCGCCCTTCTTGCGGGAACTGCAGGGTTTCCATCAGGCCCAGCGCGATCGAGAGAAAGATCATGGTGGAGACCACGTTGGAGATGAGCGCGCTGAATAGAGCCGGGCCGACTCCAAACAGAACCAGCAGCCTCCAAGGGTCGCCGGCGAGCAGCGGCGAGGCGATCATGCGGTAGGCAAGGCGGCGCGTCAGGCCGTGGATGCTGGTGGCGTGTCCGATGATAAAGGCGCCAATGAGAAAAATATTGATCCAGTTGGCCCAGTAATTGAAGGCTTCCTGAGCCGGCAGGATGCCGCAGACAACCAGCAGGGCCATCGAGAACAAAGCTGTCACGGGGATGGGAATCGCCTCCGAGATCCACCACGTAACGATCCACAAGAAGATGCCCAGGGTGCGCATGCCCACGGGGGTCACGTGTTCTAACGGGGGTGAAAGAAGAACGATGACAAACAGCAGCGGCCCCAGAACCAGTCCAGCGAGCCTCCGTTTCTTCTCGAAGCGAATTTCCGCTTCCGAAAGCTTCGGGGCCATTTCCGCCAAGTCTTTCCAACTCATTGCAGCTTCTTTCTCGATGGAAACTATAAGGAGATTTGTTGATTGGAGTTGAAGTGCCTTTCTACCAGAATTTACCCGGTCCTGCAAGGTGATGTGCTCGTCCGGTAGATTAGTGACACTTTTGTTGTATGTGCACCCTGAGCAGGAACTGCTGCAGGGTGAGGTAGGGGAGCGCTTGGTGCGGAGGGATCGTGTTGTAGGTGGGTTCCCAGGCGCGCAGTTGTCGGTTGAATTAGGGCTGCGTTGCGTCCGTGGCCCTGGTAATAATCCATGGACAGGAACTCGATCTCCAAGGTGTCCAGGTTCACTCTCCGGAAGCGTTCTACAGAGAACATTTCTTGCTCGCGCATCGGAGACTCTTCATGGTTCCTGGACCCTGGTCGACGGTAAACCTGCCCACCCAGAATTGAGCTTCCAATCCCAGCACACAAATACGTTGCGACTGACCTGCCAACAGTCGATTGAGGAAGCACCGTAGTCCAGCAGGGCAACTCAGAACGTCAACCCCTTCTACACCCAGGGGCAGGCAACCCACCTCCCTTCTTTGAACTCCAACGCCGGGACTTCCTCCGCGCAGGAAGGCTTCGCGATGGGACAGCGCGTGCGGAAGGCACAGCCGGAAGGCTTGCGGACGGGGCTCGGAATATCGCCGGCCAGGCGGAGACGGCGGTCTCGGGCGGCTTCCGGATCGGGACGGGGAACCGCCGAGAGCAGCGCGCGCGAGTAAGGGTGCACCGGGTTCTTGTAAACCGACTCGCCCGGTCCGATCTCCACGATGTGCCCGAGATACATCACGGCGATTCGCTCCGAGATGTGGCGAACGACCGACAGGTCGTGGGCGATGAAAAGGTAGGAAAGGCGGAATTCGTCCTGCAGGTCCTGCATCAAGTTCACGACCTGCGCCTGAATGGAGACATCGAGCGCGCTGACGGGCTCGTCCGCAATGACGATTTTGGGATTTGTCGCCAGCGCCCGCGCGATCCCGATACGCTGCCGCTGGCCGCCGGAAAATTCGTGGGGATAGCGGTTCGCCTGTTCCTGTGAAAATCCCACCTTCCCCAGCAGCCAGCCGACGCGGTCCTTGCGCTCCTTGGACGGCGAGGTGGTGTGGATTTTCAGCGGCTCTTCCACGATCTGTCCGACCGTCATGCGCGGATTCAGCGACGAATACGGGTCCTGAAAGATCATCTGAATATCGGGCCGGTAGGGCCGCATCTTCGGGCGGCTCAGCGACGCCAGATCCACCACGCCCGACGGATGGTGATACAAAATATTTCCGGAGATTTCCACGCCGTAAACCATCGCGCGCAGTATGTTGACGATGGCGCGTCCGACCGTGCTTTTGCCGCACCCGGACTCCCCCACCAGGCCCAGCGTTTCGCCGCTTTCCATCTCGAAACTCACGCCGTCCACGGCCTTCACTTCGGCGATCTTTCGCGCGAAGACGCCTCCCACAACGGGAAAGCTCACGCGCAGATTCTGGACCTCGAGAATCTTCATGGATTCACCAAGTAGCAGCGCACCCAGTGTCCGGGCGAGGTTTCCAGCAGTTCCGGCTCGGCCAGAGAGCAGCGCTCCAGCCGTTCCGCGCACCGCGTCACGAACTTGCACCCGGCGGGCAGATCGAGAATGTCCGGAACGTTGCCGGGAATCGTGCGCAGCCGCTGCTGTTTCTCGCCGTCGACAGACGGCAGCGACGCCAGCAGGCCGCGCGTGTAGGGATGCTGCGGGTTCTGGAACAGTTCTTTCACCGGGGCGATCTCCTGAATTTTTCCGCCGTACATGACGATCACGCGATGGCACGTCTCCGCCACAACGGAGAGGTTGTGCGTGATCAGCAGAATCGCGGCGTCCCGCCGCTGATCCTTGAGCTGCAGCATGAGCTCGAGGATTTGCGCCTGGATCGTGACGTCGAGGGCGGTCGTCGGCTCGTCCGCAATCAGCAGCGAGGGGTTGCAGGAGAGCGCCATCGCGATCATGACGCGCTGCCGCATCCCGCCGGAGAACTGATGCGGATAGTCTTTCATGCGCAACGCCGCATCCGGAATGCCGACCATCTCGAGCATCTCGACGGAGCGGCGGAATGCTTCGCTCTTCGATACGTGTTCGTGCTGGAGCACGATCTCCGCCAACTGCATGCCGATCGTGAAGACCGGATTCAGCGAGGTCATCGGTTCCTGGAAGATCATGCTGATCTGTTTTCCGCGAATGGTCCGGATCTCATCCCAGGAAAGCTGCAGCAAATCCCGCCCGCCAAACAGGACCGACCCTTCCAGGATCTTGCCGGGAGGGTCGGGGATCAGCCGGAGAATGCTCAGCGCCGTAACGCTTTTCCCCGATCCGGACTCGCCGACCAGTCCCACAACCTCGCCCGGGTAGACGTCTAAATCCACTCCGTCGACGGCTCTGGCGATCCCCGCTTCCGTCTGGAATTGGGTTTTCAAGTTCCGCACCTGAAGCAGCGGGGTTTGTGGTTTGCTCATCGCAGCCTCGAAAATTCCTTGGGATCGAAGGCCTCGCGCACCGCTTCCCCGATGAAGACGATCAATAGCAGGGTCAGGAACAGAGCGCTGAGGGGAAAAGAGACCAGCCACCATTTGGTCAGGTTGCTCATCCCTTGGCCGATGAGCTCCCCCCAGCTTGGCGTGGGAGCGGGAAGACCGAAGCCGAGAAAATCCAGAGCGACCAGCGCGCCGATGTTGCCTACGATCATAAACGGGGCGAAGGAGATGACGGGGGTGAGCGAGTTGGGCAGGATATGTTTGAACATGACCGCCGCTTCCGAAGCGCCCATGGCGATGGCGGCGCCCACGTAATCTCTGGCCTTCTCGCGGTAAAACTCGCCCCGCACGTAATACGTGATGCCCATCCAATTAAAGAAGGTCAGGATGAAGATCAGCAGCCAGAAGGACGGCTGCAACAGCAAATTTCTTCCAGGGATGTAAATGGGCACGACAATCGAGCTGATGATAATGATGGTGTAAAGAAACGGCAACGAAGACCATATCTCGATCAAGCGCTGCCCCAGAATGTCCAGTTTGCCCCCGAAGTATCCCAGCAACGCTCCCACCGTGATCCCGATGGCGTAGCTGACCGCCAGCACCATCAGCGCAAAGGTAAGAGACACGTTGAACCCGTAGGCCAGCCGCGTGAAAATGTCTCTGCCTCGGTCGTCGGTTCCGAGAATGTGCTGCCAGGACGGGGAATGCGGCGGAGAGCCGGGAAGCTCCAGAAGGGACTCGGTGTGGCTGTAGGGATAAGGCGGCAGGATGGCCCAGTTGCCGACGTTCTCTTCGCGGAACGTTTCCGCGAGGCGCCTGTAATCCGGCTCCCCGATGGCTTCCTGGCCGAAAGTGGACGGCGGATAGTAGTGGAAAACAGGGTAATAAAACCGGCCTTCATACCGGACGATCAACGCTTTATCGTTTACCAGCACCGGCAGAAAAAAGGAGGTCCCGTAGGCGGCGAGCAGCAAGAGGAAGGAATAATATCCCCGCTTCAGGGCGCGAAACTTTCGCAGGCGCTTGCGAAACAGGGAGACGGAGGGGCGCGTCGCCGGAGCGGTCTCGTTCAGACTGGATGCCACGTCCGGTTTCGTCACTTAAATCGAATCCTGGGATCCACGACCACGTAGATCATGTCCGAGAGAATGTTTCCGACCAGCATCAGCAGGCTGGATATCACCAGAATGCCCAGCGCCACCGGATAGTCGCGCTGCAAAATCGAGGTGTACCCCAGATAGCCCATGCCGTCGATGTTGAACACCTTTTCGATCAAGAACGAGCCGGCCAGAATCAGGCCGATCACATGTCCGAGGCCCGTGGCAATCGGGATGAGGGAATTGCGCAGCGCGTGAACGAAGATGACGCGCCGCTCGCTGAGGCCCTTGGCGAAGGCGGTGCGAATGTAATCCTGCCCGAGGTTCTCCATCAGCGAGTTCTTCATGAGGATGGTCAGCGTGGCGAACGACCCGAGCATGTAGCACAGCACGGGCAGAAACATGTGGTGGAGCTGCGCGGTGATCTTTTCGAAAAAGCTGAGGTATTCCCAGTTGCCCGGGCGGAAACCGCCCAGCGGGAACCAGTTCCAGAAGCTGCCCCCTCCAAACAGCACCAGCAGCGCCGCCCCGAGCGCCCATCCTGGAATCGAATACCCCAAAAACACGATGAAGCTGCTGCCGAAATCAAAACGCGAGCCGTGTTTGATGGCTTTCCAGACGCCCAATGGAATGCAAACGATGTAACTGAGAAAAAAGCCCGTCAAGCCCAGAAAGATGGAGACGGGGAATCGGGATTTGATGACATCCCAAACGGGGTCCTGATAGACGTAGGAGCGCCCCAGATCGAGGTGCAACAGATTCCAGAGCCACAGCGCGTACCGAATATGCACCGGCTTATCAAAGCCGTAGTAGCGCCTCATCTCCTCGATGGCTTCTTCTGGAATGTCGATGCTGAGCGCTGTGCCGGACGCGCCTCCTTCCGTCGTCAATGCCATCTTGAACCGCATGATTTGGCGTTCCACCGGGCCGCCCGGAACGAAATGCATCATCACGAACACGGCCAGGGTGATCCCGAGGAAGGTCGGGATGATCAGTAAAAAGCGGCGGACGAAGTAACCAGTCATGGAATCTTACGCGCTGGGGGCTGCAATGATTGCTCGTTATTGCCGAACTCGATCCAATAACGATCCTCCGTTGGTCCGACTTCCAGCTTCAGGGATGGATCGCGTAACGCCTGTTGTAGCTTGGCGTCTTTTGCAGGGTCGATCCACCACATCTGCGGCAGCCCGGGACCGGTGCCGGAACCGAAGTAGTCGCCCGTGCGTGACAGATAACCGGGGGGCGTTCCAAACTTGTTCCAGTAGACGAGGCGGGAATACGGAGCGTTCCACTGCAACGCGTAGGGGTAGGCGTTCGCCAGGATTCCGTCGATTTCGCGCAGCGCACGGACCCGTTCTTCCACATCGAACATTTTGTCGTACGCCTCGCAAAGCTCATCCACGCGCGCATTCTTGAATCCCGTGATGTTGTTGGTGTTGTCTACATCCGCCAGGGATGAATGCCAGCTCGTCTCCGGATTCGGAAACAGCAATGCTCCCCACCCCATCTGCGTCATCTGAAAGCGGCGCTCGTTGACCAGCTGAAACAGGGTTTCCCCGGTGATGAGGCGGAGATTCAAGCTGATTCCGATTTTTCGCAAGTCCTCCTGGTATATCGTCAGGTGAGGCTCAAACGTGCGGCTGGCGTAAAGCAACTCGATCTGGAGCGGAGCGCCGTTCTTGACGAGCCGCCCTTGGGTATCGCGGCTGTTCCAACCCGCCTCCGCGAGCAGTTGCAAAGCTTCCTGGGGGTTGTACTCGTTCTTGGGATTGTTCGGATTCTCATACCGCCCGCCAACATAATAAGAATTTTGAGGTTCGTACTGGTTGAACATGAGCTTTTCGATCAACTGCCGGCGGTTGAAGAGGAAGGTGAACGCTTTGCGAACACGAATATCTTCAAAAGGAGCTCTTCGGGTATTGAAAGCAAATCCCTGGATGCCATTCGGCTCATCGTTGAAGATTTTTCGTTTCTGAACAAGTCCCCGCTGGATGTTCTCGAAATCCAAATCTTCGACCCATTGCCGCGCCATCGATACGGGGTAATAGTCCAGCTCCCCCTTCTTGAACATTTCAAAAGCAAGGTTCTCATCGCGGACCACGATGAATTGCATCTCATCGAAATTACCTATCCCGACGTTGCTCCTCGCCTTCACCGCCCAATAGTCGTTGCGACGCCGTACGGTGATCGATCTGCCCTTGTCGATATCTTCTTCGCGAATGATGTACGGCCCGGTGCCCGGCAGCAGCTTGAAGTTGTATTCCTTGAGGTAGGTATCTCCATCG
This sequence comes from Acidobacteriota bacterium, assembly GCA_022567475.1. Classification (GTDB taxonomy): domain Bacteria; phylum Acidobacteriota; class Terriglobia; order 2-12-FULL-54-10; family 2-12-FULL-54-10; genus JADFGZ01. The sequence goes on along the minus strand of JADFGZ010000021.1, from coordinate 10,555 downwards.
AGGGTCTTCAGAACGTGTGCAGGCAAAATGGCCATCCCGGAGAAGTAGAGAAAATTTCTCCAATTCAGTTCTTTGGCCCGGACGCGGACGATGTACATGCTTTCCGCAACCGGCCGTTCGAGCTTTCCAAATACCATCTGGTTGGAGGGAGACAGCAGCGTCTTATCCATCATGAAATCGTAGGTCGCGACAACGTCTTCGCTGGTCACCGGCATGCCGTCGGAGAAGCGCGCATTCGGATTGATGCGGAACCGATACGTCATTTTGTCTTCGGAGATCTGCCAGTGTGTGGCGAGAGACGGGATATGCTCCAGCGTGGTGGTATGGAGCCCGACCAAGCTCTCGTATGCCATGGACGTGATTCCATAATTGAACGCCGAGTTCGATTCCGGTCCTTCCGTTCGAAGCGTTCCGGGGAAGTCCCTGAGATGATCGCGAAGGAGCCCGCCTTTAATGGCCCGCGGGTCGCCGATGAAATCGAAATCCGTATTCGTTTCCCATCCCGCTCCCGTGAATCCCTTTCCTCCTTGCTCGGCGGGAACCGATGGGTCAGCGCCGGCGTCGGCGTCGGGGAAGACGGGGTAGTCTTCCTTGTCCATGGAGACAGGGCCGGAAGGAGCGGTCGGCATGGATATGCTGGGGCCGGTTTCTCGCTCTGAGCCGCTGCTACAGCCGACGGCCAGCGCCAGTGTCAGCACCAGTATCAGCAGAGGAAGAGATTTTTTCATTGGTCGGTCCCTCCGTTAAGTAAGGGTAATCCTAATCATAGCCACACCTATTAAACACGAGGAAACCCGAAAAAGCGAGACAGGACCGACAGTTTAAATATTCCGTGATGTGTACGCAATATTTGGAACGGTTCTCCAGTTGGTATCGACCGTGTCCGAGCCGCGACTTGTCAGTCGCCATGAACCGATGTAGCGCAGGAAATCGAGCAGGATCAGGACAAGATGAAAATATTCGCTTTGGGGGCGTACTGGTTCATACTGTCGGGTGGGAGGATGGTCGCCGCCTGGGAGTAGGATGGACGGAAGGATTGGATGACCTGTTGATCGAGGCCGGAATGAGCTTCACGCTGAAGCCCAACGTGCCGATCCGGGATACTACGCTAAACGCTCGGTTTGGCGATGAGGTCCTGGTGACCGAAATAAGAGCTATGTGGCTCCCATTGGGGGAGCAAAAAGAAACCGCCCCATGCCCTGTGAAGGCATTGGCGAAGATAAGAAGAAAAAGAAGATAAGAAGAAAAAAGGAGACTTCCAATGATTGCTACCACAATCTTTCAACGTATGGCACAGGCCGTTTTTGCTGTTGTTGTCTTGACAACCGCAGTCCGGGCGCAAGAGACGCTGACCGTCCCGGCCGAGATGGTCCAGTTTCCAGACCTGATTGTTCACAACGCCAAGATTGTTACGATGGACGACACATCCCCGACTGGCCCTCCGGGCAGTATCTTCCAGGCGATGGCGATCCGAGGGGATCAGATTCAATTCCTGGGCGCCAACGCTCAGGTCCTGCGCTATGCCGGCCCGCAGACCCGCAAGATCGATCTGAAAGGGCGCACGGTCATCCCGGGAATGATTAACACGCACATCCACCTCCATGGCGCCTACGTAAGGAGATGGCTTCAGAAATTTCCGGAGGAAGAAGCCAAAATGCAGGGGCTGTTCCGGCGTTTTAGGGTGACAGGAAAAACCTATGAGGAATTGACCCACGGGATCGAGATCATTCTCAAGGAGCGGATGAGTGGAGCTCCGGAGGAACAGTGGGCCATGCTCAGCCTCCCCTCGCGGGGCAAGCATGGCTTAGCCATTGGGACTCTATACTTGAGCGAAGGGCGCATGGACCGTGGGTTATTAGATCAACTGGCTCCCACACGGCCTGTTTATATCGGCGGTGAGGGAGTGAGCTTGTTCAACACGGCAGGACGGAACGCCCTGATGGATATCTTTGATGTGGATCACACCGATGAGAACGAATTCGCAACCATGGCAAACGTCAAGACACAGATCTTGTGGATGGAGCTATTCTGGCGGACTCGCGTTCCTTTCATGGCGGATGGCATCGAAGATGGCTTGAAGCACTTTGCGGCTCTGGGATTCACGGGGTTTAGTTCCCACATCGTCGGGTTTCCCGTTCATGACGCTTATATGAAGCTGGCACGAGAGGGACGGATGCCCGTGCGGATGGCGTTCAACAATCGGAACTGTCAGCTTATGGAAGAGGACATTGCCGGCTGTTTCGCCCGCGTCGGGGACATGGCGGGTATGGGGGATAAGTATTTCTGGAATGTGGGTGTTACCCTGGGAGCTCTGGATCACGATGCACCGGCCATTTGCACTACCATGAATGCTGCTCCAGGAGTCAAGGCTACTGAGAAGTGCCACGCGAGGCCAGGAGGGCCGTATTATGATGGCATTTATACTGCGATCCGATCCCGCTTGCGTTATAACGTCAACCATGTGATGGGTGATCGGAGCATGGATTACTTCATGGATATTATCGAGAAGGCGATGGAAGACGATCCCAGCCTGACTCTCGATTATATCCGTTCCCGTCGCTTTAGCGCGGATCATTGTGGGTGGTATCCTCGTCTAGATCAGATTCCTCGGATGGCGAGACTGAACATACACTTCAGCTGCGCTTCCAAAGAGATCGATGACCAAGGGGCCTTTATCCCCAAGATCTACGGGGAGCAATACGCCAATCGGATCGGCCCGATCAAGAGCATGTTGGAAGGCGGGCTAAACGTATCCAACGAAGGAAGGGGAAATGGGCTTGACGATCCCAACCCGACTGCCTTCGCGCATTTCTTTCCGTATATGACCCGCAAAAGATCCGATGGAGTTGTCCTGGCTGCCGAAGAGGCCATCAACCGGGTTCAGATGCTGAAGATGTCCACATCCTATGCTGCCCGCTACGTGCTAAAGGAGAAGGAGCTTGGGACGCTGGAGCCGGGCAAGTTTGCTGATTTTGTGGTTCTCAGCAAAGACTACTTTACGATTCCAGAGGCGGAAATCCCTACCGTGATGCCGTTAATGGTGGTGATGGGGGGCAAAACGAGAGTCCTGAGGGAGGAACTGGCGCGAGATATTGGACTGTCTGCCGTGGGGCCGCAACTCCAATTTACGTTTGAAGTCCCCAAAAGAGAAGATCGTGACGAGTGGGTTCCCGGGGAGGAGTATATGATGGAAGAATAGCAAAGACCTCGACACGGTGCGTATTTTCTATTTCCTGGGATTTTTTAGGTTCCTCTTTCCAGGTAGGCAGCCCGTCTAAGGAATAGCGAATACGCACCGCGAAAGCTGCTGGGGTTCTATTTCGGTCAGGATGGAAGGAGGTTGCGATGCTCAGAAGGGTTTATTTGCGCCCAAAATTTGGCGTGGCAGGGTTGCTGTGCTTGGTGGTCGCCATCGCTGCCTGGGTGCTTTTTGCCGGGCAGGCAAAACGGCTGGAATGGAACGCAGCCTCCGAGGCCGCCTTGCGAAAAACCAGCGGACATCCTCAACTCATTTCTGTGGAGCCCTTGCCGGTGATGGACGGGGAGATGTGCCAGTGGGTTCCGGCCAGCGCAGCGATCAGCCTGCGGGCGGCCCTGCGGCAGGAGCGGCTGGCGGCGATGGAGGCCGGAAGCGAGCCCGATGCGGCCAAACGCGCCGAGGTGGCCAGCAGGAAACCCCTGCGGACGATTCGGGATCGTTATTCGGCCTATAGCTCCGTGGCGGTCGATCCCATTCGCAACGAGGTGGTAGTGATAGACGAGAATCTCTTCAATGTCCTCGTCTATGACCGCTTGGAAAACACCGCTCCCACAGCCACGATGAGCGAGCCCAAACGCATCATCGGGGGTGAGAACACCAATGTCCGGTTCAATTGCGGTCTCTACATTGACCCCAAGAGCGGGGATATCTATGTGAGCAACAACGACTCAATAGATACTATGGTGATTTTCTCTCGCCAGGCCAAAGGGAACGTGGCTCCCGACCGGCAGCTGGAGACTCCACATGGGACTTACGGCATTGCAGTGGACGAGGAGCGCGAGGAAATGTATATGACGGTGCAGCACGACAATGCCGTCGTAATATTCCACAAAATGGCCCAGGGAGAGGATTCGCCCATCCGGCTTCTCCAGGGCAACCGAACGCAGATGGCCGACCCCCACGGAATTGCTTTGGATATGAAGACTAACCGGTTGTTTGTGGCGAACTATGGCTCCCAGCATTTGCACGACGACATGCCGACGTGGGAGAGAAAACGGGAGGGCGCGAGGCAGGAAAAGGCGAACTGGCCGCGGAGTACGGCTAACAGGATTCCCGGTTCGGGCCGGATGGGCCTTCCATCCATTACAGTCTATCCGCGGGACGCCAGCGGGGACACTCCGCCCCTACAGGTGATTCAAGGGCAGAACACGCAGCTGAACTGGCCGGCGCATCTGACGATCGACGAGAAGCGTGGAGAGCTGTTTGTCGCCAATGACATGGGGGATTCGATTTTGGTGTTCAGCACCTCAGCCCAAGGCGACGTGGCGCCGATCCGTGTGCTGAAGGGACCAAAGACGCTGATCAAGAACCCGCTGGGGGTGTACTTGGACCCGAAGAACAACGAGTTGTGGGTGGCCAGCTTCGGCAGCCATACGGTCACCGTCTTCAAGGCCACCGCCTCGGGAGACACTCCTCCGTTGCGGGTGATCCGCAGCGCGCCCTTGGACGCCCCGTCGCCGATGATGAGCAATCCGCACCCGGTAGCCTACGACAGCAAGCGGGAAGAGATCCTGGTGCCGAACTGAGTGGGGCACCCGCAGATTGCGGTATTCGCCAGGCTGGCGGATGGAAATGCAAAACCGACGCGGAGGATTGAAGGGCAGAAAACGCTGCTCAGCCGGGCGCAGCACGGCATTGCCTATGATGAGATTCACGACGAATTCATCCTTCCCCAGTCGATGGCCCAGGCGGTTCTGACATTCCGGGGAGGGGCCAACGGCGAGGAAGCGCCGATCCGCGTGATTCAGGGCCCCCTCACTCAACTCACGTATGTGGATCGGGTGGCGGTTGATCCGGTGCATAATGAGATATTTGTTCCCCTGGAAGATAAAGGGGCTGTTCTGGTGTTTCCCCGTGAGGCGAACGGCAACGTAGCTCCGATTCGCGTGCTGCAAGGACCGGAGACGCAGTTGGGCGCCAGCTCCGTCGTCGTGGACCCGGTCCGCGACCTGCTGATTGTGGCCGGCAGGGGACCCCGGAGCGAGGGCCGAAGGGGGATCTACCTGAGAATCTTTAACCGCACGGATCAAGGGAATGTGAAACCGCGAGCCGTCATTGGCGGACCCAAGAGCGGACTGCATGGCCTGGCAGGGCCGCTGGCCTTCTATCCGCCCAAAGGACTGATCATCGTGCCCGTCGCGGGGCCCGACATAAGCAACTTCACCTCCGATGATTTTGTCGGGATATGGAGCGTCCAAGACAATGGAGACGTTCCGCCGCGGTGGACGATCGGGGGACCGCAAGGGGTGCTGAAACACTTACATGGCGTGGCCCTCGTTCCCAAGTACAAAGAACTCATTGCCACGGACAAGCGCATCAACGCTGTCTTGACTTTTTCATTTCCGGAAATTTTTTAAATTCGCAATTTCAATTCGCGAGGAGGCATCCATGGTAACCAGTCAAGCGCAGGGGAGGACCTCGCGGAGCAAGCGCCGTTTCTTTTTGGCCCTCGCTGTATTGGGAGTCTTTGCCGGACTGTTTCTGCTCCGTGGAGACGGGAAAGGCGAACAGCGAGGCTGGCAACCAGAAGCGATCGGAAACAGCCGGCTCGTCTCGATCGTCCCACTTCCGGAAACGGACGGGCAGATGTGCCAGTGGGTTCCGGCCAGCACCGGCACCACGCTCGTAGCTGCCTTGCGGCAGGAGCAGTTGGCGGCGCGCGCGGCGACACCGGCCAGCCGGGACGAAGTGGCCAGGAGAGAACCGTTGCGGGTCATCCGCGATTCCTACCCGAGCTTCAGCGGGCTGGCCGTGGACACGGAACGTGATGAGGTCTACGCCGCCGACGAGAACCTGCTCCAGATTTTGGTCTACGACCGGCTGGACAACACGCCCGAGACGGCGACGATGACCGAGCCGCGACGGGTGCTGGGGGGACCGCAGACAGAGATCGAGTTCGTCTGCGGGCTTTACTTCGATCAGAATGCGGGAGAGATATACGCCTCCCACGGCGACACGGGCCGGGTCCTGGTTTTTTCGCGCACCCAGCAGGGTGACGTGCCGCCGGTGCGGGGGCTTCGCACGCCGAAGAGCCGCGTCATTGCCGTCGACGAGAAGAATCAGGAACTCTTTGTGACCAGCCAGCACGACAGCGCGGTGGTGGTTTGGCGGAAACAGGCCGCCGGAAGAGACGCGCCCATTCGGTTGCTTCAGGGAGACCGCACGCGCTTGGCCAATCCGCACGGCATCGTCATCGACAACCAGAACGACCTGATCTTCGTCACCAACCACGGGCAGAAGTCCGATCGGGACCCGGCCCTGGGCAGGAACAGGGACCGGGAACGGAACGTGCTGAACTGGCCGCTGGAGCGATCTCGGGCGATTCCAGGCACGGGCCGCTTCCTGCCGCCCTCCATCACGGTTTATTCCCGAGCCGCTCAAGGGAACACTCCGCCCCTGCGGGTGATCGAGGGCCCCAAGACCCAGTTGAACTGGCCCGCCGGGATCGTCTTGGACGAGAAACGGGGCGAGCTGTTCGTGGCCAACGACATCGATCATTCAATTCTGGTCTTCCGGGCCACCGCTCAGGGGGACGTGGCTCCCCTACGCGTGCTGCAGGGACCAAAGACGGGGTTGCAGTACCCCAGCGCCCTGTTTCTCGACACCAAAAACGAGGAGCTCTGGGTGGCCAATTACGGCAACCACTCGCTGACCGTCTTTAGCCCGACGGCCGAGGGTGATACGGCTCCGCTCCGGACGATTCGCAGCGCCCCGATCCGGAGCCAGGCGCTGATGATCGGCAACCCGGGAGCGGTCGGGTACGACACGAAACGGCAGGAGATTCTGGTGCCGAACTGAGTGGCCCATCCGCAGATTGCGGCGTTCGCCAGGCTGGCGGACGGAGGCGCGACAACGACACGACGGCTCGAAGGCCAGTCGACCTTTCTGGGAAGGACGATGCACAGCATCGACTACGACGAGGTTCACGACGAGATCGTCGTGCCACAGCAGTTCGCTCAGGCGATCCTCACCTTCCGGGGATCAGCCAACGGCGACGAGCCGGCGATCCGCGTCATCCAGGGGTCGAAGACCCAGCTGAAGCGTCCCGACCGGATCACTGTGGATCCGGTTCACAACGAAATTTTCGTCCCCGACGGCGGTTCCGTCATGGTCTATTCCAGGGAGGCCCACGGGAATGTCGCTCCGATCCGCATCCTCAAGGGCCCCGACACCCAGCTGGGGGGTGGCGCCGTGGCCGTCGACCCGATCAACAATTTGCTCGTCGTCGCAGGCTCGGTCGGCGACTGGGGCGGGGAAGAGGGCGATCAACTGCTGATCTTCGACCGCACTGCCGAAGGCAACGCGAAACCCCTGAGGGTCATCCGGGGACCCCATACAATGCTCACCAACACGAAGAACGTCCGAGTCTATCCGCCACGCGGCTGGATTCTGGTCGCAGAGGACGGAGTCGAAGGGAGGGCAACCGGCTTGTCGTTCGTAGGTGTGTGGAGCATCCAGGACGACGGCGACGTTCCGCCCCGCTGGACGATCGGCGGGCCGAAGGGAGCTTTGCTCAAGCCGCGGGGCGTGGCGCTCGACCCGAAGAACCGCGCAGTCATCGTCTCTGACAAAAAGCTGAACGCCGTGCTGACGTATTACCTTCCAGAAATCTTCTGAGCCGGGTTCCCGTTTCATAGGCAAGCGGCTGGCGGTTAGGGCAAACTGACAGCATGGAATTTGAATGCTGTTTTGGTGCTTGTAGGATGGGCAGGACCGTCACCGAGATACTAATCCTCCTCACCCTCACGGGCAATGTGCTTGGTCCGTGGGGGTCTTCCATTGATGATTCGCATAGGTGACACCTTGCCGGAACGTCACCGATCATTTTGAACGAGCACAGGGTGGGGAAGCGAACTACGAGTTATATTTTCAGCCTGCCTAAGTTGCAACTGCCGCCGAGAATCGGGGCTTGAGGCGGGGAGGCGGCTGACGTATGATTCTGTACACGGATTAGGTGTCAGGGTTTTTTATTACAGCTTTGGTAACTGGGTAACTGAGAGTTCAGGAGGATTTTTGCCATGATGAGACACTCCAGCCTGCGCCTGTTGTGGGCGGCAGGTTTTGTTGTTTTTGCCTGCTTTGCCGGGGGTGCGGCCGATTTGCGAGCCCAGAGCGCGGGCGGTGCGGTTTCCTGCAACGAGTTTTTGGTTCCCCGAGTGGAGGTCAAAGGCAAGCAGGTGGGGCAGGAGTCCTGCCAGATGATCGAGAGCGATCTCGACTTCCAAGGCCGGAAGTTCCGGCGTCTGGACATGGGGATCAGCGGAACGGTCGCGGGCTACACTCTCAAGGACAATAGCGCGCGCTATGCCAACTACATCAATGAATACCCGGAGATCGTCTATCCGCAGGCGGGCGTCAACGCCCCGTTTTATCACGGGATCGGCCGCTACGAGGCCGCCCAGGGCACCAGCGTGACGCTGATGTATCCAGAGGACCGCAGCGCCTGGAACGGAAAAATGTATGTGACCGCTCATGGCGCGGGACGCTCCTTCAAATACGCCACGCTGAAGACGTGGGACCGGAATCTCAATCCCGCCGATCCGCTCTCGGATATCAGTAAATACGAAAAGCTGATGCTCGAAAAAGGCTATGCCCTCGCCAAGACCCGGAGATCAACCCTCATGACCGGCGGGGACCTGATCGTCACCCTGGATGACGGAACCGTTCTGCAGGACCGGAACCTCACCGAGCAGCCCAGCTTTATTATGGGACTCGCCAAGCTCGCCGAGAACGTTCTGGAGCGCCGTCTTGGCCGGAAGCCCTCCCGAACCTACTGGTATGGCCATTCCGGCGGCGCCAGGCCGGGAAGAATGGTCAACTACAAGGCGGGCCTGAACGTGGACACCGACGGCACCCCGATCATCGACGGCATCATCGCCGATGACGCCGGCGCCGGCCTGTGGGTTCCGGCGGTGATCGAAAACGGGAAGGACATACTGTTCGCCACGGAGCAGAGCCGGGAGCGCTTTGTGCCGCAGATAGACATTACGCACTTGTTGTATGTCAACGAGACTCCGGACGATCCGCCGTCTTGGCGGGGGTACAACAACTTCACGGCCAGCAAACGGATGAACGCCAAGTTGCTGCGGGACAAGGGGCTGGGCGACCGGCACAGAGTGTATGAGATTGCCGGGATCAGCCACTCCGGCGGCGAGTACCTGCCGGACGGCAAATCTGGCGACATTGAGATTCTGGACATGTCGAGAATCATGGACGGGCTGATCGACATCCTGGACAACTGGGTGGAGAAGGGCATCGCGCCGCCCCCCTCCAAATCCGACTGGGCCGAGCTGGGCGACGCCGATCAGGACGGAATCCTGGAAAACGGTCCCGTGGCTTTGCCGGAGGTTGCCTGTCCCCTGGGCGTCTATCACATCTTTCCTCCCAGCCGCGGGCCGCGAGGACAGAGCACGACTGGCTTTGCTCCCTTTACCGGAGAGGGCCTGGAGCCGGAGGATGGAAGGGGGCATGTCGCCACCGGAGCCAATGTGGTCAACACGGTGCATCACTTCGTTGACATGAACCAAAACGGTTATCGGGATTTTCGCGAAACGGTCACCCAGGCGTGGCTGCGGCTTGGTTTGCTCGAACCGAAGGAGAAATTTAGCCGCCAAGTGTATACAGCTTGCGTTCAGGAATCGGTGGAGAACTTGAAAGCAGAGGGTTTTATCACATCCAAGGTGGCCGATTTCTATCTCCAACAGGCTGCAACCATGCCCTTGCCGGGCAAATAAGGCCGGGCAAATAAAGCCGCGTCCTGAACCGGGAACAGTGCTATATAGAACGGAATAGGCGGCGAAAGACAGCCACAGGGGGGATGCATCTTAACAGGAATTCCCATAGCAGGGTAACAAGGCCGCATGCCGCATGACCTGTTGCGGATTTTGCAAAGAACAAAGAAGAAAGAGCAAAGAAAAAGAAGAGGAGTATTCGTTATGGCATCGAAGAAGCTGTTCATAGGTTTCGCGATTCTTGCGGTCGCAGTGCTGGCCGTGGCGGCGCTCCGGCTGGCCGAGTCACCGGCTGCTTTGGATTCCCCCTCTCAGCCGGAGACGGGATGGGATCAGCGCACCCACCGATTTGCCGTCGACCGTTCCGACTACACCAACACGCGCCCCGATGAGGAGCGTTACAACTTTCCGCTCAACATCAACGTGGAGCACGTCTCGGCGGCGGATGCGCCTCTCGAGGACGGCGAGTTGGTGCTCGGGGTGATCATCAACGATGAGGTGCGCGCCTATCCGGTCAACTACATGATGGGTCCCGCCAATGAGATTGTGAATGACACCCTCGGCG